>JAGWPE010000130.1 GCA_028870635.1 Gammaproteobacteria bacterium | reverse complement strand
CTCCGCGCCGGGCGCCCACACGAGGGCGAAGTTCACCGCGTCGCTCTCCTCCTCGCGCTGGCCGGTGATGGGCTCGTTCGGCAGCCGCTCATTCTCGGCCAGCTCCTCGATGAGATAAGCGCCGAGGTCGCCGGTGTAGAACCACTCGTCCTTCTCGCCGGTGGCCTCGTTGCTGAAGGTGATGCGCAGCCCGGCGCAGAGCACGGCCTTGGCCTTGAGGGTGTGCTTGAGCTGCGGGACCGAGAACTTGTCGGAATCGAAGAACTTGGGATCGGGCCAGAACCGTACCGTGGTGCCGGTGTTGCGCTGGCCGACGGTGCCCGCCACTTCGAGCTTGGAGTGGACTTTGCCGTCCTTGAAGCTGATGTTGTATTCCTTGCCGCCGCGCTTGATCCAGCACTCGAGGTGCCTGGAGAGCGCATTGACGACGGAAACGCCGACGCCGTGCAATCCACCGGAGAACTTGTAGGTCTTGTCGGAGAACTTGCCGCCTGCGTGCAGGCGGGTGAGGATGAGCTCGACGCCGCTCACCTTCTCTTTGGGATGGATGTCGACGGGCATGCCGCGGCCGTCATCGGCGACCTGCAGGGATCCGTCCTTGAAGAGCGTGACATCGATCTGCTTGCAGTAGCCGGCGATCGCCTCATCGACGCTGTTGTCGACGACCTCGTGCGCCAGATGGTTGGGCCGCGAGGTGTGGGTGTACATGCCTGGGCGGCGGCGCACGGGCTCCAGGCCGCTGAGGACTTCTATGTCGGAAGCGGTATAGGACTGATTCATCGTGCCGCGAATCTTACTTCAAGTCATGAAGTAGCGCGGCTCTTACGGGGTCCGGGACGGGATCGATGGAATGGCGGTAGTGATCGTGATCGGCGCCGGCGGCGAGCGCCGCTCCGCTCTTCAGGGTGAAGATCATGGGCGGGGTGAGCTCGAAGCGCAGGAAGTGCACCGATGAAGTCTTCTCGGCATTCTCGCGCTCGAGGTCTTCGTCGGCGATTGCATACACCCGGTCGTGGCCGCGCACCTGCACCCAGCAGCGGTCCTCGAGACCGATGAGGAGCGCGAGCTGGCGCTGGCGCTCGGCGACGTCCAGGAATTCTATGAGTAGCGTCGCCTTCCAGTTGCTGCCGTCCGGGATCAGCGGATTATAGGCGTCGAGCTCTTCGCGGATGCCTTCGGGCTCGAAGATGCGCTCGACGCGCAGCATCTCCTGGATCTGGTACTGCATGGTCAGCCGGTCCTCGAAGGACCAGGTGAGGTTGGGACCGACGGCGAGCTTGCGATCGCGCTTGTGCTCGAGCACGCGGGCGCGGAAGGCGGGGCGCTCGCGGGCGTAGAGCTCGAGGCTCATGAGGTCGGCGGCGGTGAGCTTGTCCATGGCGCGCTCCGGAAGCAATGCGGGTGCCGCGTCAGAGGCCGTAGGCAAGCCGCAGGAGAGTGAGCGGATGCTCCGGCTCCTGCGCCCCCTCGAGGCCGCTTTCGATCTGGCTGCCGGCCATGGGACAGTCGCTCGCATAGTGCTGCGCACCGGCGGACTGGACGCGCTGGATGACGGGACGGCCGATCTTCATCGAGGCGGCGCGGAATTCCTTCTTCACGCCGTAGGTGCCGTCGTGTCCGGAGCAGCGCTCGATCGTCTCGACGGTGGTATCGGGGACGAGCCGCAGCACATCCCGGGTCTTCAGGCCGATGTTCTGCACGCGCAGGTGGCAGGGGACGTGGTAGCTCACCTTGCCGAGAGTGCGCTTGAAGTCGGTACGCAGCAGGCCTGCGCGGTGTCGGTGCATGAGGTACTCGAAGGGATCGAAGATGCGCTTGGCGACGCGCTTGACGTCGGCGTCATCCGCAAACATCAGCGGCAGCTCCTGCTTGAACATCAGCACGCAGGAAGGGATCGGCGCGACGATGTCCAGCCCCGCGTCGATCGCGCGAATGAGCTGCGGGATGTTGTGATCCTTCAGCCGGGCGACCGCCTCGAGGTCGCCGAGCTCCAGCCGGGGCATGCCGCAGCAGCGCTCCTGGGCGAGGAGCATCACGGGGATGTCGTTGTGCTCGAAGACGGCGACCAGATCCTCGTTGATCTGCGGCTCGTTGCGGTTGCCGTAGCAGGTGGTGAAGAGCGCCACCTTGCCGGAGGTCTCGGGCGTCGGCACGTTTCCCGGGGCGCCCGCGCTTGCCTCAGCTGACGCGCCGCCCGTATTACCCAGACGCCGCAGTCGCTTGCGCGCAGTGCGGGAGTGGTACTCCGGGATGGGCGCACTGCGGTCCACGCCGAGCGCCTTCGCCAGCACCGCGCGGCCGGCGCTCGAGCGATTGACCGCGTTGACGATCTCCGCGACCACGGGAATGCCGGCGATCTTGCCGACCGTATCGGTCGCGGACAGCGCTCGGTTGCGCAAGCTGACGCCCTCCTTGCGGGTGCGTACCGCCTTGGCACGCAGCATCAGATGTGGGAAGTCGACGTTCCACGGATGCGGCGGCACGTACGGACACTTCGTCATGAAGCACATATCGCACAGATAACAATGGTCGACGACCTGCCAGAAAACCTGCTTGTCTACCGATGCCACCTCGCCGGAGGCGGTGGCATCCACTGCGTCGAACAATGTCGGAAAGGCGTTGCAGAGGCTGAAGCAGCGGCGGCAGCCGTGGCAGATGTCGAAGACGCGCTCCAGCTCCTGGGTGAGCGCAGGCTCGTCATAGAAAGCTGGATTGCGCCAATCGATCGGATGACGGGTGGGTGCCTCGAGGCTGCCCTCGCGGCCTGCTGCGGGCTGCCGCGGCCCCCCATCGCCCGATGAAGTGGATGTAGAGCTCATGAGACTAAGAGCGGTCAGCGCGGTTGCCAGGCACAAGGACGTGCCTCGCCGCCGCGGTTGGCGGAGCCTCGGGTAAAAACCGCGCTTAGCCGCTTCGGCGTTGCCCGAGGCGCGCTGGGCCGGGCAGGAGCCCGGCTCCAGCGCTTCATCAAACTAGATTGCCTCGAGAGCCTTCTGGAAGCGATTGGCGTGCGAGCGCTCGGCCTTGGCCAGGGTCTCGAACCAGTCGGCGATCTCGCTGAAGCCTTCCTCCCGGGCCTGCTTCGCCATTCCCGGGTACATGTCCGTGTACTCGTGAGTCTCGCCGGCGATCGCGGCCTTGAGATTGAGCTTGGTATCGCCGATCGGCAGGCCGGTAGCC
Organism: Gammaproteobacteria bacterium; assembly: GCA_028870635.1. Lineage (GTDB taxonomy): Bacteria > Pseudomonadota > Gammaproteobacteria > Steroidobacterales > Steroidobacteraceae > 13-2-20CM-66-19. The sequence continues at coordinate 18,970 of JAGWPE010000130.1, read as the reverse complement.
GGATCACCCACCACCTCGAGATACTCGAGGTGGCCGTGCGCATGACCCGTCTCACCCTCGGCCGTCGAGCGGAAGACCGCCGACACGTCGTTGAATCCCTCGACGTCCGCCTTGGCTGCGAAGTACAGGTACCGGCGGTTCGCCTGGGACTCGCCCGCGAACGCGTCTTTCAGGTTCTTCTCGGTCTTGCTGCCCTTGAGGTTCATGCCGCGTCTCCTATCTTAGACTGGGTCTAACGAGGGCTGCGACTGTAAGCCCGTGGTGCCCGCGCGTCAATCACATTGACCGCCGCCGCCGCCCCTGTATAAGGTGCCCTCTTTATGCCGGAGAGCAAAACACCCGAGTTCGAGCAGGCGCTTGCGGAGCTCGAGGCGCTGGTCGCGCGCCTGGAGCGCGGCGACCTGCCGCTCGATGAGGCGCTGAAGACCTTCGAGCGCGGCGTGGAGCTGACACGAAACTGTCAGGACTCCCTCAAGGCCGCGCAGCAGCGGGTGGAGATCTTACTGAAGCGCAATGGCCGCGCGGAGCCCGAGCCGTTCAGCATCCCCGAATCCCAGGATGGGACGCCCCCGAGCTGAGAACGCCGCGCTTCTGTTGCAGTTGCGCAACGCCATAGATTGTAAAGTGCCGGCGCGCGCCGGTGTACACTGCCAAAGATGACTTCCCCGCCGAACGCTTACCCGCTGCTCGACGCGATCGAGTCACCCGCCGACCTGCGGCAAATGCCTGTGGCGAAATTGCCGGAGGTGGCGCAGGAGCTACGGCAGTTCCTGATCCACACCGTCAGTACGCGCGGCGGTCACTTCGCCGCCGGACTGGGCGCGGTGGAGCTCGCCGTCGCACTGCATTATGTCTTCGACACGCCGCATGACCGGCTGGTCTGGGACGTCGGGCATCAGGCCTACCCGCACAAGGTGCTGACGGGGCGGCGCGATCGCCTGCATACGATCAAGCAGCCGGGCGGCCTCGCCCCCTTTCCGACCCGGTCGGAGAGCGAGTACGACACGTTCGGCGTCGGCCATTCCAGCACTTCGATCAGCGCGGCCCTCGGCATGGCAATCGCGGCCGGGCGCCTCGGCGAATCGCGCCGCGCGGTGGCCATCATCGGCGATGGCGCGATGACGGCCGGCATGGCTTTCGAGGCGCTGAACCACGCCGGCTCGCTGCCGGCCGACCTGCTCGTCATTCTCAACGACAACGACATGTCGATTTCCGAGAATGTGGGCGCGCTGTCGAACTACTTCGCCGCCGCTCTCTCGGGACGCGTTTACCGGCACCTGCGCGAAGGCGGCAAGAAGGTGCTGAAGCCCATTCCGCCGATCTGGGAGCTGGCGCGCCGCTCGGAGGAGCACCTGAAGGGGATGGTCCTGCCCGGCACGCTCTTCGAGGAGCTCGGCTTCAACTACATCGGGCCCATGGACGGTCACGACGTGCGCGCCCTGGTCACCACGCTGCGCAACGTCAAGAAGCTCCGCGGCCCGCAGTTCCTGCACGTCGTCACCCGCAAGGGCAAGGGCTACCCGCCGGCGGAAGCCGACCCGATCAAATGGCACGGGCCGGGTCCCTTCGATCCGGTGAGCGGCACGATCTTCAAGGAGGCGGCCTCGGGCCCGTCGTATTCGCAGATCTTCGGGCAGTGGCTCTGCGACATGGCGGAGCGCGAGCCGCGAATCATCGGCGTCACGCCCGCCATGCGCGAGGGCTCGGGACTCGTCGAGTTCTCCAAGCGCTTTCCCGATCGCTATTTCGACGTGGCCATCGCGGAGCAGCATGCCGTCACGTTCGCGGCGGGACTTGCCACCGAGGGGCTCAAGCCGGTCGTGGCCATCTACTCGACGTTCCTGCAGCGCGCTTACGACCAGCTCATTCACGACGTCGCGCTGCAGAACCTGCCGGTGCTCTTCGCGGTCGACCGCGCGGGCCTCGTCGGCAGCGATGGCGCGACTCACCAGGGCAGCTACGACCTCTCTTATCTGCGCTGCATTCCCAACCTCGTCATCATGGCCCCGAGCGACGAGAACGAATGCCGCCAGATGCTCTACACCGGCACCACCCTCTGCGGACCCAGCGTCGTGCGCTACCCCCGCGGCACCGGCCCCGGCGTGCCGCTCGAGAAGGCCTTCACCGCCCTCCCCGTCGGCCGCGCGCTCATCAAGCGCGAAGGGCGCTGCGGGCTCGCGCTCCTGGCCTTCGGCCCCATGCTGGAGCCCGCGACACGCATCGCCGAGCGGCTGGATGCCACCTTGGTGAACATGCGCTTCGTCAAGCCGCTCGATGAGTCCCTGATACTGGATCTCGCCGGCCGCCACCGCGCCTTCATCACTCTCGAGGAGAACGCGGTGCAGGGCGGCGCCGGCTCCGCGATCGCCGAGCTCCTCGCCGCGGAGGGAGTCTCCCTGCCGCTCCTGCAGATCGGCATTCCGGACCGTTTCATCGAGCACGGCTCCCGCGACTCCTGCCTGAGCGCGGCCGGTCTCGATGCCCAGAGCCTCAATGCCACGGTCGAGCGCTGGTGGTCCCTGCAGCCCCACGACCGCATTCGCTCGGTCGGCAGCGCCTGAAGGTTGAAAAGCAACCTTCTGCCCGGATGTAGGCACATACCTCGACAGATATAGGTGCCTCGGGCGCCGATCCGGTACGCTTTACCCCATGACCCCTCCCCCCGCCAGCGCCAAGACCGTCCGAGCCACCCTGGCCGAAGTCGAGGACGTGCAGGGCCGGACCGATACCCGCCGGCTGCCCATCAATCGCGTCGGCATCAAGGACATCAGCCATCCCGTGCGCGTGAAGGACCGCTCCGCCGGCGAGCAGCACACCATCGCCACTTTCAACATGTACGTCAGCCTGCCGCACAACTTCAAGGGCACGCACATGTCCCGCTTCGTGGAGATCCTGCACGGCGAGCGCGAGATCTCCGTCGAGTCATTCCGCGCCATGCTCGCGACCATGACGGAGCGTCTCGAGGCCGACGTCGGCCACATCGAGATGAGCTTTCCGTTCTTCGTGATGAAGCGCGCGCCCGTCTCCGGCGTGGAAAGCCTGATGGACTACCACGCCAGCCTCATCGGCGAGCGCCGCGGCGGCCAGACCGACATGTGGGTGAAGGTGGTCGTGCCCGTGACCAGCCTCTGCCCCTGCTCCAAGCGCATCTCCTCCTACGGCGCGCACAATCAGCGCTCGCATGTGACCATCAAGGCGCGCCTGCGCCACCACATGTGGATCGAGGAGCTCATCGAGATCGCCGAGAGCGAGGCATCGTGCGAGCTCTACGGCATCCTCAAGCGTCCCGACGAGAAGTTCGTCACCGAGCGCGCCTACGACAATCCGAAGTTCGTCGAGGACATGGTGCGGGACGTGGCCACCAGGCTCAACGCGGACGAGCGCATCGCCGCCTATGTGGTGGAATCGGAAAACTTCGAGTCCATTCACAACCACTCGGCTTACGCGCTCATCGAGCGCGACAAAGACGCCGGCGAGGCCTGAGGCTCCGAGAGGGGCAGGCTGACCACCGCGCGCAGGCCGGGGTCATTGCTCTCCAGCGCGAGGCGCGCCCGATGCAGGCGCGCGATCGCCGACACCAGCGACAGCCCGAGACCGCTGCTCTGCAGGCCTGACCTCTGCCCGACGAGCGCGAACGGTTGGCCGGCGCGCATACGCTCCTCGGCCGGCATCCCCGGCCCATTGTCGCTGATGATGAGATGCCCGCGGTCGGCGAGCCGCTTCACGGCGACGTCGATTCGGCCGCCCGACGGCACGTACTTGAGCGCATTCTCCAGCAGATTGGTGATGAGCTGCGCCAGCAGCTGCCGGTTGCCTTCGACGATCACTCCGTGGTCTGCGCGGCCCGTCAGCGTCAGGCCTCGCTCGCGCGCCACCGGCTCGAACAGCTCCACCAGCTCATCGGCCAGCTCACCGACATCCACCGGCGTGGGCGATGCGAGCGGCGCTCCCGACTCCGCGAGGGCGATTTGCAGCAGCGTCGCCAAGGTGCGTTGCAGACGGTCGACCTCCCGCAGCGCCGATTCCACAGGCTCGCGGATGCCGGACTCCAAAGCCGGCAGGCGCAACACCGCATCCATCCGCGTCCGCAACCGGTGCAGCGGCGCACGCAGATCATGCGCAACACTGTCGAAAGTTGCGCGCAAAGTTCGCGTTTGTTCCTCGAGCCGATCCAGCACGCGATTCACCGAGGTCGCCAGCGCATCGAACTCATCGCTGGTGCCGACCACGGGAAGACGGTGCCCCTGCTCGCCCGACATGATCCGCACACAGGTATCAGTGACATCCGCGACCCGGCGTGCGAGGCGGAAGCTGAAAGAGAACCCCGCGACGGCGGCTACCAGGATCGAGAGACCGATTCCCCAGAGCGTGGCGATCTGGAAGGTCCGCACATAGCGGCGATCCTGCGACATGTCGGTGCCGACGAGCAGCCAGTCGCCGTTCGGGAGCTTGCGCACGCCGGCGCGCACGGGGTGGACGGAGCGCTGTCCCGGCTCGATGGACTCGATGCGGAACTCCGGCCAGGGCTCGGCCGGCGCGCCGTCGAACGGCCAGTTGGTGACGTTGCCGGCGAGGCGGTCGAACTTCGGTCCCGCGAGCATGTACACGGCCCCGATCCGCCCCCAGCTGTCGATGCGCAGGTTGATCTCCTGCGTGACTCCGGGGATGCCGCTGCGGACGTACTGGTTCTCCAGGCTGCGCAGCTCCGTGTCGATGATGAGATCGACATCCCCCTGAATGATGCTCTGCGTCAGGAGGTAGGTGCTGCCGAGGGTCACGCACACCGCCAGCGCCACGAGGAGCGTATAGCCCATCGACATGCGGAAGGCCGAGGTGTTGAACAGGCCCCAGCGGCGCGCGTCCTTCAATCCTCTTCCTCCTTGAGCACGTATCCCGAGCCGCGCACGGTGTGGATCAGGAGTCGCTCGGCGCCGCGGTCGATCGCCTGGCGCAAGCGGCTGATGTGCACGTCGACCAGGTTGCTCTGCGGATCGAAGTGCAGGTCCCAGACTCCCTCGAGCAGCATGGTGCGCGTGACCACCTGCCCCGCCCGCCGCATGAGGAACTCGAGCAGTTTCTGCTCGCGGGAAGTGAGCTCGATCTCGCGGCCGGCGCGGGCGACCTTGCGGGCGATGAGGTCGAACTCCAGGTCGGCCACCCGCAGCACCGTCGACTCGGCGGCGCTCGGGCGGCGCCGCAGCAGCGCCTCGATGCGCGCGAGGAGCTCGGCGAACGCGAAGGGCTTGGTGAGATAGTCGTCGCCGCCGGCCTTGAGGCCGCGGATGCGGTCGTCCACCGTGCCGAGGGCGCTCAGGACCAGTACCGGCGTGGCGAGCCGCGCGCCCCGCAGCTGTTGGATGATGGTGAGTCCATCGATGTGCGGCAGCATCCGGTCGGTGACGATCAGGTCGAACTTGCCGGCAAGGGCGCGGGAGAGCCCCTCGCGGCCGTCCGCGGCGTGATCGACCGTATAGCCGCTCTCGCGCAGCTCCTTCACGAGGACCCGCGCGGCCTCGGTATCGTCCTCGATGAGCAGAATGTGCACGAGGCGGAATTTACCGCAGAATGGTTTGAAGCGCTGGATCCGGGCTTCCTGCGATTGTTCAGGCGCTGGAGCCGGGCTCCTGCCCGGCCCAGCGCTGCTTTGGGCAAAAACGCGGTTTTTGCCCAAAGCTCGCTCGGCGGGCGAAGCAGTGCTTCGCTGAGAGGCACCGCCTCGCCCTGCGGCGGCGGGGCACATCCCGGTGCCTCAGCGGAAGTTCAGCTGTTGGCGGGAGGATTCGCCTGCTGCTGCTGCTCCACGCCCTGCAGCCGGCCGATGAGCGTGCGCAGGAATACGCGGTTGAAGCGCAGCTGGCACGAGGCCGAGACCTGCTCGAGCAGCGTCGAGCTCACCTTGAGCACCGTCACCGCGCTCGCGGCGCGGATGGTGGCGGTTCGCTTCGCCCCGGGGACGTAGCTCGCCTCGCCGAAGCAGTCGCCCGTGTCCAGGGCGCCGATGCGCCGCCCGTGCCGCTCGACCGCGCAGCCGCCCGAGACCAGGATGTAGAAGCGGTCGTCCATCTCCCCTTCCTTGACGATCTCCTCGCCCTGCGAGTAGTCCTGCCAGCTGCTCGCGCGCAGCACCTCCCAGATCTCGGCGTGGGAGAACTCATGGAAGAACTTGAGGCGCCGCAGGACGCCGAACTGCTCCTGCCGGTCGATACGCGCATTGGCCTCGCGCAGCCGCTGGTGCACCCGGGTCAGCTCCGCGGCGAAGTCGAGCCCGCTCTTGTGCCGCTTCTCCGGGTCCTTCTGCAGCGCGGTCGCCACGACGTTCTCCAGCTCCTCCGGCACGTCCTTGCGCAGGGTGTGGATGGGCGGCGGCGTGGCGTACACGATCTGATGCAGCAGCTTCTGCAGGTTGCCGGCCCGGAACGGGCGCGAGCCCGTCAGCAGCTCGTACATCACCGCGCCGAGCGAATAGAGATCGGAGCGGTTGCCGAGCTCGAGGCTCTGCACCTGCTCCGGCGACATGTAGGAGGGACTGCCGGCGATGCCCTCGATGCGCGAGATCTCCGAGTCCGACACCAGCGCGATGCCGAAGTCGATGATGCGCACGTCGCTGTCCTGCGTGAGCATGATGTTGGACGGCTTGATGTCCCGGTGGATCACGCCACGCGTGTGCGCGTAATGCAGCGCCTTCGCGCACTTGAAGATGATCTCCACGGTGTCGTCGATTCGCAGGAGGTTGTCGGCACGGCAGTAGGTCGCCAGCGTGCGCGCGCCGTGCACGTGCTCCATCACGATGTAGCAGTGGCCGTTTTCCTCGCCCGCATCGTAGATCGGCAGGATGTGCGGATGCTGCAGCATCCCGACCAGGTGCGCCTCCGAGAGAAACATCTTGCGCGCCACGCGGGCCCGCTCCGCGTCGGCGCCCGGATCCATGTTGTAGAGTTTGATCGCGACGTCGCGGCCGTAATAGGCATCGTGCGACAGATAGACGACGCCGGTGCTGCCGCGGCCCACTTCCTTGATGACCATGTATTTGCCGATCCTCTCCGGGATGCCGCGCGCGGCGGCCTTGGGCAAAACGGTAGGTCCTTTGGCTGGTACGGGCATGAGTCGCGGGAGGTCGTGGAACGTCCGAGAGGATACGGACTGAGGCCGCGCGCGACTGTGATGCATTCCATCAGCAGGCGCGATGTGCGCTCGCCGCCCCGGCGCCCGTTCCGGGCGACTTGACATAACCGACACTCAGGTCGGCGTCTTGAAGTGGTCGTACCCGGAATGCGAGAAGCTCATCACGGCGCCGTCACGCAGAACGTCCGCGCCGGGCGCCCCGCGCAGCGAGCCGATCCGTGCGTAGCCCCAGCGCTGCGGCGGCAACTCCGCGAGGAGTCTCGCGACTTGCGCCGGCCGCACGCTGAAGCACAGCTCATAATCATCGCCGCCGGTCAGCGCGAGCTCGCGCGCACGCTCCTCGCCCACCGTTCGCGCCAACTCCTGCGAGACCGGCACCTCGCCGTATGTGATCTCCACTCCACAGCCGCTGGCGCGGCCCAGCTTTGCCGCATCTCCCAGCAAGCCGTCGGACACGTCGATGCAGGCGCTGGCGTAGCGGCGCAGGCATTCCCCCAGAGCGACCCGCGGAGCGGGGTAGAGAAACCGCTCGCGCAGGTATGCCGCCGCGTCGTTCGCGGCGGCCAGCCTCCCCTGCTCGATCGCCAGGCCAGCGGCCGCATCGCCGGGTGTCCCCGAGACGAAGAGCGCATCGCCGGCCCTGCCGCCCGACCGCAGCAGCGCGGCCGAGCGCGGTACGTGCCCCAGCACCTGCACGGTGACGCAGAGCGGCCCGGAAGTAGTGTCGCCACCGACGAGCGCGAGATCATGAGCGCGCGCCAGTGCGGCGAAACCTGCGGCAAATTCCGACAGCCAGGACTCGTCGGCTTGCGGCAGTGTGAGTGCGAGCAACGCCCATGCCGGCCGGGCGCCCATCGCGGCCAGATCGCTCAGGTTGACGGCGAGCGCGCGATGCCCGATCGATGCGGGCGCAGATCCGTGCGGAAAATGCACGCCGGCCACCAGGCTGTCCACGGCCGCCACCAGCTCCATCCCCGCGGGGCAGTCGAGAATCGCCGCATCGTCCCCAATGCCGACTCGCACATCGGCGCGCTTTGCGCCGCAGGCGCGGAAGTACCGGTCGATCAGATCGAATTCCGACAGGGACACGCCATCAATGCTCGTTGGGACGGAGGGCGCGCGCCGCCCGATCCAACACGGCGTTGACGTATTTGTGGCCGTCGGTCGCGCCGAAGCGCTTCGCCAAGGTCACAGCCTCGTTGATCGTCACGCGGTAGGGCACGTCCAGGCGATGCCGCAGCTCGAACACGCCCATCAGCAGGATGGCGTGCTCTATCGGATCGAGCAGCGCGGGGCTGCGATCGGCCCAGGATGACAGGTCGGCATCGAGGGCCTCGCGGGCTCGCCAGACGCCCTCGACCAGCTCCCGGAAGTACTCGCGATCGGCACGCGGCATGTCCTCGGCGTCGCCGAACTCAAGGATGAGGTCCTGCCAGGGGCATTCGTTCAGTTGCCAGCGATACAGGGCCTGCAACGCGAGCTTGCGCGCCACCGAGCGCTGGCTGGACATCGTTCGCGCGGAGGGCTCGGTCGGCATGGGCGGGCGGTCGTCGGGCATGGGCTGTCAGGAAGAGAGGCTGGCCATGAGGCTTGCCATCTCCAGGGCGGCTTCCATGGCCTCGGCGCCTTTGTTGCCGGCCGTCGTGGCCGCGCGCTCGAGGGCCTGCTCCACCGTCTCGACGGTGAGGACACCGAAGATGACGGGGACGCCGGTCTCCAGGCTCGCAAGCTGCAGGCCGCGCGCGCATTCGCCCGAGACATACTCGAAATGGGGCGTATCCCCGCGGATCACGCAGCCGAGCGCCACTACCGCATCATAGCGGCCCGACAGCGCCAGCCTGCGCGCCGCGACCGGCAGCTCGAAGGCCCCGGGCACCCGCGCGACGAGCAGGTCCTCGGCGGGACCGCCGCGCTCCAGCCAGGCCGCGGTCGCGCCCTTGAGGAGGCTGGCAACGATGAAATCGTTGAATCGCGCCGCGACGACGGCCACCTTGCGGCCGCGCGCGACGATCTCGCCCTCGAGAACGCGCGGTGCGCTCAAACGTCCTCTCCAACGTAGCTGTCGATCTCCAGCCCGAACGCTGCTATCCCATGGATCTGCTTGGGCGCGGAGAGCACCCGCATCCGGCGCACGCCGAGATCCTTCAGAATCTGTGCGCCGACGCCAAACGTCCGCAGCACTTCGCCGTCGCGCCGCGCGCCGCCTGAATCCGCCGCAGCTTCCGGTTGCGGATCCGCGGCACCGGGGATCGCCAACGATCGCACCGACTGCATGAGATCATCCGGCGACTCGCGATCGCGCAGGATCACGATGACGCCGCTGCCGGCGCGCGCGATCCGCTCCATCGCCGCGCGCAGCGTCCATGCCAGCGGATCAGCGCGGATACCGAGGAGGTCTCGCAAGGGGTCCACCACGTGGACGCGGACCAGGGGAGGCTCCTCGCCGCGCAGCTTTCCGCGAGTCAGTGCGAGATGCACATCCTGGCTGATGCGGTCTTCATAGGCGTACAGCGTGAACTCGCCGAGCTCCGTCTGTACGGGTTGAGCCCTTATCCGCTCGACGGAGCGCTCGTTGCGCAGCCTGTAGCGGATGAGGTCGGCGATGGTGCCGATCTTCAGGCCATGGTGTTTGGCAAAGGCCTCCAGCTGCGGCCGCCGCGCCATCGTGCCATCCTCGTTCATCACCTCGCCGATCACGCCCACGGGCTGCATACCGGCCAGGCGGCAGAGGTCGACGGCGGCCTCGGTATGGCCGGTCCGCACCAGCACACCGCCCCGGCGGGAACGCAGCGGAAAGATGTGCCCGGGCCGCGCGAAATCGCTCGGTTTGGAGCGGGCATCCGCCAGCGCGTGGATGGTTGTGGCGCGGTCGCCCGAGGAGACGCCCGTCGTCGTCCCCGTACGGGCGTCCACGGACACGGTGAATGCGGTGCGGTGCGATTCGCTGTTGCTGGCGACCATCTGCGGCAGATCGAGGCGGGCCAGCCGGTCCTCTTCCATGGGGACACAGATGATGCCGCTCGTGTGGCGGATCATGAACGCCACGGCCTCCGGCGTCGCGAGCTCCGCCGCCATGATGAGATCGCCCTCGTTCTCGCGGTCCTCATCGTCCATGATGAGGACCATCCGGCCGGCCTTGAGGTCCGCCACGATCTCTTCGACCGAATTCAGGCCCGGGGAGCCGGCCGGCGGGGTCGGCTTGCCGGATAGGGGCAGGACTTTGGACATGGGGGCGCCTCGAAGTAGGTGCCCCAAGTATACCTGCGTGGTTTCCGCTCCCGTGTCCCGGCGATCCGTCGCTACGCTCAGGCGAAGCTCAGGGAGCTGGATGCTCGGCGACAGCGTGCGGCAGCAGCGGCAATACCGCCTCTTGCAGCGCCTGCCTGGAGACCCCGGAAGGCCCCTCCGCCTGCAGCTGCGCGCGGATCACGCCCTGGGCATCGATCACGTACGTGACCGGGACGGCAATCGGCTCGCCGAAGCCGTTTACCCGCGCCGCGCTCGCCAGCGCCCCCGGGTAGCTGAACTGCCGCATGACCTTGCGCACCTGGACTGCATCCGGCGCCTCATCGATGCTGAGGCCGAGGAGATCCAGCCCGCGCGCGTGATAGCGACGATAGAAGGCATCGAGCGTCGGCATCTCGCTGCGGCACGGCGAGCACCAAGTGGCCCACACGTTCACCAGCACCACCTTGCCGCGGAGCTTCGCCAGGTTGAACTCGTGACCGTCGAGCTGCGGCACGATGAGCGGCGGAGCGGACTTACCGGCGGCGGGTGGTGCGGCCAGCAGCGCAGACGGCGCCGCCCCGAGCAACAAAGTCGCCAACAACAGGCCCCACGGACGGAACATCGGGAATGGGCGGCTCGACGGCTTCGGCATTTTGGGCTCCGGCAGGGCGATCCTCGCCATGCTGCCACAGCCCGACGCCGGGCGCGGTACGGTCTACCGCGTGCCCGACGCCGCCGGTCGAAATACCCACACCGCGGCCGGCTGCCCCGGTCGCGGCGGAGTGGCCACGCAGAGCTCATCGAGGTCCGGGACGAGCTGTGAGGTCCCGGCATGCGCTACCGTGCGCACGGTGGCCACCAGGTCGTAATGATTCGGGTCGCGCGCCCGGTACGCCTGCACATAGCCCTCCAGGCTGCTCGTGTAGATCAGGCGATGGGCGGCATCCCAATACATGTTCTCGGTCGCATCCTTGCTCGGCAGCGTGGCGAGCAGCCTGCCGTCAGCCGTATCCAACACGCTGAGGACGGGCGGCCGCGGATCACCGGAGAAAGTGCGCGTGGCTACGAAGAGGCGGCCGCTCGCCTCATCGAGCGCCATCGATGCGGGCCTGCCGGGCACCGGCCAACGGCTCACGATGCTCCTCGTGTCGGTGTCGATCACGGCCACCTGATCGAGCGCCGGGATGGCGGCGTAGAGCCGCCGGCTGCGCTGCGCCGGCACGAGCGCCGCCGCGCGATAGCCGGTCACCACCTTGCCGGCGAGCCTGCCCGACCGTGGATCGATGATGGCCAGCCAGCCGGTTCCACGGTGCGAGTCCGTTCCCCCGGACTCGACGTAGAGCACGCCATGAGCCGGATCGAAGGCGATCATGTCCGCGCCCGGAGAGATCGTGAGCGCCGCGGCCGGCCGCAGCTCATGTCCGTCGAGAAGACTGACGCGCGCGCTGCGGCCGTTGGTGACTACCAGTCGGTCGACCCCCGGCACGTACAACTCCCCTTGCGGCCGATCGAATCCGTGGGTGATGCGCCGGACCGCCGCGGGTCCCTTCAGGTGCACGACGTACACCATCTGCTGATCCTGGGCGGAAAGAAACAGCCGGTCGGTGGCGGGATCCACCGTCAGATGGTCCCAGGTCCCGGTCATCTGCGGCACCGGAATCTTGCGGACGAGCTCGAGCGCCGGACTCCCCTTGCCCGTGGCCCGCCGGGCGCCCTCCGCGAGCCGCTGCGGCGCCGGGCCCGCGAGCTTCGCCAGTTGCTCCCGGGCGATCCGCGGCGTCAGCGGCAGGAAATCGCCCTCGCGCAGCGCCTGCTCCTGACCGTCGCGGCTCAGCACGTAACGCAGGAATTCGACCACGGCGGGGTCGGGCCGGATCTTCGGGCCGTCGTTGATATAGAAGGTCACCGAGCGGGACAGCGGATAGCTGCGATCGGCCACGCTCGCTCGGCTCGGCGCGACGTATGGACCCTCGGCGGCGACGGCGACCGCGACGAGCTTCGCATGTGGATTGTGATAGCCGGCGACCGTGACGGCGATCCCGTCCGGGTCCATTGCTACGGCATCGACGGCGCGCTGGTAGCCGTCGATGTGTCTGCCATCGGACCCGGTGGCGTCATCGAGCTGCCGCAGCCTCTCGTTCCAAAGCGTGCTGCCGCGCAGCACGGTCTGCGAGAAATAGAATGCCGGCGCCTCATCGCCCGCGGGACCGGCGTAAGGGTGGATGGGCCGGTCCTTCCAGCGCCCGCCGAGCCCGAGCTGCCCCCACGTGCGGATGTTGGCCGGCGCGCCGGCGAGGTGCTGCGCGCCGAAGATCGCATCCAACTGCCGGAAGTCGAGCCGCGCGAGCGGATTGCGGCGGTTGACGAAAATGCCGAGCGCCATGAGCTTGTCGGGATCGGCATAGCTGCCGGTGAGCACCGTGACCGGAAAGATCTCCTGCCCGGTCATCTTCCGGTAGGCCGCCACTTCCATCGGCACGATCTCGCGCGCCAGTACCCCGAGGTTGGCCCGCCCCGCATAGAGGCCGGCCATGGCCGCGGCGCTGCTCGCGAGGTCGTCCTGGAACTTCACGTTGGGCTGAAAGCGGTGAAAGTCCTGCTCCCAGTCGCGCATCATCTCCTTTAGAAAGCCGTGCCCCCAGCTAGTCACGGTGCCGCTCACCTCCCCGGACGGCTGATACGGCGGCAACGATGTCACGTAATGCGCCCAGGTAGGGATGCTGATGCTTTGCGCGGCGGTCGTGGCGGCGGCGGGGATGGCCGTGGCTGTGGCTGTGGCTGTAGCTGCGGCTGCGGCTGCGGCTGCGGCGGGCAACGCCGCGACGGCCAGAGCGGCAGTCGCCGCGATCATCGAGTGGATGCGCATGAGTGCCCGCTCCGGCCGCTTTGGCTCAGAATGTAATGAAGGAACGCCGGGACCAGAGGCTGCGCGCCCCGGCCGGAGTCGAGATAGACATACAGCGAGCGGCCGCGGGACGCCTCGCCCGGCATGCCGATGTCGTGCGCCGCAATCTCGATACACGACGGAGGACGGCGAAATACCCACTCGAAGGCCTGCAGCTCGCTGTCAGTGGCGGGACGACCCAGCAAGGCCATGTCGGCCTCACCCGTGTAAAGGCCCGCCATGCCCGTGTCACTTCCCGTCATGTGCAATACGATCCGATCGCTGGGGTGGCTGGTGCGAAAGCGCCGCGCCCATCGTTGCGCGATCGTCTGAAAACCAGGATTCCCCCAGACACGAATCATCCCGTCAGGCGGATGTCCGGGACTGGACGCAAGGTCTGGACGCGAGCTGGGGCGACAGCCGCTCCTCGCGCGGCAGCGGCTCAGCTCGTCGAGCTTTCGCAGCTGCGCACGGACGTACTTCGCACCAAGCGGCAGATAGCCGCTCTCCTCGACCAGCGCGCGTTGGCCGTCACGGCTCAGGATGAAGCGCAGGAATTCCCGGATGGCAGGGTCGATGGGCTGCCCCGGCCGCAGATCGAGTACCGCCGGGATGATCCGGGTCAGCGGATATCGCTGCGAGATCAGGGTCTCGACGCTCGGCAGGACATGAGGTCCGGACGACGTCGCAGCGAGGCTCAGGATCTTGACCGACGGATTGGCAAAGCGAATGTTGGAAACCGCGATGCCATACGGGTCGTGGGCCAATGCCTGCAGAATCTGCTCGCCGCGGTCGTCGATCGCGCCATCGGCATGATCGTAAGTGACGAATTGGCGGACATCCGGATTCCATCGCTCGCTGCCGCCCAGCACTCGCGCCCGCAGGAAGAGCCCGAAATCCTGATCGAACCGCCACGAGTAGGGTTGGATCTTCCGATCCGCCCATGGGCCGCTCAGCCCGAGCTCGCCCCACGTACGGATGGGGCCCGAGCCGCTTCCGGGGGGCGGATCGCCCAGTATTCGCGCGAGCTGCGGCAACGAGAGGCGCTCGAGCGGGTTCGCCCGGTTCACGAACACCATGTGGGCATAGTCGTAGTAATTGACATCGACACTGCCCGTCGCCACCTCGAAGATCGTCGGCGCGTAGTGTCGCTCCCGCTCGAAAGCCCGCTCGGCCGCCGGACTGACCTCCTCCCCGAGGATGGCGAGATCACCCGCCCCGGTGTAGAGAGCCCCGACGGCCGAGGCGCTGCCGTAGAGGTCATCCACGATCCGCACGTGCGGCTGGTACCGGTGAAAGTCTGCCTCCCAACGGCGCAGCAGCTTTCCCATGAAGTCGTGCTTCGGACTGCCGTGACCCCAGAGACGAATGGTCCCTCTCACCTGCCCGCGGGGCCGGTAGGCCGGCAGCGATGCGGCAACCTCGAGTGCATAATCGGCAGGCGCGGCGGCTGCATTCAGTGTCTGAAGCTCCTCCGCCCTCGTGCCCGCGGCAAGCGGCAAATATCCGCCGGCCCGCCTGAGGTCAGCCTGTCCGGCCGGACTCAGCACGTATTGGAGGAACTGACCGACCCTGGGATCTATCGGCTCACCCGGCGCGCGATCGATGAACGCATAGGCTCTGCGGGCCAGCGGGTAAGTCCCGGCAACGATCGACTCGCGGGTGGGCAGTACGAATGGTCCACCGCTTCGCGCCGCAATGGCCAGCAGCTTCGACCCCGTGCGCGCGTAACGCACGTTCGACACCGCGATTCCGCCGGGGTCCTGGCGCAGAGCGGCCGCCGCGAGCGCGGCCGCTGTCTGTCTGGAGCCGTCGGCGCCGCGCACGTCGTGGAATTCGCGCACGCGGCTCCAATCGAGCGCGGCGTTGCCTTTCATGACGGCACGCAGGAAGTAAGCGCCGGTTCCGCTGTCGATGTCCATGAGATAGAGGTGTATGGGCCGCCTCGCCCAGGCTCCCTGCGCGCCGAAATCTCCCCAGGTGAGCGGAGCAGCCGGATCCGGCCCGCAGGAACAGCCCGCAATGCGGCGAAGCTGCGCCAGGGTCAGCCGCGACACCGGGTTACCTCGGCTCACCAACACGGCGAGGGCCGCTGACTGCCCTTGCGCATCGAGGCTGCCGCTCATCAGCTCGAGGCGCGTGAAACGGTAGCCCTTCGGCCGCGAGAAGCCGTTGTCGTCCGTCTCATCGTCACGGCGGCCGAGAAGCGCGATGTCGGCGCGCCCCGAGTACAGGCCGGGAATCGCGGTATCGGATCCCATGAGCCGCGGCTCGACGGCCAGCTCGGGGTGGAGCCGGTGAAAGCCGCTCACCCAGCGATCGACGACCGCCGTCATGGCGGGCGGCCCCCAGATTCGCAGGGCGCGCGGCGATCGCCACTGCGATGGCCGCTGCTTCACCTCCGCGGCGTCGGCAGCCGGCGGAAGGCTGCGCATCTGCGCGGCCAGCAACGTCGCCGAAAGCGGCAGGTACCTTCCGTCCTCGTTCACCGCCTGCTGCCCGTCGCGACTCAGGAGATAGCGCAGGAATTCGCGCACCTTGGGGTCGAGCCTTCCTCCAGGCGGCACATCGACGACCGCCGGAAGCGTGCGCGCGAGCGGGTAAAGACCCTCGATCAGCGTGCGCTCCGTAGCCTGATAGAAGGGGCCGTCGGCATTCGCGCCGAGCGCAAGAGCCCTGACCTCGGGTCCGGCATAGCGGATGTTGGAGACGGCGATGCCGTCAGAGTCCTTCGCCAGCGCATCGAGGATCTGCTGGCCGTGATCGTAGATGCTGCCGTCCGGCAGATAGATGTGCCGGTATTGCCGCAGCGCGCAGCTCCATTCGTGACTGCCCCCCAGCAGCGCCTGCTGCAGGTACACGGCGAAGCTGTCATCGAGCGCCCATCCATAGGGCCGAACGGGTTGGTGTGCCCAGCGGCCGCGCAAGCCGAGCTGGCCCCAGGTGCGAATGGGCGAATCACCCGATTCCTGCTCTGCGCCGAAGATTGCGGCGAGCTGCTCGAGCGTGATGTGGGTGAGCGGATTATCGGCGCGGACGAAGAACTGCTGGGCGTAGTCGAAGTTGCGCACGTCGAGACTGCCCGTCATGATCTGCAGGACGAGAGGCCGGTACCCCTTGGCGCGCTCAAAGGCTCGCAGCTCTTGCGGCAGGACCTCTTCGCCCAGGAGGGCGATATCCCCGATCCCCGTGAAAAGCGACGGCACGCCGGAAGAGGTGCCGTACATGTGATACTCGAGCCTTGCATCGGGCTGAAAGCGGCGAAAGCCCTGGCTCCACAGCATCACGAGGTGGCGCATCCACGGCAGCTTCGGGTTGCCATGGCCCCAGATCCGGATCACTCCCGATACCCGGCTCTGCGGAATGTAGGGCGGCAGCGTCGCGACCACATGCGCCGCATAGCTGTCGGGCGCCGCCGGCCGCGGCGGAATCGAGGCGAGAGAAGGGGGTGGCGTCAGGCGCGAGGCAGCCGGCGCCGGAGCGCCCGACAACACCATCGCGGCGAACAACGCGGCCGCGCGCAGCCCCCGGTAGAGGGAACTGCGCGCACCGCATCCGCAGGTCATGGGAGGTCCCGAGCGCTGCCGGGAAGGCTGCGAGTACGACTCAATTCGCCCCGGGGGCCTCGCCGTTGATCGAGCGCCCCGCCTCCAGCGCCTCGAGGCGGCTCATCTGCTCGGCGGAGATCGTTGCCGTCAGCGGCAAATACTTGCCGTCGCGCTGGACGAGCTCCTGACCCTGACGGCTCAGCACGAAGCGGATGAACTCGTAGACCTTGGGATCGAGCCTCCGGCCGGGCTTCGCCTCCACCCAGAACGACTGTTCGCCCCAGAGCGGATAGCTCCGGTCCTGCGCCGTATCCATGGTGAGCGGGATGTAGGGTCCGCCTGCGCTCTTGGCGACCGCCACGACTTTTACTGTCTTCGGCAACCCCTGATGGAAGCGGATGTATCCGATGCCGCCTGTGTCCTCAGCCACGTGGTCGACGATCTGGTCGGACTCCAGGTACGTCGTGCCGTCGGCGCGCTTGTAGTTGCCGAAGGCGAGCAGATTGCCGTTCCACTTGTCACTCGACTTCAGGACGTCGTCGGAGAACTCCAGCGCGGTCGAATACCGCAGGCTGAAGCCGTACGTATCGATGCTGCGGCTCGCCCACTCTCCGGTAAGTCCCAGGCGCCCCCAGCTGCGGATGTCCTCGCCGGCGCCGCGCGCGAATTGCGGATGCCAGGTGGTACGCAGCCATCCGCCGGCGCGTGCCGACCCGAAAATGCCGTCGAGCTGCTGCATCGTGACGCCGGTGATGGGATTCTTGGCGTTGACGATGATGGCGAAGGTGTTTTGCCAGCCGATCGTGTCGTAGGAGCCGGTGACTACCGAGATGCCGCTCGGCAGGAATCCCTCGAGCCGCAGATTCGCCAGATCGTCGTAGAAGAGCGGCTGGTGATCGATGCCGATGTCCGCGCGGCCCTCATAGAGACAGGCGATGCCGTTCGCCGCCGTCTGCAGGTCGTACACCACCTTGATGCCGGGCTGGTACTTCGCGAAGGCCGCCTGCCACCAGCCGCCGAGCGGCGAGTCACCGATGTAGTTGTTACCGCAGACGTGGATGGTGCCGTGCGGGTGCGACTTGGGTGCGTAGCTCGGCAGGCCGCTGAGATCGAACTGCCGGGTGTAGGCGCGGGAATAGGCGACCGCGTGCATTCGCGCCCGCCGCTCGGCGGCCGAGCCTGCGGGAAACTTGCGCGACTGCGCATTCGGCTCGTAATTCTTGAGCCAGGATTGCGCCTGGGGGCCCGCGCAAGCCGCCGGCGTCGCGGCAAGTGCGAGCGGCAGCGCCGCCGCGGTGGGGATGAGGAAGCGAAGCATTTTATTCATTCGAGGCGTCTCCGGAAGCGCGGGCGGCAAAGCGGGCTCAGTCGACCTTCTTCAACTGCTTCTCGATGTAGCTCTCGGGCAGAGGGCTGTAGATACCCTGGCTCGCGATGATCTGCTGGCCCTGGCGGCTCAGCACGAAGCGGATGAACTCTCTCACGGCAGGATCGAGCGGCCGGCCGGGAGGCTTGTTCACGTAGATGTAGGCATCGCGGCCCAGCGGGTAGCTGCGGTTGCGGACGTTGGCCGCGGTCAAGGGAATCGCCGGACCGCCGGGTGTCGCGGAGATCGCCAGGATCTTGATGTTCGGGTACGGATTGCATTTGGTGCCATCCGGATTCACGCAAGTTCCATCGACGTGCATGAGGGCGCCCCAGCCGATGGCATATTTGTCCTTGCTGATGGCCTCGTACATACGCTGGCTCCACACTTGCTTGCCGTCGGCATCCGCAGTGGCTTCCTTCTCCTCCACCACCTCGTGGAAGTTCGGGTTCCACTTGTCCGACCAGTGCATCACGTGACGCTCGAAGCTCACGGCGAATCCCGGCGCGACATATCCCCAGGTCTGGATCTGCTTGTCGGCCCAACTGCCCTTGAGGCCGAGCTGTCCCCAGGTGCGGATGTTGCTCCTGGCGCTGCGCGCGTACTTGGCCGTGAAGAGGATGGCATGCTGCGGGCCGCCCACCATCCAGGCGCCGCTGCGCTCGGAGCCGAAGATCTCATCGAGCTGCCGCATCGAGAGGCGGGCGAGCGGGTTGTCCTCGTTCACCATGATCGCCCAGGCATAGAGGCAGCCGCGCTGGTTGTAGCAGCCGGTCGCCACGGAGACCTCGGTGGGCGTATAGCCGAAGGTGTTGTAGAACG
>JAGWPE010000129.1 GCA_028870635.1 Gammaproteobacteria bacterium | reverse complement strand
GAATCGTTGAGCGAGCGGCCGCGCATGAAGGCGAGCGGCGCCACCTCGATGACGTTGCGCTCGATGAAGCGCGTCACCCGGTCGAATCCCAACATCTCGTAAAGTGCGTCGTACATCGGACGCAGGTATGGATCGACCTTCTGCGTGAGATCGCCCGGCAGGAATCCCAGCCGCTCGCCGGCTTCCACCGCCGGCCGCACGAGGATGATGCGCCGGATGGTCTCCGCCTGCAGCGCCTCCACGGCGCACGCCACGGCAAGATAGGTCTTGCCCGTTCCGGCGGGGCCGATGCCGAATGTCAGGTCGCGGCTGCGGATTTGCGCGAGGTACTCGCGCTGATGGTGGCCGCGGGCGCGGATGCCGCCGCGCGGCACCCGGATGGCGCGCTCCGCGGGCTCGATGTCCGCCGGCGCCTGGCCGGACTCCCGCTCGCGCAGCGCCAGGTGCACGCGCTCCGGCGTGACTTCCTCGTCCTTCGCCAGGGCGAAGAGCTCCTGCAGAAGGTCCTCCGCGCTGCCGGCGCGCGCGCCGAGCACCCGGAAGTTGTCGCCGCGCCGGCGGATCTGCACGTCGAGCCGCGCCTCGAGCAGCCGGAGGTTCTCATCGAGCGGGCCGCAGAGATTCGCCAGCCGCGCGTTGTCCGACGGCACGAGATCGAATTCGCGGATCGCCTCGGGAACGGTTACTGCCACAGGCGTCCGCGCAGGCTGTGCGACAACGCTTCGGTCACGGTGACGCGGGTAAACCGGCCGATGATCTGCGCAGGACCGCCGAAGTTGATCCAGCGGTTGTTCTCCGTCCTGCCGGCGAGATCCCGCCCGTCTTTCTTTGCGGGCCGCTCCACCAGCACCCGCTGCACGCTGCCGACCATGCGCTCGCTGATGGCGCGGGCCTGGGCATCGAGCTGTGCCTGAAGCCGTGCCAGCCGCTCCTGCTTGACCTCGGCAGGCGTCTCATCGGGCAATGACGCGGCGGGCGTGCCGGGGCGGCGGCTGTAGAGGAAGCTGAAAGACTGGTCGAAGCCGACATCGCGCACGAGCGAGAGCGTCGCGTCGAAGTCGCGCTCGCTCTCTCCAGGGAACCCCACGATGAAGTCGGAGGAAATACAGATGTCCGGCCGCACGCTCCTCAGCTTGCGGACCTTTTCCTTGAATTCAATGGCGGTGTAGCCGCGCTTCATGAGAGCGAGAACGCGGTCGGACCCGCTCTGCACGGGCAGATGCAGATGGCTCGCGAGCTGCGGCACGTGCGCGAAGGCCTCGATCAGGCTGTCGTTGAGCTCGAGCGGATGCGAGGTGGTGAAGCGGATGCGCTCGATGCCCGGGACCGCCGCGACGTGATGGATCAGCGTGGCGAGGTCGACGAGAGCACCGTCCGCCATGGGGCCGGCATAGGCGTTGACGTTCTGGCCGAGGAGAGTCACCTCCCGCACGCCTTGGCTCCCGAGCTGCCGTACCTCCTGCAGCACCGACTCGAACGGGCGGCTGACCTCGTCGCCGCGGGTGTACGGCACGATGCAGAAGCTGCAGTAGCGGCTGCAGCCCTCCATCACCGAGACGAAGGCCGCCGCGCCTTCCGCGCGCGGCTCGGGCAGGCGATCGAATTTCTCGATCTCCGGAAAGCTGACATCGACCACCGGGCGGCCGGTGCGGCGCAGCTGCGCGATCATGTCGGGCAGCCGGTGGAGGGTCTGCGGCCCGAACACCAGGTCCACGAAAGGCGCCCGCCGGGTAATGCCCTCGCCTTCCTGGCTCGCGACGCACCCGCCCACGCCGATCAGCACGTGCGGCCGCTGGGTCTTGAGCTTGCGCCACTCTCCCAGCATG
>JAGWPE010000128.1 GCA_028870635.1 Gammaproteobacteria bacterium | reverse complement strand
TGCCGGCGTAGTGCTCGATCAGAATGCCGAGGAATCGCTCGAACGAGCCAAGAATGGCGCGGTGGAGCATCACGGGACGCTTCTTCTGGCCGTCTTCGGCGACATAGGAGGCGTCGAGACGCTCCGGCAGCACGAAGTCGACCTGCAGGGTACCGCATTGCCAGTCGCGGCCGATGGCATCGCGCAGCACAAACTCAAGCTTGGGCCCGTAGAACGCGCCCTCGCCCGGATTGCGGATGGTCTCGAGACCGGCGGCTTTCGAGGCCGCGAGAAGCGCGCCTTCGGCCTGGTCCCATACCGCGTCGGTGCCGGCGCGCACCGGCGGGCGGTCGGAGAACTTGACCAGAATGTCGGTGAAGCCGAAGTCCTTGTAGACGCTCTTCAAGAGATCGCAAAATGCGATCGTTTCCGAGGTGATCTGGCCTTCGGTGCAGAAGATATGGGCGTCGTCTTGCGTAAATGCGCGCACGCGCATGATGCCGTGCAGCGCGCCCGACGGCTCGTAGCGATGGCAGGAGCCGAACTCGGCCATGCGCAACGGCAGGTCGCGATAGCTCTTGATGCCCTGCTTGTAGATCTGGACGTGGCATGGGCAGTTCATCGGCTTGATGGCGAGATCGACTTCTTCCTCGGCCGAACGGGCGACGAACATCGCCTTGCCGAACTTTTCCCAGTGCCCGGACTGTTCCCACAACGAGCGGGCGACGAGTTGCGGCGTGCGCACCTCGACGTAGCCCGACTTCTCCAGCCGCGCGCGGATGTAATTCTCGATGGTGCGGTACAGCGTCCAGCCGTGCGGGTGCCAGAACACGCTGCCGACCGCCTCTTCCTGGACGTGGAACAGGTCCATCTCGCGCCCCAGGCGGCGATGATCGCGCTTCTCGGCCTCTTCCAGGCGTGTGAGATGCGCCTTGAGATCGGCCTCAGATGCCCATGCCGTGCCGTAGATGCGCTGCAGCATCTCGTTGCGCGAATCGCCGCGCCAGTAGGCGCCCGCCACCTTGGTCAGCCTGAAGGCCTTGAGCTTGCCGGTCGAGGGCACGTGAGGTCCGCGGCAGAGGTCGACCCAGTCGCCCTGGCCGTAGAGGCTGATCTGCTCCCCGGCCGGGATGCTGGCGATGATCTCAGCCTTGTAGTGCTCACCCAGGCTCTTGAAGAACGCGACCGCCTCATCGCGTCCCATCACGCGGCGAGTGACCTTCTCGTCGGCCTTGGCGAGCTCCGCCATCCGGGTCTCGATGGCGGCCAGATCCTCCATCGTGAACGGGCGTTTGAAGGCAAAGTCGTAGTAGAACCCGTCCTCGATCACCGGTCCGATGGTGACCTGCGCTTCGGGGAAGAGCTGCTTCACCGCCTGCGCGAGCAGGTGCGCGGTCGAGTGGCGGATGATCTCGAGGCCGGCAGGGTCCTTGTCGGTGATGATGGCGAGGCTGGCATCCGCATCGATCACGCAGGAGGTGTCGACCAGCCTGCCGTTGAGGCGGCCCGCCAGGGCCGCTTTGCGCAGCCCGGCGCCAATGTCGCCCGCCACCTCATCGACCGTCACCGGTCGATCGAAGCGGCGTTGACTGCCGTCAGGCAGGGTCACCACTGGCATTTCGCGGGCTCTCTCAATCACTGAACAAAGCGCTCCCCCGCCTTCATCACGAGGGAGCGCCGCATCGAGTCTATGGTAGGCGCGAGTGGGATCGGACCAGATGTCGAACGGAGTCGCGCCGGTGCAGGCGATTATATCCGAACCGTCAAGGCGGTGCAGCGCGACGCGTGTTAAGCTCCCGGCGTCACAAGACCGGCAGCACGCCTGGTGGAGGCCTGGGCATGGGGGCGTCCCTGTGGTTGCGCCGCCTGATCGGGAAGCACGGTGGCTTCCTCGGACGGCTTTTCGGCTTCACGGCGCTGCTTTCGCTCGTGGCCAACGGTGTCCCGCTCATCTCCTACGTGGCGGTGAGCCTGCAGAACCCTGAGCGGCTCACCTCACTGTATCCGGAAGACGGCATCGGGCTCGCCATCCTGTGGCGCTACGGCGCTCGCTTCTGGCCCGCGGTGCTGGTATCCAGCACCCTGCTGTCGCTGCGCCTCGGCACGCCGCTGCTCAGTGCCACCGGCGTGGGCTGGATGGACGTGCTGCTCGACATGACGGCACTGTGGCTGCTCACCCGCTGGCGCGTCCAGGCCACGCTCGACCGTACGAGCGACGTGGCCGGCTTCACGCTCGCCATCCTCATCGCCGCGGCGCTCGCACTCCCGATCTACAGCCTGCGGATCTGGCTGCTGTTCGGCATCGCCGGGCCCGAGTCGACGCTCTTCGGCCTGCACTACTTCCTCTCCGCTTTCTTCAGCTACCTCATCATCGCGCCCCTCATCCTGGTGTGGAAGCCGGGCTATATCGGCTACCGGCGCCGTGTCTGGCTGCTGGTTGGCTCGATGCTGGGCATCGCCGTCATGGGCGTCGTCCTCTTCTCGGTCGACTCATACCTGCGGGAGCGGCTGCTTTTCCTACTGCTGCCGTTCATCGTGCTTGCGTCCATAGCCGCACGCGTCGGCGGCGCCAGTGCGGCCGCGGCGCTCATCGCCATTGTCATGATCCTCCTCGGCGAGAGCAGCTCCACCACCCTCACGAACTACATCCTACGCACGCTCTTCATTGCCACCGCCACTCTCACGGGTTACCTGCTGGCCGTCGTACTCGCCGAGCGTGGGCGCGCGGTGGCCGAGATCGATTACCGCGCCAGCCACGATGTGCTGACCGGTCTCATCAACCGCTTCGAATTTCAGGCCCGGCTGCAAGCCGCCCTGAGCGACGCCGAACGCCGATACGTACTGCTCTACCTCGACCTCGATCAGTTCAAGCTGGTGAACGACACTTGCGGTCATCTGGCGGGGGACAGGATGCTGCAGATGCTGGGCAAGTCCCTGAGCTCGGTGCTGCCGCAAGGCGCCACGCTGGCGCGGCTCGGCGGCGATGAGTTCGGTTGCCTGCTGCCGGACTGCGACCAGGCGAGCGCCGACGAGGTCAGCCGCCGCTTCCACGAGACCATCCGCGCCTTCCGTTTCCAAGCCGGTGCACGCAGCTTCAGTGTCGGAGTCAGTATCGGCGGCACGGTGCTGAGCCCCGGCGAGGACAAGACTCCGGAAGACGTGCTCAGCCACGCCGATGTGGCCTGCTATGCCGCCAAAGAGGCAGGCCGCAACCGCACGTCCTTCTACGCCCACGCGGATGTCGTGATGACGCGGTGGCTCGCGGAGCTGCAGGAGCTCTCGCAGCTGCGGGCCGCCCTGAGTGGCGGGTTGTTCCAGCTCTACGCCCAACGCATCGCCAACATCCACGACGCTTCCGACACGCGCCCTTTCTACGAGCTGCTGCTGCGCCATGCGCCGCCGAACGAGGAACGGCCCATCGGGGAGATGCTGGGCATGGCGCTGCGTTTCGGGCTCGTAACGGAGGTGGACCGCTGGGTATTCGAGCACGCCGCCGTCTTCCTGCGGGAGATGGCGGGCCGCAACCTGCGCCTCACCGTCAACTGCGGCGCCACCTCCCTCGAGACCGAGGGGTTCCAGCAGTTCGTCGCCGGTCTGCCGCAGCGCTACGGCTTCGAGGCGCGACAGATGTGCATCGAGATCACCGAGTCGGTGGCGGTGCAGAACCTGACGCGCGCGGTGGCGACGCTGCGCGCCCTGAGAGAGCAGGGGTTCGACATTGCGCTCGATGACTTCGGCGCGGGGGTGGCGAGCTTCGGCTACCTGAGCGAGCTGCCGGTAACCATCGTGAAGCTGGACGGGCGCTTCGTGCAGCGTCTCGGGACCGAGCCGGCGGCCAGGGTGATCGTCGAATCATTGGTGCGCATCGCCACGTTCCGCGGCATCCCCTGCATCGCCGAATGCGTGGAGGACAGCAAGGTGATCCCCGAGCTGCGCCGGCTCGGGGTCACCTATGTGCAGGGCTTCGCCATCGACAGGCCGGCGCCCATCGCCACCCTGCGATCTCTCCTGAGCCCGGAGCCGATGGGCCTGGGATAACCCATTACGTGAATCCTGGTAGGCGCGAGTGGGATCGAACCACCGACCACCACCATGTCAAGGTGGTGCTCTACCACTGAGCTACGCGCCTATGCTTAAGCCGCTCAGTATACCAAGGGATCAGGAGCCGTGAACCACCTCGGGAGGCTCTTGGGTTCGAGTGGGGCCCGGGGTGTGACGCAGGCGCTCGATCTCCTCCACGCAGGCGGCCGCCCGGGTCTCGATGAGGCTCACGCCGGCGCTCTCGAGCCTGTGCCCGGCGCGATCGAGGTCGTGGTCGAGTCCCCAGAGCCCGACGATGATCGGCAGACTTTGCGCCCGGGCACGGATGCGCTTCACGACGGCCCGAGCGGGCGGAACCGCCTCCGGCGGCAGCGCGGAAACGACCACGGCCTGCAGCCCCGAGGCGAGGCCCGTCTCGACCTCCTCTTCCAGGCGCTCGAGCGGCGCCACGCGAGCGCTGATGCCTCGGTTGATCAGCACCGAGGCGAGGAGCGTCGCGACGATGCCATCGGCCTGGTCCTCGGCTGCAACGCACAGCACCGCGGGCGGCTGCCACGAGAGCGCGCCGCGCGCGTCCGAGTGCTGCAGTCCCTCGAAGAGCTCATCCACCCACTGCTGGATCTGATCGAGCACGGCTCGGCGCCTGGCGGGCTTCAGGGCTCCGCGGGCGAAGTCGGCCTCGAGCAGCCGCAGGGCCGGCACGATGGCGATGTCGCACAACTCCCGCAGCGAGTGCTCGCGCATCGCCTCCTCGAGAAGAGTGTCCGCCTCGTCACGGTTGCTGGTGAGCAGGCGCTGATAGAACTGTTGGTAGGGCTCGAGCGCGGGCTCATCGCCGAGCAGCACTTCGAGGAACTCGAGCTGCGGGACGTACTTGCCCATGACGACCAGGCACACCGTGATGGGCACGGAGAGCAGCAGGCCCGCCAGTCCCCACAGCCACGTCCAGAATGCCGCGGCGAGGAGCAGCGCGACCGGCGAGACGCCGGTCCTCGCGGCGTAGAGCCAGGGCTCGAGCACCGCGTAGTTGAAGAGCTCCACGCTGCCGTAGATGCCGAGGACGACCAGCGGATGCATCCAGTCGTTGAAGGCGGCGAATGACAGCGCGAATGGCATCGCGCCCGCCGTCCAGATCCCGACGTAGGGAATGAAGCGCAGAACCAGGGTGATCGCGCCCCAGAGCCCGGGGTTCGGCACGTTGAGCAGCGCGAGGCCGATCCCTACCCAGAGCCCCGTCATCGAGTTGATGAGCAGCTGCGACAGCAGGTAGCGGCTCACCCGCGCGGCCGCATCATCGAGCGCCGCGGTGGTCGCCTGGAGGTTGCGCGGGCCGAGGAGACGGATGAGGCGCTCGCGCAGGTCAGGGAGCCTGAGCAGCATGAAGGCGACCAACACCATCACCGCGAGCGCCCAGCCGAGGGGCTTCACCAGAGGGCCGACGACATCCTTCGCGATCTCCACCAGGCTCGCGCGCGGCTGCACGATCTCCACCTTCTGCACCCCGGCCGGCAGGCCGGTGACCGGGCTCAGGCGCTCGATCTGGGCGGCCAGGCGGTCGACCGCATCCAGGCTGTCGGTGATACCGCCGCGCAGGACGCCGCGCAGGTGCGCGATGTGCTCGCGCAGATGCAGCTCGTACTGCGGCAACTGGTGCGCGAGGTCCGAGAACTGCCCGAAGATCACATCGCCGACGCCGATGATGAGCGCGAGGGCGAGGCACAGGGAAACGACGACGGCGATCGGCCGGTTGAAATGCCAATGCTGCAGGCGCGCGACGATGGGCGAGAGGAGGAACGTGAGCAGGACGGCGAGCGCGAGCGGGACGAACAGATCCTGCGCCAGGCGCAGCACGGCCACGACCACGATGACCGTGAGGAGCACGGTTCCGGAGGGTCTTGCCTGGGAATTGTTCATTGGCTCAAAGTCGCCTGCGGCGCGTTGCGCGGCCCCGTCCCTGCGCCGCGCCCTTCACGGTGCAACGCTCTAGGCAATGCCAAGTTCCAGGTGTCTCAGGCGCTCGATCTCATCGCGCAGGCGGGCCGCCTCCTCGAACTCGAGATTGCGGGCGCGCTTGAGCATCTCGGACTCGAGCTTCTTCATCTGCCTGGCGAGGGCCTCGGGCTTGAGGTCCGCGGCTCCCGCCTCGCCCTTCTTGCCGTTGCGGCGCCGTCCGCCCCCGAGAGCCGCCTGGGGAGCGCCGGCGCGAGCGCCTTCCATGATGTCGGCCACGGCCTTGCGGATGCCGCGCGGGGTGATCGAGTGGGCGGTGTTGTATTCGAGCTGTTTGTGGCGGCGCCGGTCGGTCTCATCGATCGCCCGCTGCATGGAGCCCGTGACCTTGTCGGCGTAGAGGATGGCGCGGCCGTTCAGATTGCGCGCGGCGCGGCCTATCGTCTGGATGAGCGAGTTGTCCGAGCGCAGGAATCCCTCCTTGTCCGCATCGAGGATGGCAACCAGCGACACCTCGGGCATGTCGAGCCCCTCGCGAAGAAGATTGATGCCGACCAGCACGTCGAACTTCCCCAGGCGCAGATCGCGGATGATCTCGGTGCGCTCGACCGTCTCGATGTCGGCGTGCAGATAACGGACGCGCACGCCGTGCTCGTGCAGGTAGTCGGTCAGGTCCTCCGCCATGCGCTTGGTGAGAGTCGTGATGAGGACTCGCTCGTTGAGCTCGACGCACTTGCCGATCTCCGAGAGCACATCGTCCACCTGCGTGCTCACCGGCCGCACTTCCACCTGCGGATCGATCAGCCCCGTCGGGCGCACGACCAGCTCGACCGTCTGGCTGGTGTGCTGAGCCTCGTATTTCCCCGGAGTCGCCGAGACGAAGATCATCTGCGGTGCAAGGCGCTCCCACTCCTCGAACTTGAGCGGCCGGTTGTCGAGCGCCGAGGGCAGGCGAAAGCCGTACTCCACCAGCACCTCCTTGCGCGAGCGGTCGCCGCGGTACATGGCGCCGAGCTGCGGGATGGTCTGGTGACTCTCGTCGAT
>JAGWPE010000127.1 GCA_028870635.1 Gammaproteobacteria bacterium | reverse complement strand
CGAGATGATGACCGATCGACTGACGCCACTGCTCGCGCAGCGACCATGGCTGCTCGCCGATGGGGCGATGGGCAGCAATCTGTTCGCACGCGGGTTGACGAGCGGAGAGGCCCCCGAGCTCTGGAATACGGAGCATCCGCGACGGATCAGCGAGCTGCAGCGCAGCTTCATCGAAGCCGGTGCCGACATCCTGCTGACCAATAGCTTCGGCGGCAACCGCCATCGTTTGAAATTGCACAAGGCCGAAGGTCGAGTCGCGGAGCTGAACGAGGCCGCGGCGAGGCTCGCTCGCGCCGAGGCGGATCGGGTGGGACGAGTCGTGCTCGTGGCCGGCAGCATGGGGCCCACCGGGGAGATCCTGGAGCCGCTGGGACCGCTGTCGGCGGCCGATGCGCGGGAATCCTTCGCCGAGCAGGCGGCGGCGCTCGCCCGGGGCGGCGCGGACATCCTATGGATCGAGACGATGTCCTCGGCCGAGGAGACCGAAGCGGCGATCGAAGGGGCCCGGCCGACGGCACTTCCGATTGTCACGACCCTGAGCTTCGATACGAACGGCAGGACGATGATGGGCATCACACCCGCCGAACTCGCCGGCCTCTCGCAGAAGCATCACCTGGCGGCCTGCGGCAGCAATTGCGGGGTGGGTGCCGCGGAATTGGTGGCTTCGATCGTCAATCTGGCAGCGGCGGCCGATTCCTCGGCGATACTCGTCGCGAAGGCGAACTGCGGAATACCGCAATACGTCGACGGGGCGATCCGATTCAACGGAACGCCCGAACTCATGGCCGAGTACGCCCGCCTCGCGCTCGATGCCGGTGCGCGCATCATCGGCGGATGCTGCGGGACCACTCCGGAACATCTGCGCGCAATGCGCCAAACACTCGAGACGCACGTGCGCGGGCCCAGGCCCTCGATTGCGGCGATCGAGGCGCGGCTCGGGGGCTTGTCGGCCGGAGCCACCGCGCAACTGCGCGGCGAGATGGATCGTCAAGCCGGCGCCGCGCCCGGCGCATCGCAACGCCGGCCGTCGCGGCGGCGGTCGACTCAATCCAAGGAGTAGTTTGCCGAGCGCATTGGCGCAGCCGTGGTGGGGCACGGTGGCGGCTGCGGCCGTCCTCCTCTTCCGGAAATCGGGACAGCCACGCCGCGAACCCGTTGTTGTTGCCGCCATGGCTGATTTCCCGCGACGGCCGAATGCCAGGTCCAGGGGTGACATACACCCGTAGCCGTAAGCGCCCTTGCGCAGGTCCCCGCGGCGGCCGCCGAGTGGCTCCGGGTGGCCGGTGCTATTCTCCGGCCCGATGCGGCCCATTTTCGATGCGATGCTCGTCAACCGGGCGTTCGGCGATCCGGGGGTGCTCATCGACCTGAAGTTCGAGCGCCGCGCGATCCTGTTCGACATCGGCGACGTGTCGGGCCTGCCGCCCCGCAAGCTGCCGCGGGTGAGCGATGTGTTCGTCTCACACACGCACATGGACCACTTTGCCGGCTTCGACCAGTTGCTGCGGGTCTGCCTGGGCCGCGATACCGGGATTCGGCTGTACGGACCGGACCGGTTCATCGCCCAACTTGGGCACAAGCTCGCCGCATATACCTGGAATCTCGTGGAGCGCTACGAGACGGACTTCGTGATCACCGCGCACGAGCTGCGCGCGGACGGGCGCGTGCAGCGTGCCCGGTTTCGCAGCCGGGGACGTTTCGAGCGCGAAGCCCTGCCGCCGGTTGACGCTCCGGAGGGAGCCCTGCTCGCGTCCTCGCCGT
>JAGWPE010000005.1 GCA_028870635.1 Gammaproteobacteria bacterium | reverse complement strand
GGCGTCATCGGCCTCACCAAATCCCTCGGCAAGGAGCTGGCCCAGACCGGCGTGCGCGTCAATTGCGTCACGCCCGCGACCTTCAAGAGCCCCATCCTGGCCCAGCTGCCCCAATCCCAGATCGATTACATGAAGTCGAAAA
This sequence comes from Gammaproteobacteria bacterium, assembly GCA_028870635.1. Classification (GTDB taxonomy): domain Bacteria; phylum Pseudomonadota; class Gammaproteobacteria; order Steroidobacterales; family Steroidobacteraceae; genus 13-2-20CM-66-19. The sequence continues at coordinate 22,792 of JAGWPE010000005.1, read as the reverse complement.
TCCCCATGGGCCGCCTGGGCGAAGTGGACGAGGTGGCCGCGCTCGTCTGCTGGCTCGCCAGCGAAGAGTGCTCCTTCTCCACCGCAGCGACCTTCGATATCTCCGGCGGCCGCACCACCTACTGACACCGCACCCCCGACTGCTGCCGGACCGCGCAATGCAAAAGCACCTGATGTCACACAGGAGCCTCGCTTGAAAGGCTCTTTCCCGGAGCCTCAAAAACAGGATGTTTTTGCGGCAGCCTACAGGGACGTATTCACGGCGGTCCGGGAAAGAGCCTTTCAAGCGAGGCTCCGGGGTAGAGTCCGGTGACGGCTACACTCGAAATGGTAGATGCCCACATGCACTTGTGGGATCTCGCCCGCATCCGCTATCCCTGGCTCACGCCCCCTCTGCCCGTAGGCATCACGGGCGACGTCTCGCCGATCGCCCACGATTACCTTCTCGATGATTACCTGCGCGACGCCTCCGCCGGCGGCGGCCGCGTGCGGGTGACCAGGATCGTCCACGTGGAAGCCGGCGCCAACCCCGCCGACTCCCTCGCCGAGACCCGCTGGCTGCAGGGCATTGCCGGGAAGCGCGGCTTTCCCCAAGCCATCATTGCCCACGTCGAGCTCGAGAAGCCCACGGCCGCAGCTCTCCTCTGCCAGCACGCCGCGCATGCCAACGTGCGCGGCATCCGCCAGATCCTCAACTGGCATCCCGACCCCGGGAAAACCTACACCCCGCGCGATCTGCTGGCCGATGAGTCCTGGCATCGAGGCTTCGCGCTCCTGTCCCGTCACGGCCTCTCCTTCGACCTGCAGATCTACCCGGCCCAGATGCCTGCCGCGGCACGCCTCGCGGCGCGCCATCCCGACACGCCGCTCATCCTCAATCACACCGGCATGCCCGTGGACAAGGACGCGGCCGGCATCGAGGCGTGGCGGGCCGGCATGCGCGCACTCGCCGCGCAACCGAACGTGTCGGTCAAGATCTCGGGCCTCGCCATGCTCGACTGGCGCTGGAGCCGTGAGAGCCTCGAGCCTTTCGTCATGGAGACGCTCGAGATCTTCGGCGCCGACCGCGTGATGATCGCGAGCAATTTCCCGGTGGACCGCCTGTTCGGCAGCTTCGCGGGCTTCACCGACGCTTATTTCACCGTCCTTGCCGGCCTCAGCGGGGAGGAGCGCGCGAAGCTCTTCGCTCGCAATGCCGAGCGCATCTACCGGATAACATGACTCCCAATCCACTGCTCGGCGTCTTCTTTCACTGGATCGGCGGCCTCGCCTCCGCCAGCTTCTACGTGCCGTACCGCTCGGTGCGCGGCTGGTCGTGGGAGGTGCTCTGGCTGGTCGGCGGCATCTTCAGCTGGATCATCGCGCCCTGGCTCTTCGCCGGCCTGCGCAGTCACGACCTCCTGGCGGTGCTCGCCGCGACTGCGCCGCGCACGCTCGCGCTCTGTTATCTCTTCGGTCTCCTGTGGGGGTTCGGCGGGCTCACTTTCGGCTTGAGCATGCGCTATCTCGGGATCTCCCTCGGCACCGCGATCGCCCTCGGGCTCACGGCGGCCTTCGGGACGCTGATCCCGCCGCTCGTGAGCGGGCAGCTCTTCGGCAGCCTCATCCATACGACGGGCGGCCGCGTCGTGTTGGCAGGTGTGGCGATCGCACTCGCCGGCATTGCCGTCGTCGGCAAGGCGGGGCACGACAAGGAGCTCGAGCAGGCGGCGCGGCACCTGGACGACAGCGGGCAGCCGCAGGCGAGGGACTTCCGCAAGGGGATCGCCGTGGCGGTGTTCTCCGGCATCATGAGCAGCTGTTTCGCCTACGGACTCGATGCCGGCGATCCGATCCGGCACCTGACGCTCGCGCACGGCACCGATCCACTCGCGCAGGGGCTGCCCGTGCTGGTGGTCGTTCTCCTCGGGGGATTCACCACCAACGCCATCTGGTGCCTGTACCTCATCGTCAGGAACGCGAGCGCCGGCGAGCTCAAGGGGGAGGTGAAGGTGGCGGGCGCGGATGCGGTGGCGCCGCTCACCCGCAATTACCTCCTCTGCGCGCTCGGCGGCACCGCCTGGTACCTGCAATTCTTCTTCTACACCATGGGAGAGAGTCAGATGGGGCGATACGCCTTCTCGAGCTGGACTCTGCACATGTCCAGCATCATCATCTTCGCGACGCTCTGGGGTCTCGCCCTGAAGGAGTGGAAGGGTGCGAGCGCGCGCAGTCTCGGGGTCATGACCTTGGGCCTGGCGATCCTGATCGGCGCTACCGTCGTCATCGGTGTGGGCAACATGCTCGTGGTGCGCGGATGAGGGCCGCTCTTGCCGCCGCGGCGTCTCTCGCTCTGGGGCTCACCGGGTCTGCGATGGCTGCCGATGCGGCCGGCGGCCACTGGGTTGCGGCCTGGTACTCCCCGCCCTTTCCGACGACGGCGGTCTGGGGCTGCAATCAGGTTCGTACCTTCAGCCATCAGACCGTCCGTCAGGTCGTGAGGCTCGAGGCCGCGGGCGATCGTGTGCGCATCCGCCTCACCAACGAGCTCGGCCTCGAGCCGCTGCAGTTCGGGGAAGTGCACGTGGCGCTGTCCTCGCCCAACGGCGTCACCGAGCCGGGAACGGATCGCGCCGTCACCTTCGGCGGCAAGCCCGGCGCTACCATTCCAACAGGCGGGGCGCTCGTCAGCGACCCGGTCGACCTGAAGGTCCGCCGCTTCCAGGAGCTCGCGATCTCCGTCTACTACCCGACCGGCGCCGCGCCGGCCGGGCATCTCGCCAACCTCCAGATCTCCCCTCCGGGCGATCACGCCGCCGAGGCGGTCTGGCCGCAGGCCGGCCGCGGCCAGTCCCCGGGGCTCGCCAGCGGTGTCGACGTCGAGGCGGCTGCGCCCGCGAAGGTGCTGGTGGCTTTTGGTGACTCCATCACCGAGGGGGCCTGTGCGACCGAGGGCGCGCACCGGGATTATCCGCAGCAGCTGTCGGTGCTGCTCGCCGCGCAGCGCGGCGCCGACCAGTCCTGGGTCGTCATCAACTCGGGAATCAGCGGCAACCGCCTGTTGCGCGACGGCGCGGGCCAGAAGGCGCTCGCCCGCTTCGACAGGGATGCGCTCGACATCACGGGTGTCAGGGCCATTCTGCTGCTCGAGGGCATCAATGACATCGGCTGGGCATTCGATCCGCGCGGGGACGGCGGGCCGCTGACCGCCGAGGACATCATCGGCGCCTATCAGGACCTCATCCGGCGCGCGCATGCGAGGGGCTTGCAGATCTTCCTCGGTACGCTCACCCCCTATGAAGGGGCGACCTATTCCCGTCCACAGGGAGAGAAGGTGCGCGAGCAGGTCAACGCGTGGATTCGCAAAGGGCAGGGGTTCGACGGTGTCGTCGACTTCGATGCGGCGTTGCGCGATCCCTCGAGCCCACTGCACTACCTCGGCGCGGACCAGTGCGGCGATGACCTGCATCCCAACGACGCGGGCTACCAGGCCATGGCCGAAACGGTTTTCCAACGCCTGTTCGCGCCGCGGTCGCGGGGCGCGGCGCTGGCGCGGACTGCCGCCGCCGGCTCGCACGGACCCGGCTGAGCGCGGCGCCGATGGCAAAACTCGACAGGCGGCGCCTCCTCATCGGTACCGGCCTGCTCGCGGCCACGCCGAGCCTCGCGCGCACAGCGCATGCCGCGTCAGCGCCTGATGCGGCGAAGGCGGGCGCCGGCCGGGAGCAGGGCGCCGATCGGGGGCGAGGCGATACGCCATCTGACGAGGCGCGCCTCGCTGTCGGGCAGCTCTGGTCCGAGAGAGTCGAGCGGCCGCTCGGGGTGGAAGTCTCCCGGCCGCGGCTCTCCTGGGCCGTGGTGAGCGGCGGCCGCGGCGCCCGGCAGAGCGCCTACCGCGTGACGGCTGCATCGAGCCGCGAGCGTCTCGAGGCGGGCACGGCCGATCTGTGGGACAGCGGACAGGTCGCCTCCGATCGCTGCTTCGAGGTCCTCTACGACGGCAAGACGCTGCAATCGGGGGAGCGTGTCTGGTGGCGCGTGCAGGTGTGGGCGCGGGCCGGGGGCCCCGCTGACATGGAAGGCCAGTGGCACGGCCCGGCTGAGCCGTGTGCCGTGAGCCAGCCCACGTGGTTCGAGATGGGCTTGCTCGCGCCCTCCGACTGGCAGGCGGAGTGGCTCGACGTCGAGGACCCGGAGGAGCGCGAGGACCGGGCGGCGGGAGTGCGTTGGATCTGGAGCGACGCCCCGGCCCTCGCCGCCGCGCCGCAACAGTTCCGCTATCGGCTGCAGCTGCGCGAGCCGGCGGCCGAGGCGCTGCTGCTGCTCGCCGCCAAGGACGACCTCCTGGGTGTCTGGATCGACGGTGAGCCGCTCGCGCTGCCGGCGAAGGTCTTCTGGGGAACGATGGTGCGTCTGCCGCTGCCCCGCGAGGCGGGCGTCCACGTCATTGCCGTGCAGGCGAGGGCGCAGAGCGGCGGCTTCATGCCTGGCTCGGGCGGCGCGGTCGCCGCACTGGTGAAGGTGCGCGAGGCGGGCGGCCGGATCCGCAGGCTGACGACGGGCGCGGACTGGCGGGCCTCGGGCGCGGCGCCTGCAGGTTGGCACGCCGCGGAATTCGACGACGGCTCGTGGGCGCCGGCGAGGGCGGCCCCGGCTGCACCGCCCTGCGATCCACGCCCGCCGCGAGCGGCGCAGTGGGCGCGGCGCGAATTCAACATCGCGAAGCCGCTCCAGCGCGCGAGGCTGTATGCCACAGCGCTCGGAGCTTACGAGATCCACATCAATAGCCAACGACTGGGCACCGCGTGCCTGGCGCCAGAGATCTCCGTAGCGACGGATCACGTCCTCTATCAGTGTCATGACGCGACGCCGCTCTTGAAGCAGGGGTCCAACACCCTGGCAGCGCTTGTTGGGGATGGGTGGTACGCGTCTGCGTTCAGCTGGGAAAACGAGCGCTATTCCCTCGGCAACAGCCCGCGCCGCTTCCTCGCTCAGCTGGTGCTGGACTACACCGACGGCAGCCGGGAGGTCATCGCGACGGATGGGAGCTGGCGCCTCGGGCCCTCGGCCGTGCTCTCCTCGGAGATCTATGACGGCGAGGACTACGATGCTCGCCGGGAGGGCTGCGATTGCGCCGAGGGCGGTCAGCGAGCCGCAGAGGGCGACTGGCGGCCTGCAGCGTTAGGCGCCACACCCGCGATTCGGCTCGTGGCGCAGATCGGCCCACCCATCCGGGCCGTGCAGTCGCTCGCCGTCCACAAGATCACCCGGCCGCGGCCCGGCGTCTTCGTATTCGACTTCGGGCAGAATTTCGCCGGCTGGTGCCGCCTGCGCGTCAAGGGGCCGGCGGGCACCGTGGTGCGGCTGCGCTATGCGGAGATTCTCCGTGCCGACGGTGAGATCGATACGGCCAACCTGCGAGGGGCGCGCGCCACCGACACCTACACGCTGCGCGGCGATCCGGCGGGGGAGGCTTACGAGCCTCACTTCACCTACCACGGCTTCCGCTACGTCGAGCTCACGGGGTTCCCCGGCAAGCCGCAGGCGGGCTCGCTCGAAGGGCGGGTCGCGCACACCGACGCGCGGCAGACCGGAGCGCTGTCGCTCGAGCACCCCCTCGCGCAGCGCATCTGGCACAACGCCCTCTGGAGTCAGCGCTCCAACTTCTTCGGCGTGCCGACGGACTGCCCGCAGCGCGATGAGCGCATGGGCTGGATGGGCGACATCCAGGTGTTCCTCGATGCCGCGGCTTTCAACATGGATGTCGATGCCTTCATCCGCCGGTTCATGGGCGAGGTGCGCGCCGGCCAGACATCCGACGGCGCCTTCCCGATCGTCACCCCGCAGCCGCGCTCCTTCCCGCAGCTCGTGACCGCGGGATGGAGCGATGCCGGTGTGATCCTCCCATGGACGCTCTATCGCCGTTACGGCGATACGGCGGTCATCGAGGAGAACTGGCCGCCGATGCAGCGCTGGCTGGATTACGTGACGGATGCCAACCCCGACTTCATCTGGCGCAACCGCCGCGGGCTCGATCTCGGCGACTGGCTGTCGGTGGATGCGAAGAGCCCCTCCGACGAGACGACGCCGAAGGCGCTGGTCGCCACCGCGTTCTGGGCCCGCTGCGCGGGTCTCATGGCGGAGATGGCCGCGGCGATTGGACACGGCGAGGATGCGGCGCGCTACGCCAGCATGCGGTCCAACATCGAGCAGGCGTTTGCGCGCGAGTTCGTCCACACCGACGGCAGGGTGGGTAACGACAGCCAGGCCGGCTACTCCCTGGCGCTGCGCTTCGGGCTCGTGCCGGCGCCGCTGCGGGCGGCGGCCGGCGCGCGGCTCGCCGCCGACATCGAGCGGCGCGGCACGCGGCTCTCGACCGGCTTTCTCGGTACGCCTTACCTGCTCGATGCGCTGGCCGACACCGGGCACGAGCGTCTCGCCGTGTCGCTTCTGCTGCAGACGAAGTATCCCTCCTGGGGATATATGATCGAGAAGGGCGCCACCACCATGTGGGAGCGCTGGAACGGCGACGTCGGCGACGTGTCGATGAACTCCTACAATCACTATGCTTTCGGGGCGGTCGTGGGCTTCATGTACCGCCGCCTCGCCGGCATCGCCGAGGCTGCGCCGGGCTTCAGGCGCATCGCGGTGGATCCGATCTTCGACCGGCGCATCGGGCGCGTGCGCGCGCGCTACGACTCCTGCCTCGGACCGATCGCGAGCGAGATCCGGGGCGACCGGCACGGCCTGTCGCAGCTTGCGCTCGAGCTGCCCGCCAACTCGGTGGCGGAAGTGAGGCTGCCGGGACGACCGCACGACTGGCTGGAGGGCGGCCGTCCCCTGGGTACGGCGGCGCAAACGCTCATCGAGAGCCGGGGCGCGCACTTTCGCATCGAGCTCGGCTCGGGACGCTACGTCTTGAGGAGAAACGTATGACTCCGCGCAGGATCTGTCTCATCCACACCGCACCCCTGATGGTCCAGCTCTTCACGCCGCTTTGCCGCGACCGGCTGCCCGACGTCAAGGTCACCCAGATCATCAACGAGTCGATGATCAAGGACACGATCGAGGCGGGCCACGTCCGCCAGCCGACGATCGATGCGCTCGTCACGTTCGCCGACGCGTGCTTCAAGATGGGCACGGAGCTCGTGATGGTCACCTGCTCGTCGATCGGGCCGGCGGTGGACCTCATCCAGGGCCGCTTCGACAAGCCCGTGCTGCGGGTCGATGAGCCGATGGCGGAAGCGGCCGTCGCGAAAGGCCGGCGGATCGGCGTCGCAGCAACGCTGCGTACGACGCTCGAGCCTACGGCGCAACTGCTTCGCCGCAAGGCAGAGGAGGCGGGGAAGCAGGTGGAGCTGATCGAATGCCTGTGTGAGGGCGCCTTCGAGGCGGTGCTCGCAGGCGACACCGAAACGCACGATGCGCTGGTGTCCAAAGCCATGGTCAACAAGCTCGGCGACGTGGACGTCATCGTGTTGGCGCAGGCCTCCATGGCGCGGGTCGTCGACCGGCTGCCGCCGGAGGCTCTCACCGCCCCCGTGCTCTCGAGTCCCGGGCTCGCCATGGAGTACGTGCGCGAGAGACTGGCGCGCCTGCGCCCGAACTGAAGATGCCACCGGCATGAGAAAGCGCTACACGGTCGTCGCGCTGCTCGGAGTGGTCTCGGTCATTACCTTCATCGACCGGACGGCGATCGCGGTCCTCGCGCCCTGGATCCGGCGCGACCTCGGCATCGGCGCGGCCAAGTGGGGCTGGATACTGAGCGCCTACGTCATCGCCTACGGGATCTTCGAGATCCCCTCCGGGGCGATGGGAGACCGCAACGGTCAGCGGCGCGAGCTCGCGCGCATCGCGGCATGGTGGTCTGCCTTCACCGCCCTCACGGGCGTCAGCTCGCGCTTTCTGGCGCTCTTCGTCGTGCGCTTCTGTTTCGGCCTGGGGTCGGCCGGGGCTTATCCCAACGCCTCCGGGGTTCTCTGGCGCTGGCTGCCGGCGCGGGAGCGGGCGCGCGGGCAGGGGGTCGTCTGGGCGGCGAGCCGCATGGGGGGTGCGCTGGCGCCGCTCCTTCTGGTGCCGCTCGCGGTGAGTCTCGGCTGGCGTGCGGTGTTCTGGATTCTCGCGGCCGTGGGCGCCCTGTGGGCTGCGCTGTGGTGGCTCTGGTATCACGACGACCCCGCCCGGCAGCCCGGCATCGCCGCCGCGGAGCTCGAGGAGATCGGCAGCGCACGCGATCGCGGCCTGCACCGCGGCGTGCCCTGGAGGAGGCTCCTCGGGCTGCGCCAGCTCTGGCTCATCGTGCTGGCCTACGGCTGTTACGGCTGCGGCAGCTGGTTCTATTTCAACTGGTATCCGAGCTGGCTGGTGCACGCGGGCCATTTCTCGCTGCGTGAGATGGGGCTCTACGCCTCCTTTCCCTTCATCCTCGGCATCGGCAGCAATCTCCTCGGCGGCGCGCTCTGCGATCGCCTCAGTGTCAGGTTCGGCCTGCGCGCTGCCTCGCGCGCGCTCACTTTCGGCTGTCTCGCCGTCAGCGCGGCGCTCCTCCTCACGATGAGTCTCGCGCGCGGGCATGCCGAGGTGATCGCGCTCTCGAGCGCCAGCTTCGCCGTGATGGACCTCATGCTGCCGGCGGCATGGGCGATGTGCATGAGCATCGGCGGGCCGCACGGGGGCCTTGCAACGGGGGTGATGAACACCGCGGGCAATGCGGGCGGGGTAGTCTGCACCCTCGTGTTCGGCTACGTCGTGGGCGCGAGCGGCAACTACCAGCTGCCGCTGCAGGCCGTCGCGCTGATGGTTCTGGTCGCGGCCGTGATCTTTTCGCAGGTGGACTGTACGGCGGGCCTATCGCCAGAGCCGCATGCGCTCGAAGAAGCCGTCACCGCCCACCTGGCCGCCTTTGAGGACAAGCTCTAAGCCATCGAGCTCCGCGGACTGCGCGTGCGCACGGCAGAGCGGTGCGCCCGGCTCGAGGCTCGCCGCCCAGGTGAGCGCGTGAATGCCGAGCTGCGCGACGGCATGACTCGAGGTGTCGCCTCCGGCCAGCACGAGTCGCGGCAGGCGCGTGTGCGTCTCGATCAGGATGCGCCGCAGCAGCGCACCGGCGCGGCGGCCCAGCGCTTCGCCCCAGGGCTGCGCCGTGGAGGCCAGCGGCCCCAGCGCACTGTAGATGACGGTGCTTTGGCCCGCGCGCAGGTGAGTGACCGCCTCAGCGACTGCTTCGTCGGCCGCGGCGGTGCCGCAACTCTCATCCAGCAGCCGATTCACATCGAGGGCGATGCCGTGGTACCCGTTGGCGAGCGCTGTACGTATCTGACGCTCCGTCACGGGTGAGCAACTGCCGCTCATCACGAGAAGTGCATCGACGGATGCGGCACGCGCACGCGCGGGCTCGCCAGCAATCACGTGCGCGTGCCGCCATGCCGACAACAGCGCATAAGTCAGACCTGAGCTGCCTGCGCAGAAGAGCGTGCGGCCGGCCGCTTCCCCGCGCTGATCGAGATCTGCGCGGTGCTTCGGCGCGGCACACTGCCACAGCAGCCGACCGGTCTCCTCGAGCTCCGCTTCGCTCACACCATCGAACAGTACGGCCGCATCGCCGCGCGAGAGGCATTCGGCGAGCGCCGCAGGCGCCCGGTGCTGCGCGAATGCCGTCAGGTCCACGAGGCCGATGGGCAGCGGCGTCTGCCCGGCCAGATGCCGCCGCAGATCCGCTTCGTACATGGGCGTCACCGGATGAGATCGCATGGTCGGGTGCCGGTCGATGCGGCAGATCTTCGCGCCGGCCGCCGCAAAGAGGTTGCCGAAGGCGAGGTAGCGCCGCAGGTGCGGCGCCGCGACCACGATGGGAATGAAAGCCGGCGACAGCATCTCGCGGCCGATCTCGAGCGCGCGCCCGATCGAGCCGGTCTGCGGCGAGCTGTCGAAGGTCGAGCAGGTCTTGTAGTGGACGATCGGCGCGCCGAGCGCCCCGAGCCAGCGAAAGACGGCCGGCAGATGCTCGCTCATCCACTGCGGCGGACGGCTGCGGCTCTCGCCGGCAATGCCGAGTGCCTGACAGTCCGCGAATTTCCGGCGGTGCTCCTCCGTGGGCATGCCGGTGAAGAGCACCGTGCGCACGCCGGCGAGCGACAGTGCCTCGAGCACGTCGGTGGAGCCCGTGAAGTCATCGCCGTAGTAGGCGTAGAGCGGCCGGATCATGCGCGGACCTTCAGCGGCCGAACGCCGCGAGCGCTTCGGCAAGCTCACGATGAGTGCGCGCGTATTCGGCAAGCGGGGTGCCGCGGACCGCGGCCTCCCAGGCCTGATGCAGGCTCCTGACACCCGCGGCGATGCCGCCGGGATGTCCCATGATGCCGCCGCCGCAGGCGTGAATGAGGTCGATGGAGCCGAGCGCCCGGTACGTTGCCGGGGCCTGCAGCGCGGATTGTCCCGAGGAGAAGACCGGCATGACCTCGCAGCCGCGCTGCGGCGGGGCAAACATCGGTGTCAGGCACTCGCGGGCCGAGGCGAGCACCGACTCATCGCTCTCGCAGAACTTGTTGCCGAGGCCGTTGACGTGCACGTGATCGATGCCGGCCAGGCGCCAGAGCTTCTGCCAGGCGATGAAGCTCATGCCGATCGCCGGTGAGCGGCCGAGGAGTCCCCAGCCGTTGCGGTGACCGTGGATCGCCACCTGGCCATGCGCGCGCAGCGCCGCGAGCGCCGGCAAACCGATGCTGTTCAGGCTGACCATGACGCAGGTGTTCCGCTCGGCCACGACGCGGTCGTGCCGCCGCAGCATCTCATCGATCTCACCGGTGATGTTGACCGCGTACATCACGCGCTTGCCGGTCCGATCGGCGTGCTCGTCGAGGACGCGCATCACCGCGCGCAGCCTGTCCTCGAAAGGGCAGTGCGGCCCGTCGGCCTGCAGCTCATCGTCCTTGACGAAGTCGATGCCCGCCCTGGCGATGTCCGCGACGCGCTCCGCCGTGGCCTCGGGCGAGAGGCCGACGCTCGGCTTGATGATCGTGCCGATGAGCGGCCTGCCGTGCACGCCGGTCAGGCTGCGCGTTCCGGCGATGCCGAACTGCGGGCCGCGGTAACGCTCGAGGAATTGCGGCGGCAGGGACAGATCGAGCAGCCGCATGCCGGAGAAGGGCTTGAGCTCCCAGAGGTTGCCCGCGATCGCGGCGAGCAGGTTGGGAAGGGAGGGGCCGAAGTTGTGCAGCGGCCAGGAGAGCGTCACCTCCGCCCTGCGCCACAGGCCCGGTGTGGACTTCGGCGCCGATGCGCCTGGAAGGGAGGGCGCCGCCGCTTCGCCGGTCTCAACGAGTGATTCGACGCGCGCGCCGAATCGCTCGCGCAGCTCCTCGGTCTCTCCGGCCACGCGCACGAAGGTGCCGGTGGACTGCTCGCCGGCCATGATGGCCGCGGCTTCCTCCAGGGGGTGCGCGGTCTCGATCCAGTACCGCGCCGTGACGCGGGGGGAGCGGTCAGGTCCGCTGGAAGTAGACATCGTAGGATTCGTTCTCCACGCTGTGGAACGGCACGAAGATCGTCTGCTGCGCGCCGCTCGCCTGCACGTAGCTCTGGCGCGCGCCGGCAACTGGCTCGAGCGCCGTGCCGGCAAGCGGTGCCAGGGAGCCGTGCGGCGCCCCCGCCGGCCCCGCTTGCGAGCCGTGGAAGTCGAGCGCGCAATACATGAGCGGACCGCGCATCAGCGCCACCGTGCCGGGATGCGATCCGTCGATGGGCTCCGTGCGGAAAGCTTGCGGCAGTCGCAACTCGATCCGGTCGCCGTGTCTCCAGGTGCGCCGCAGCGCGGCGAAAGTCCCGGGGGTGGCCGTCACGGCCGTGCGCCGTCCGTTGACGCGGAGCTCGGGGTCCTGTTGCAGCCATCCCGGAATGCGCATCATGACCGCGAAGTCCGTTGGCGCGTCAGTCTCTATCCTCAACGTAACCCGCTCACCGGCCGGATAGTCGGTCTGCTGCGAGAGGCTGACTCGTCGTCCGGCAACGGACCATTTCACGCGCGACGGCGTGTAGAGATTGACGTATATGGCCCCTGGTGCCTGGAAGTACACATTGCGGACGTAATCCGCAACGCCCTGTACCAGCGTACCCGAGCAACACGGCCATTTCGCGGGGTAGAACACCTTCGTCGCCCCGGGATTGTAACTCGAGTAGTACGGCGAGTTACCTTCGGAGTCCGGCGGCTTGACCGCGAGCAGACCGTTGTAAAGGACTCTCTCCAGCCCGTCTCCGTAGCGTGCATCGGCAGTGAAGCGCATGAGATAGCGCGCCAGCTTCATCGTGGCGTACGTGCCGCAGGGCGTCTCGAAGTGATTGGCGGTCGTGGTCAGGCTGTCGGTGAGATCGGCGGTGCCCGGCCGCACCAGCGTCTCGCTCGGACCCCAGCCGCCCGAGGCGTAACGCTGCATCTCGAGGAACTTCCAGCCATTGGCGGCGGCCGCGCGGTAGCGCGGATCACCGAGCTCGACATAGGCGCGGGCGGCCGAGCTCAACGCCATCACGTGGCTATAGGCATGCCGTCCGGGCAATACATCCTCGCCGCGCGCGAGCGGATCGAAGTAGGGGGCATCGAGAAGGTATTTGACGGCAAGGTCGCGCAGACGGGAGTCGCCCGTCAGCCGCGCGGCGGCGAAGAGATTCTCCGGCAGGATGTAGGTCTCATCGTAAGGCGGGCTCCTGACCCCGACCCGGTCGCGGCTCACCGGGGGAATGAAGGGCAGGGCGCCGCGAACGACGGCGGGTATCAGGGAGCGGCCGCGCTCGATGCCGCTCAGGGTGCAGGCATCGAGGAGGCCGACGATGTGCTTGTCGAGCACGTAGGCCGGCCAGACCTGTTGTGCGCCCGGCCCGGCGTAAGGATCGGGATTTGCGGCGAGCGTGGCGGCGAAGCCGTCGATCAGCGCGGTTACTTTCTGATGGCAGGCGGCATCCCCGGTGGCGCGCCCGAGGCGCGCGAGCCCTGAGATGTACTGGCCGAGGGAATGGCCTGGAATGAAGCCGCCCTCGCCGTACCAGCCCCCCATGTCGAGACCGGGCGCCGCGAGCCCCGCATGCTGGCGGTAGACCTTGAGGAGGCGGTCGTTGTCGAGCGCCAGGTAATGGGCGTGGATGAAATCGAACTGCGATTTGAGCGGCCCGCCGGTGAGCTCGACGCTGCCGTAGGCGAAATCCCGCAGCCGCGCGCCCGCGAGGGGCGTCTGGCCGCGCCTTGCCATTTTCGCGCGCACCGATGACGGCGCGAAGCCGCAGGCAATCGCACCGGTGGCTGCCGCCGATGCGGCGCTTCGCAGGAAGGCCCGCCGGGAAGTCTGTCCGCTCATGGCGATGATTCTCGATATAGACGGTTGATGGCCGCGATGGCGCTGCGGGCGGGCTCCGCAGACTCGAGCGCTTCCCGCAGCCGCTCGGCGGCTGCCTGTTGGAATCGCATGTATCCCGCATGGCGCGGCCGCACCCACGCGCTCTCGAGCGTTGCCCGCGTGTTGCGATAGAAATCGAGCGCAGCGGTGTTGGCAGCGGCGTCTGCCCAGGCGGCGGCGCTCGCGGGCTGTCCGCCGCCGAGGAGGTAAGGTCCGCGCTGCGCCTGCGGGCCGGCGACCCAGCGCGCGAAGGCGGTAGCCGCTTGCGTGTGCGCCGAGCGCGCGGAGACTGCGATGCCCGTGCCCCCGAGCGCCGAGCCTCGCGGATGCCCTCCCGGCAAGAGGGGAATGAGGTCGCCGAAGGCGATCGCCGCCCGGGGCGCGGATGGCTCCCTGCCCGGCCGCGAGTAGCTGACATAGCCGTAGACGAGCGGCGATGACACGCAGGCAGACTGCGGCTGCGACATCCGCTCGAGCACCGCTATGGGGTCCATGGCGAGGCACGCCGGCTCGATGAGCGCGGCGAGCTCCCGCAAGAGCTCGTAGGCGATGGCGGCGTCCCCGGAGTCCAAGAGATTTTCCGGGCCGCCCGCTCTCGCGGAACCGCAGGCCTCAGCCGTCATGCCGGTGAGCGTAAACAGAGCCATGAGGTCGTGCGGCGGACGCAGCGGGCAGAGCACTTGGCCGGCCGCCGCGAGCTCGAGCATCGCCTTCCACTCGGCGGGCGGACGCTCGAGCCGGTCCGGCCGCCATGCCTGCACCTGAGCCGCCGCGTCGATCGGCAGCGCCCAGAGGCGCCCTTCCCAGAGGTAACTGGCGAGGGAGGCGCCGACGTACTCCTTATGTAGGGACCCCACATCCATCCCGCCATCCAACGGCACCAGGCACCGCTCGCGTGTGATCTGACCGACATGCGGATGATCGATCACGATGAGATCGTAGCGCTCGGCGAGCTCCGCGACCGGAAACGACTCGAAGTCCTGGAGCGAGCGGCGCTCCCACTCGATGCGTACGCCCGTACGTGCCTGCCAGGTCTGGGAGCAGGCCACGAGCGGATCGTAGCCCCGGGGGTGATCCCAAGTCATGCCGCGCAGGGCCGCGCTCCCGGGCGGGTTGACATCGTTTGTTAACGAACATAGCATTTATCTATAAACTATACGCGAGGAACGGGGTTGACGGTAGCGCACGCAAGCCAGCAGGAGCTTCCTCTCGCAGGGGTGCTGGTCCTCGATTTCAGTCAGTTCCTGGCGGGGCCTTCCTGCTGCCTGCGGCTCGCCGACCTCGGCGCCGAGGTGATCAAGGTCGAGCGGCCCCAGGGCGGCGATCTGGCCCGCGGGCTGCAGCTCGCCGATCAGGCGTTCGGCGCGGACAGCGCGCTCTTTCACACCATCAACCGCAACAAGAAGAGCTTCACCGCGGACCTGAAGTCCCCCGGTGACCTCGAGCGGGTCAAGGCGCTCATCGCGCGCGCGGACGTCATGGTGCACAACTTCCGCCCGGGCGTGATGGATCGGCTGGGCCTGGACTTCGATACCGTCGCGCGGCTCAATCCCCGGCTCATCTACGCCGCCATCACCGGCTACGGCGCTCGCGGTCCCTGGCGGGAGAAGCCGGGGCAGGACCTGCTGGTCCAGGCCATGTCCGGGCTCGCGTGGCTGTCGGGCGATGCCGGCCAAGGGCCCGTGCCCGTGGGGCTGTCGCTGGCCGACCTCATGGCCGGGGCGCAACTGTGTCAGGGCGTGCTCGCGCTGCTCGTGCGGCGCGGCCGTACCGGCAGGGGCGGCCGCGTCGATGTCAGCCTCATCGAATCGGCGATCGACATGCAGTTCGAGCAGCTCACCGCCTTCCTGAACGGTGACGGCCGCCAGCCGGCGCGCGATGCCGTCAACAATGCGAGCGTCTACCTCGGCGCGCCCTATGGCATCTACAGGACCGCGGACGGCTACCTCGCGCTCGCCATGGCGCCGCTCGGCCGGCTCGCCGAGCTCACCGGCTGCAAGCCTCTCGAGGCTTACACCGATCCGGCAACCTGGTTCAAGGACCGCGCCCGCATCAAGGCGCTGCTCGCCGAGCACCTCGCGAAGCAGCCGACGGCGCATTGGCTCGCGCTGCTCGAGCCGGCCGACATCTGGTGCGCGCCGGTGCTCGACTGGCCGCGGCTCGTGAGCCATGCGGGCTTCGCGGCCCTCGAGCTCACGCAGGAGATCGAGAGCCCGCAGCACGGCCTCATGCGCACGACCCGCTGCCCGCTGCGAGTGGATGGAGAGGTATTGAAGTCTCCTCGCGGCGCGCCCTCCCTCGGCGCCGACAACGAGCAGATCCTGCGCAGGCTCGAGGAAGGCTCCCCCGGGAGCAGCACGTGATCGCCGAGCAGTACTTCGAGGATTACGAGATCGGCTTCACGCGCCGTACGCTCGGCCGCACGCTGACCGAGGCAGACATCGTCATCCACGCCGGCCAGACGGGCGACTTCTTTCCGCACCACATGGATGCGCAGTGGTGCGCCACGCAGGACTTCAAGCGGCGGATTGCACACGGGACACTGGTGCTCAGCGTAGGGATAGGCATGACGGCGAGTACGATAAATCCCAGGTCGATGTCCTACGGCTATGATCGCGTGCGGTTCATCCGGCCCGTATTCATAGGCGACACGATTACGGTTACGGCGAGGATTACCGAGCGTCGTGATCATCCCAAGCGCAAGACTCATGGTGTGGTGGTGGAGGCGGTGGAAATCGCCAACCAACACGGAGAGGTGGTGCTGGCATGCGAGCACCTGTACCTCGTGGAGCGCCGCGGAGCTGTGCCATGAGGGCTTGCGCCGGCAACCTCTCGTGAGCGCGCGGGCCTCGCCGGCAGTGATGCTGCTCATGGCGCTCTTGGCGGCCACGCACGGGGCGGTGGCGCACGGGGCGACGCTGCGTTTCGGGCTCTCGAGCGCCGGCCTCAGCTATCCCTTCGCCGCCGCCATCGCGCAGGGATTTCAGCAGCAGGCCGCGCGGGCGGGCGTCCAGGCGATCGTCCTCGATGCGCAGGGCAAGGTGCAGAAGCAGGCCAACGATCTCGACGATTTGCTGTCGCAGCGGGTCGACGGCATCGTGCTCATGCCGCTCGATTCCGTGATCGCCCAGAGCTGGGTGGACCGCGCGGCCAGAGCGGGAATTCCCGTCGTGGCGGTGGGCTCGCAGGTGGGAGATCCCGCCACCCGGCCGCTGCGCGCGGTGTATCCCAAGCTCACCGCGCTCGTCACCCAGGACGAGGTCCTCTCGGGGCAGGAGGCGGGCCGGCTGGCGGTGAGCCTGTTGCCGCGCGACCGCGTGGCGCGCATCGCGATCATCGAGGGCGCGCCGGGGTTCCCGGAGGTCCTGCAGCGGGCTGAGGGCTTCAGGCAGGCCCTCGATGCGGCGCACGCGCGCTACCGCATCGTCGCCTCGCAGCCCGGCAACTGGACGGCGGATGATGCGGACAGCGCATGCCAGAACATTCTCGCCGCACATCCTGGCATCGATCTCTTCTTCAGCGAGGCCGACGACATGGCGGTGGGCTGCGCGCGTGCGGTGCGCTCGGCCGGCTCGCACGCGCGGCTGGTCGGCATCGGCGGCTCGCGCCTCGCGATCGTCTCGCTGGAGGCCGGCAGGATCGACGGCACGGTCTGCTACGAGCCCCGCGAGCTCGGGGCGCTGGCCTTCGATGCGCTCTACGGCGACCTCACGGGCCGCAAGCCGCTGCATGCAGCATTCATCACCTACGCCACCCCGGGCATCACACGCGCGAATGTCAGCGCGTGCCCGGCGCAGTGGTGAGGGCGTTGCGATGAGCGACAGGCCGGTCCCCCTCCTCGATCTCGAGCGCCTGGAGAAGAGCTACCCCAACGGTACCGTTGCCCTGCGCGGAGTCGATCTGACCGTCCGTGCCGCTACCGTGCACGGACTTCTTGGCGCCAACGGCGCCGGCAAATCGACGCTCATTCGCATTCTCTCGGGAGCGGCGCGCGCCAGCGGCGGCAACATCCTGTGGCAAGGCGAGAGTGTTTGCTGGAGCCGCCCCGCGCAGGCGCGCGCGGCAGGCATCGCGACGCTGCACCAGCAGATCCCCCTCGTGGGGACGCTGTCCGTGCTGGAGAACGTGCTCCTCGCGCAGCGCGGCAGGTGGCGCCGGGGAGCGTCGCTCCAGGGGAGGCTGCGCCGGCTCATGACATCGATAGGCTACGAGCTCGATCCGGATGCGCAGGTTGCGACGCTGCCGATCGGCGAGCGGCAGATGGTCGGGATCCTGCAGGCGCTCGCTGCGGAGGCGAGCCTCATCATCATGGACGAGCCGACCGCCTCGCTCGCGGCTGCCGAGCGGCGGATCGTCCACCGCACGATCAGACGGCTTGCCGAGGAGGAGGGCAGGGCGGTGCTGCTCGTCAGCCACTTCCTCGATGAGGTGCTGGCGCTGACCGGGGAGGTCACGGTGCTGCGTGACGGCGTTGCCGTGCTCAGCTCGCCCACGGCGGCTGTCGATGAGGGGCAGCTGGCCGCCGCGATCATCGGCCGTCCGCCGCGCGATCCGCGCGCCCGCGCGCTCCCGAGCGCGACCGCCGGCCCGATGGTTGCCGAGATCGCCGGGATCGCGAGCCCGGGACGCCTCGCCCCCTGCTCCTTCGGGGTCCGCGCCGGCGAGGTGCTCGGGATCGCGGGCTTTCTCGGCTCCGGCCGCAGCGAGCTGCTGCACGCGATCTTCGGCGCCGATCGCGCCGCGTGCGGCGAGGTACGGCTGCACGGCAGGCCCGTGGGCCGCTCGCCCGCCGCCGCGGTGGCCGCGGGTATCGCCCTCGTGCCGGAGGACCGCCGCAGCCAGGCCCTCGTACCGGAGTTTCCGCTCGTGAAGAACCTGACGCTCGCGCACCTCGGGCAGTTCGCGCGCTGGGGAATATTCGTGCGCTCCGAGTCGGAGACGGCGGCTGCCGAGGAGGCGGTCGTGCGGCTCGGCATCAGGACGCGGGACGTCGCCACGCCCGTCAGCGAGCTCTCCGGAGGCAACGCGCAGAAGGTCAGCATCGCGCGCTGGCTATGCGGAACGACGCACCTCCTTCTCCTCGATGAGCCGACGGCCGGCATCGACGTCGGCGCGAAGGCGCAGATCCTGGATCTGATCCGCGGGCTCGCTGCCGCCGGCCTGGGCGTCGTATTGGTCTCCTCGGAGCTGACGGAGCTCATCGCGGCCGCCGACCGCATTCTGATCATGCGCGAAGGCGCCATCGTGGCGGAGCGGCTGGCGGCGCAAACCAACGAGGAGGAGCTGGTATTGCTCGCCTCGGGCGCGGCCGGCACCCGGCCTGCAACCGCAGTGGAGCTCCAATGAGACTCGAGGCTCCGCGGGTGTTGGGTTTGCGCGAGGCGGGCGTCTATTACGCGCTGGCGCTTCTCGTGCTGGCGCTCGCGATCGTCTGCGCCGCGTTGGGACGGCCGAGCTATCTCAGCGCCGTCAACCTCATCAACATCCTCTATCAGGCCTCACCCGTCGCCCTGATGGGCGTGGCGATGACCGTGGTGCTCATCACCGGCAACTTCGACCTCTCCGTCGCCTCGGTGGCGGCGCTTGCCGCCGCCGTGCAGATCGGCGCGGTGGATACTGTCGGGTTCTGGCCGGCGCTCCTCCTCGCGCTCGCGGCGGCGGGGGCGGTCGGACTCCTGAACGGGATCATGGTGCAGCTCGTCGGCATCAATGCCTTCATCGTCACCCTGGGAACCCTCACGGCCATCCGCGGCCTCGTCCTCATCGTCACCGGTGGACGCTCTCTGATGGTGCAGACACCCGAGGCGCTCGCCGCCATGACGAATTTCGAGAGCGGCCGCGCGGGGCCCTTTCCCTATCCCATTCTCTACATGGCAGCCTTCACGCTGCTCGTCTGGGGGGTGCTCCAGCTCACTACCATCGGGCGGCGGACCTATGCGGTCGGCGGCAACGCCGAGGCGGCGAGGCTCTGCGGGATCAGCGTGAATGCCTACCGGATCGGCGCCTTCGTGCTCTCGGGGCTCACCGCGGGCTTTGCCGGGGTGCTCTACGCCTCGCGCTTCGGCGCCATGAATCCCACCGCGCTGCAGGGCGAGGAGCTCACCGTCATCGCGGCGGCGATTCTCGGCGGCACGTCCCTCTTCGGCGGCGCCGGCAGCGTTCTCAAGACCGTCGCCGGCGCGCTCGTGCTCTACACGCTGACCAACGGCTTCAACATCCTCAACCTCGGCGCCAATTACCAGGGGCTGATCGAGGGCACGGTGCTGATCGGCGCCGCGGCCATCTATACGGTCGGCGGGCGGCGGGCGACTCTCTTTTCGGCGCGTCCGCGAGATTTTCATGCGCTGCGCGCAGGACCAACGGGGGTCGCCGGGGGCGAGCCCCGTCCGAGTAGCGGCGCGCAGGCGCGCCGAGAAGAGCCCTTATAATCGGGCGACCTGTGGAGGCTCCATGACACAAGACTCGCTGCTGAGCCTCGAGGAGCGCCGCACGAAGTACTCCGTGCCGGCCCTCGAGAAGGCTCTGGATGTGCTCGAGTATCTCTCCGAGCAGGCCGTGCCGCTCACCCAGGCGCAGCTCGCCCGGGCGCTCAACCGGCAGGCGGGAGAGATCTTCCGCATGCTGGCCTGTCTCGAGAGCCGCGGCTACCTGCGGCGCGAGCCGGTCACCGGCGCGTATTCCCTCACCCTGAGGCTGTTCGAGCTGTCGCGCACCCACTCGCCCTACGAGGTGCTGCTCAAGGCGGCGCAGCCGCTCATGCGCAGCCTCGCCGAGGACCTGCGCGAGTCCTGTCATCTATCCGTGCTGCACCGCGACCGCGTGCTGGTCCTCGCACAGGAGGAGAGCCCGAAGCCCTTCCGCCTGTCGGTGGAGGTGGGCTCGCTGCACTCGCCGCTGCACACGACCTCCGGCCGCGTGTTGCTCGCCAGCATGGGCGAGGCGGAGCGGGAGGAGGTGCTGGTGCGCGACCTCGAGTGGCGGCGGGAGAAGCCGGCTCTGCGCGCCGCCTTCAGCAAGCGCCTGGCGGCCATTCGCGCGCGCGGCTACGAGCGCGCGGAGGGCGAGCGCTTCGTCGGCGGACTGGACATCGGCGTGCCCGTCGGTCCGCCCGAGTGCTCCATCAAGGCGGCCCTGACCATCGCAACCCTGAAGGAGAAGAACGGCCCGAGCCTCGAGACCATGCTGCCTGCGCTGCAGGCGTGCGCTCAGGTCATCGCGGTGCACGCGGGCCTGCAGCGGGAGGAAGAGGAGGCGGCCGGTGGCGAGCCTGCGCATCGCGGTCCGGAAGTTTGATCCCTTCGAGAGCGCGATCCGGCGCCAGCTCGCCGACTTCGCGCATGCCGCGGGGTTGGATGTGCGGGTGGAGCTCGAGCCTCTGGAGCTCAATGACCTGCACCGGCGGCTCTTCGATGCGCGGGGTCTCGCCGACGGCTCGCTCGACATCGCCTTCCTCTCGACCGACTGGCTGGCCGAGGCCCAGGCCGCGGCCCTCATCGACGATCTGACGCCGCAGCTCGCGCGCTCTCCGATCGGCGACTTTCCGCAGGGCTGGAGCCCTTCGCTCCTCGGCCTGCAATCATTTGGCGGCGGCTTCTGGGGCATGCCCTATCACGACGGCCCCGCCTGCCTCATCTACCGCAAGGATCTGCTCGCGGCGGCGGGACTCGAGGTCCCGCGGACCTGGGAGGAGTTCCATGCGGCCGCGCGCCGCCTGCATGCGCCGCAGCACGGCCGCTACGGCACCGCGCTCGCGTTGTTTCCGGACGGGCACAACGGCTTTTACGACTTCTGCATCCAGGTCTGGAGCCGGGGCGGGGAGCCCTTCGGCGCAGGCGCCCGGCCGCAGCTCTGCTCACAGGCAGCGGCCGAGGCGCTCGAGTTCCTGCGCCGTCTCGCCGGTGACGGCGCGGCGATCGCTCCCGGCGCGCGCGACCTCGACAGCGTCAAGTCCGGGCTCCTTTTCTGCGAGGGCCGGGTGGCGCTCATGTGCAACTGGTTCGGCTTCGCCGCCCTGGGTGAGCGTTGGCAGGAAAGCCGCGTCAAAGGACGAGTGGCGGTGGCGCCGCTGCCGCGCGGCGCTGAAGAGAGCCGCGGCGGACGGAGCGTCTCATTGAATGTCTTCTGGGTGCTCGCATTGGCCTCGGGCTCGCGCCAGAAGGATCTCGCCTGGTCCTTCATGCGCCACGTCGCGACGGCGCCGATGGACAAGCTGACGACGCTCGAGGGCGCCATCGGCGTGCGCCGCTCCACCTGGGCGGACCCGGAAGTCAACCGGCTCATTCCGTTCTTCCACGAGCTCGAGGCTCTGCACGAGCATGCGCGCGAGCTGCCGGCGCATCCGCGCCTCGCCGACATCTCACACGTGATCGATGAGCTGCTCGCGCAGGCCACGGGTACGAGAGAGCCCGTGGACCGCCTGCTGCGGGAGGCGCAAGGCCGCCTCGAGAGGATCGTGTGATGACGGAATCCTCTGGCGCCATTTTGGACGGCGGCAGCCCGCTGCGGCAGCACCATCCGGCGCCCTCCCACCCGCGCCCGATCGTCCTCATCGGCACCGGCGGCATTGCGAACGATGCGCACCTGCCGGCCTACGCGAAAGCGGGCTTCCCCGTGGCGGGAGTGTTCGATCTCGATGGCGACAAGGCGCGGGCGACCGCCCAGCGCTGGCGCATAGAGCGGGTATTCCGCTCCGTGGAGGAGGCGGTGACGGCCGTGCCGGGCTGCGTGTTCGATGTGGCCGCCCCGCCCGTCGCGCACGAGGCCGTTCTCGGCGCATTGCCCGAAGGCGCCGCCGTCCTGATCCAGAAGCCGCTCGGGCTCGACCTGCGGCAGGCGACGGCCATCCGGGCCGTCTGCCGGGCCCGGCGGCTGGCGGCCGCCGTCAACTTCCAACTGCGGTTCTCCCCGATGATGCTCGCCGTGGCCGACGCCCTCGAGCGGGGGCTTCTCGGACGGCTGCTCGACCTCGAGGTGCACCTGAGCCTGCGCACGCCGTGGGAGCTCTTCCCGCACCTGAAGTCCAACCCCCGGGTGGAGGTCGTCTCCCATTCCGTCCATTATCTCGACACCCTCCGCGCGCTCGCGGGCGAGCCGCGCGAAGTCCTCGCCCGCACCTATCACTTCCCGGGCAGCGAGCTCACGGACACGCGCACGTCGGCCATCCTCGATTACGGCGATGAGCTGCGTGTGACACTCTCGATCAATCATCACCACGACTTCGGCCGCCGCTTTCAGGACGCCACTTTCCGCGTCGAAGGCGAACGTGGCGCCGCCTTGGTGAAGCTGGGACTGCTACTCGATTACCCGCGCGGCGAGCCGGATGAGTTGTGGATCGCCCCGCGGGGCGGCCCATGGCGGGCCGTTCCGCTGGAGGGGAGGTGGTTCCCGGACGCCTTCATCGGCACGATGTCCAACCTGCAGCGCTTCGCCGCGGGC
>JAGWPE010000126.1 GCA_028870635.1 Gammaproteobacteria bacterium | reverse complement strand
CCCTACTACGGCGGACCCAACGGGTTCGAGGATGTGTTGGATCTGATCGAGGCGGCGTCGCGCGGCCTCGTGGAGCATCTGCGCGATCGATCGCGGGCGGCTTGAGTCATCACCGGCGCGCCGATCGCGCCGGTGATGCACAGCCGCTCCCTGAAGCGCGTTATTCCTCCGGCCCGTGGCTACCGCCCGAGACGGCCCGGTCGGGCGGCGCCGACGACCACACCACATACGGCTTGCTTTCCCGCGGCGCGTGGCTTTCCGTCGGCGGCGAAGGCTCGAAATGCGCCGCCGGCGCCGGCTCCTCGTGACGGGCGGCCGCCTCACGCGGTTCTCTCGGTTCCCGCGACTCTCTGGGCTCCGGCGGGGCAAATGACTCCCGCTCAGCAGCAGGCTCACGGTGCTCGTCTGGACCGTTGGATGCCGCGCCGCCGGAGAATTCGCCAGCGCCGCCGTCCTGGCCCGCGGCGGGTGCTCCTGTAAACCCGGCAGACTCGCGCGGACCACCCTCGCGACCCGCGCCACCCTCACGGCTTGCACCGCCCTCGCGGCCCGCACCGCCGCCGCCATGCCGGCCGCGCCGGCCTCTGCGCCGGCCGCGCCGCTCGCCGCGCTCTCCGCGTTCGAGGCGCTCGCCCGCAGCCTGACGCTGCTCTCCGCCCGCCTCGACGTTTGAGCGCGGCTCCTCGCCTGCCGATTGTGCCGGAGCGTTCATTGCGGATTCCGGCGGGCGCGAGTTGACATCTCGATCCCGCGGCTGGCGCCTCTCGTGATCACGGTCGTGGTCACGACGGCTGCGATCGCGTCCATCGTTACCACGCCCTTCGCTACGGCCTTCACCACGACCTTCGGCGCGCCCCTCATTGCCGCGTCCTTCCGCGCGCCGGCCATCACCGTGGCTGCGGCGTTGACCGCCGTCGGAACGGCGCGGCTGTCGGGAATGCTCTCGCCGGCCGTCGCGCCGCCTCTCGCCGCCGCCGCTCGAGGAGCGATGGGCCGAGCCGCTCGCCGGCGCCGTGACAGGGGGCGCCGCTTCGGCCACGGGCGCGGGCTGTACGGTTTCAGTCTCGCCCACGAAGATCTTCTTGAACCATGCTCGCAGGCCGCCGTCGGGGCGATGTTCCGCGGTGATGCTCTGCGGAGCAGGCGCGGGCGCGACGGCGGCCACTGGCGCCGGATGTACCACTATCGGCGCCGGCGTGCTCGGCAACAGCGCCGCCACGGCCGGAGCCTCCGCCGGTGGCCGCTTGTCGCGGGTGTTGCCCGGCTCGGCGGGCTCGGGCGCCGTGGGCATCAGATAGCTCGTCTGCCGGTTCTCCGGCAGATCGGCCTCATCGTCCCTGACACGCCTGATGGAGTACTCGGGTGTCTGCATGTTGGGATTCGGGACGATGACCAGCTCGGCGGAGCTGCGGTCCTCCAGCTGGCGCAGCCATTCGCGCTTCTCGTTGAAGAGATAGGTGGCGACTTCCACCGGAAGCTGGGCGATCACTCGCGTCGTGCGATCCTTGCGCAGCTCCTCGCCGATCAGCCTCAGGACCGCGAGGGTCATCGACTCGACGCTGCGGATGCTGCCGATACCGACGCAGCGCGGGCAGACGAAGTGGCTCGATTCCCCGAGCGAGGGGCGCAGGCGCTGGCGCGACATCTCCAGCAGCCCGAAGCGCGACAGCTTGCCGATCTGAATCCGCGCGCGGTCCATCTTCACCGCATCGCGCAGCCGATCCTCGACCTCGCGCTGGTTCTTGCTCGACTCCATGTCGATGAAGTCGATGACGATGAGGCCGCCGATGTCGCGGATGCGCAGCTGGCGCGCGACCTCATCCGCCGCCTCGAGATTGGTGTTCAGCGCCGTGGTCTCGATGTCGCTGCCCTTGGTGGCGCGCGCCGAGTTGATGTCGATGGACACCAGCGCCTCGGTGTAGTCGATGACGATGCTGCCGCCCGACGGCAGCTGCACCTTGTGCGCGTAGGCGGACTCGATCTGGCTCTCGATCTGGTAGCGGGTGAAAAGCGCGATGTCGTCGCTATAGAGCTTCAGCCGCCGCTGCGCATCCGCGGGCATGAAGCGCTGCATGTATTCCTGCGCCTTCTGGAAGGCACCCTGATCGTCGACCAGTACCTCGCCGATGTCATCGGAGAGGTAGTCGCGCAAGGCGCGCGTGACCGCATCGCTTTCCCGGTAGACGAGGAACGGGGCGGGACGGTCCTTGGCCGCGGTGGATATCTGCTCCCACTGCCCGTTCAGATTGTCGAGGTCCCACTGTAGCTCCTCGACGCTGCGGCCGACGCCGGCCGTGCGCACGATCGCACCCATCCCGTCGGGGATCTTCAGCTGATTCATCACCTCGCGCATCTGGTCGCGGTCCTCGCCCTCGATGCGGCGCGAGACGCCGCCGGCGCGCGGATTGTTGGGCATGAGCACGAGGAAGCGGCCCGCGAGACTCACGAAAGTCGTGAGCGCCGCGCCCTTGTTGCCGCGCTCCTCCTTCTCCACCTGCACGATGAGATCCTGCCCCTCGGAGAGGAGCTCGCGGATGTTCATCCGGCCGCCCTGCGGCTGTTGCCGGAAATACTCCCGCGAGACTTCCTTCAGCGGCAGGAAGCCGTGCCGCGCGGCGCCGTAGTCGATGAAGCAGGCCTCGAGCGACGGCTCGACGCGGGAGATGCGTCCCTTGTAGACGTTTGCTTTCTTCTGTTCGCGGGAGGGTATCTCGATGCTGAGATCGAATAGCTTCTGTCCGTCAACCAGCGCGACCCGCAACTCCTCTTCCTGAGTCGCATTCACGAGCATTCTTTTCATGTGCCCCTACTATCAGATGAGGGGCCGGCAAGCAGGCGGGAGGCCGCGGCGCCAGCGCGCCACGGTGACGAAGATTCCTCACACTCGGCGCATGCGCACGAGTCTCGATGTATGAGTCGATGCCCGCCTCACGAAGGGCGGGGTGCCGGGAAAGCTTCGGTGCTCTCAAACTATGCCGCGGCCCGCGGAACCCCGAGCAAAGGAGTTCTACGCCGGCTGCGCGATCTTGTCGGCCCAATACGATGGCCTCTTGAAGGCGAGGTCCAACTAACATGCGGCGCGTGCGCCGCGTACCATTGGCGCGTCCGAACAGCGGACGGCGCGCGGAGTATACTGCAAAGATCACTGTAGAAACAGCGCCTTACATCGAGGGTCCAAGTGCCAGAGGACGATTCCCGGGTTTCCCGGGGTGAAAATGCCCGCCCGGGCCACAGCCCGGCCGGGGAAAACCAGGGCCGGGGCCATGGGGTGCGCCACTTCGAGGTCCAGGAAGGGGAGGCCGGACGGCGCCTGGACAAGTACCTGGCCCGGCGATTGGCCGATGTGCCGCGGACGCGGATATTCCGCATCATCCGCCGGGGGGAGGTACGCGTTAACGGCCGCCGCGCAGGGCCGGAAGCGCGGCTGAGCGCCAATGACAAGGTGCGCGTGCCGCCGCTGTGGGAGCAGGCCGAGCAGATCGGGGCCGCGGTGCGGCGGGGACCCCCCGCGGCGCTGGTGGAAGCCGTCGGGCGGGCGATCGTGCAGGAGACCGACCGGCTGCTCGTCCTCGACAAGCCGGCGGGCATCGCAGTGCATGGCGGCAGCGGCATCAGCTTCGGGGTGATCGAAGCGCTGCGGGCCTTGAAGCCCGACGAGCCGCTGGAGCTGGTGCACCGCCTGGACCGCGATACCAGCGGTTGCCTCCTGGTGGCGCGCGACCCTGCAACGCTGCGCACGGCCCACGCTCTGCTGCGGGAAGGGCAGTGCGAGAAGCGCTACCTGGTCCTGGTAGAGGGCAAATGGGACCTCGGCCATAAGCGGATCGACGTCCCGTTGCGAACGGATACCCGGGTGGGCGGCGAGCGGACGGTGCGCGCGGACGCCTCGGGGAAGCCGTCCGTGAGCGAATTCCGTCCGGTGCAGTTCTTCGGCAAGCTGGCCACACTGATGGAAGTGGCTCTCCATACCGGCCGTACCCACCAGATCCGCGTGCACGCGACCTATGCCGGCCACCCCGTGGCGGGCGATGAGAAGTACGGGGATGCGGAATTCAATGCACGGATGCGCGAGCTCGGCCTGACGCGCATGTTTCTGCACGCTCACAGCATGAGCTTCGACTGGCCGCAGGGGAGCACGTTCAGCGCGAGCGCGCCGCTTCCCTCCGAGCTCGCCGCCGTGCTCGATCGTCTGCCGTCCAAAAGCAAACGATGAAGCGGCCGCCTACGGAAGATCGAAGCCTGCTCGCCTCAGCGCGCTGGCGAGCCAGATCAGCGGAAGACCGATAATAGCGGTGGGGTCGCGGCTCTCGATGCTCTCGAAGAGCGAGATGCCGAGCCCCTCGGCGCGAAAGCCTCCGGCGCAATCGAACGGGTGCTCGCGCTCCACGTAACGATCGATCTCCTGGCTGGTGAGGCTGCGGAAGAACACGGTGGTCGTGTCGATGTGCACCATGCGGATGCCCGCCTGCGGAGCGATGACCGCGCAGGCGGTATGAAAGCGCGCGCTCGAGCCGCTGGCGGCGGTGAGCTGAGCGCGGCAGCGGGCGGCATCGCCTGGCTTGTCGAGGACTTTGCTGCCGACCGCGGCGACCTGATCGCTGCCGATCACCACGGTGTTCGTCCGGTGCGAGGCGATGGCCTGTGCCTTGGCGACCGCGAGCCGCAGGGCTCGGTCCGGCGGCAGCTCCCCGGGCAGGGGATCCTCCGCGGTTTGCGGAGGCAGGGCGGTGAACGGGATCCCCAATCGCTCCAGCAGCGAGCGGCGGTAGGGGGAGGTCGAGGCCAGAATCAGCTCGGGCATGAGGTTTTCCGGAAATGGTCCGCGCGAACAAGGACTTAACCCACGCAGCGGATTTTGACTTGCCGCCAGTCGCTACCTATTATACGCGCCCCATGTCGCCGCCCTGGTCCCAGCCGCTCGATGTCGATCGGCTCGCCCGCGGCGAGGCCGAGATCGACTTTGAGGTTCCGCTTTCCGAGCTACCGCGGCTGAAATCGCGGATCGCGGGGATCGGCGGCAGCGTGCGCGGCTCTGCGCGATTTGGGCGGCAGTCGGGCTTCGCCGTGGCGGAGCTGTCGCTCGCCGGCAAGGCGGGGTTGCAATGCCAGCGGTGCATGCGGGCGATGGAGCTTCCCATCGAGAGCACGACCCACCTGGCGCTGATTCTCGCGGAGGCGGACGCCGCGGAAGTGCCCGAGGAGCTCGAGCCGGTGCTCGCGCGAGAGGGACGCATCAGCGCCGGAGAGCTGGTCGAGGAAGAGATGCTGCTCGTGCTGCCCATCGTGCCCCTGCACGAGGAGCTGCGCGAGTGCGCCGTGCCGCCCTCGGCGCCCCTCCTCGCCGAGGACGCGCCGGAGCATGTGACGCAGCGGCCCTTCGCGGGGCTCGGCGAGCTGTTGAGACGCAAGTAGTTGGTAAGATAGTTTTGAAGTTAGCGCGCGCTTCGGGCGCACGAGGACATTATGGCCGTTCAGAAAAGTCGCAAGACGCCCTCCCGGCGCGGCATGCATCGTTCCCACGACGGGCTCTCCACGCCCGCACTCTCCACCGACCCGCAGTCGGGGGAGACGCATCTGCGCCATTGCATCACGCCGGACGGCTTCTACCGCGGCCGCCGCGTGATCGAGAAGCCCGCCGAGACGGAAGAGCAGGAATAGCTTCGCTCTGACGAGCGCCGCCGCACGCCGACCGTGCTGCCCATCGCAATCGACGTGATGAGCGGCGATCATCCGCCGCCCGAATACATTGCCGGAGCGCTCGCCGCCCTGCGCGAGGATCAGGGGCTGCGCACGCTCCTCGTCGGCGTGCCCGATGTGATTCAGCCGCGGGTCTCGCCGCTTCCCGAGGCGCTGCGCGCGCGCATCGAGGTGGTATCCGCGAGCCAGGTGATCGCCATGAGCGACAGCCCACGCGAGGCGATCCGCCGCAAGAAGGATTCCTCCATGCGCGTTGCGGTGGATCTGGTCAAGAGCGGGCGCGCCGCCGCGTGCGTCAGCGCCGGCAACACCGGCGCGCTGAATGCCATTGCGCATTTCGTGCTGAAGACGCTGCCGGGCGTCGAGCGGGCCGCCATCATCTCGGCCATCCCGGCCGCCCACGGCCATACTCACATGCTCGACCTCGGGGCCAATACCAAGGCTACGCCGGAGCAGTTGCGCCAGTTCGCCGCAATGGGCGCCATCATCTCGCGCGACGTCTACGGGCTCGCCGCCCCGAGGATCGGCCTGCTCAACATCGGGGAAGAGGACATCAAGGGACACGAGGTGGTGCAGGCGGCGCACATGCTTCTCGCCACGAGTCACCTCAACTACGTCGGGTTCGTCGAGGGCGATGACATCTTCTCCGGCGACGTGGACGTGGTGGTCACGGACGGGTTCACGGGGAACGTCGCCCTGAAGACCATGGAGGGGGCCGCGGCGCTGATCGCCGACCGCATGCGCCGGGAGTTTCGCGCGTCCTGGCGCAGCCGGCTGGCGGGGCTCGCCGCCCGCCCGGTGCTGCGCAGGGTGGCCGCCAGCCTCGATCCGCGCAAATACAACGGCGCGTGCATGGTCGGCCTGACCGGCATCGTGGTAAAAAGCCACGGCAGGGCGGACGGTATGGCCTTCGCCAGGGCGATCATCACCGCAGCGCTGGCCGCGCGTCGCGGACTGACCGCGCACATTGCACAGGCGCTCGCGGCACAGGGAGCCGAAACATTACAAGGTGCGACAACTTGACTCATTCGCGCATCGCGGGGACTGGCTCGTATCTTCCTGAGAAGGTTCTCACGAACTTCGATCTCGAGAAGATGATGGACACCAGCGACCAATGGATCCGGGAGCGGACCGGTATCGAGCGGCGGCACATCGCCGCAAGCGGCGAGACCACGGTCGATCTGGCGGAACGCGCCGCCCGCGCCGCTCTGGATGCCGCGGGCGTCCGGCCGGCTGACGTCGACTTCATCGCCTTCGGCACCACGACGCCCGACATGGTCTTTCCCAATTGCGGCGCATTGCTGCAGGCGCGCCTCGGCTGCCGCGGGGCCGCGGCCTTCAGCGTCGAGACGGCCTGCAGCGGCTTCATGTATGCGCTCTCCATCGCGGACAAATTCGTACGCTTCGGCGACGCGCGGCGGGCGCTCGTGATCGGCGCCGAGACGCTCTCGCGCATCACGGACTGGGGCGACCGCTCGACCGCGGTCTTGTTCGCGGACGGAGCCGGCGCCGTGGTGCTCGAGGCGGCGGAGGCGCCGGGAATCCTGTCGACGCACCTGCACGCCGATGGCTCGTACAAGGACCTTCTTTATTGCGGGGGAGGGCTTGCCGCCGGCAGCGATCCCGCGAAGGCCCGCCGCGTCATCACGATGACCGGCAGCGAGGTCTTCAAGATCGCGGTGAGTACCCTCGGCCGCGCGATGGACGAGGCGCTGGCGGCCAATGCGCTCGACCGCTCCGCCGTCGACTGGCTGGTGCCGCACCAGGCGAATCTGCGCATCATCCAGGCTACGGCGCGCAAGCTCGACATGCCCATGGAGCGCGTCATCACCACCGTCCAGGACCACGGCAACACCTCCGCGGCCTCTGTCCCCCTGGCCCTCGACGTCGGTGTCCGTGATGGACGTATCAAGCGCGGGGACCTCCTCCTGCTGGAAGCCTTCGGCGGCGGAGTCACCTGGGGTTCGGCGTTGATCCGCTACTGACCTTCTCGAGTCACTCTCAGCCCGAAAGCAAGTGAGTAAGCGGCCCAGGGCCGCTCCCTGGGCCGCGGGATCAAAGGCGGTGATTCGGCCGCGCTCGCCCGAAGCGCCGCAGGCGACTTCGGGCCAAATGAACAATACGAAGAAAAACGCCGCGCGAATGCGCGGCGTTCTTTAAAGAAGCGGAAAACCGCCCTTTACTTGG
>JAGWPE010000125.1 GCA_028870635.1 Gammaproteobacteria bacterium | reverse complement strand
GGTGCCGCCCCGGTCCCGGTGCCGCCTCCCATGCCGCAGGTGATGAACAACATGTCGCAGCCTTCGACCAGCTCGACGATGCGGTCACGGTCCTCCATAGCCGCCTGACGCCCGATCTCCGGATCGGCCCCGGCGCCGAGTCCCTTGGTGATGTTGCAGCCGATCTGCAGCGCCGTCTTGACCTTGGCGTGTTTGAGCGCCTGCGAGTCGGTGTTGATGCACATGAATTCCACGCCGTCGATGCCGCAGGCCACCATGTGTGCCACGGCGTTACCGCCTCCGCCCCCGACGCCGATCACCTTGATGACGGCGCTCTGGCTGTACGCGTCCATCAATTCAAACATGTTGTCGCTCCTCTACACGAATACAAGTGGTTGGTTGAGAGTCGTTTCGCTTGCTCTGTCAGCTTCAAAAATTCCCCTGAAACCAGGAACGCATGCGGTCGAGCACCGATTTGGCGTTCCCCAGGGAGCCCGCGCGGCGCGCGGGTAAGGCGTTGTCACGCGCGTAGAGCAGGAGCCCGACGCCCGTGGAAAAGATCGGATTGCGCACCACGTCGGACAGGCCCTGCACGGCCTGCGGTACCCCGAGTCGCACCGGCACGTGGAACACTTCCTCGGCCAGCTCGATCGCGCCCTCCATCTTGGCGCTGCCGCCGGTCAACACGATGCCGGCGGCGATCACTTCCTCGAAGCCGCTGCGCCGCAGCTCCTCGCGCACCAGGCCAAAGAGCTCCTCGTAGCGCGGCTCGACGATCTCGGCGAGCGTCTGGCGCGCCAGGCGCCGCGCGGGCCGGTCGCCCACGCTCGGCACCTCGATGCTCTCGTCGGGATTGGCGAGCTGCGAGAGCGCACAGGCGTATCTGAGCTTGATGTCCTCGGCGTGCTGGGTCGGCGTGCGCATCGAGACCGCGATGTCGTTGGTCACCTGGTCGCCGGCGATGGGTATCACCGCCGTGTGGCGGATCGCCCCGTGCGAGAACACGGCGAGGTCGGTCGTGCCGCCGCCGATGTCGACCAGGCACACACCGAGCTCCTTCTCGTCGTCGGTGAGCACCGAGAAGCTGGAAGCCAGCTGCTCGAGCACGACATCGTCGACCTCGAGCCCGCACCGCTTGATGCACTTCTCGATGTTCTGTGCGGCGCTCTCCGCGCCGGTGACGATGTGCACTTTGGCCTCCAGGCGCACGCCCGACATCCCGATCGGGTCGCGAATGCCCTCCTGGCCGTCGACGATGAACTCCTGCGGCAGCACGTGCAGGATCTTCTGGTCGGCGGGGATCGCCACCGCCTTGGCCGCGTCGATCACGTGCTCGACGTCACCGTGGGTAACCTCGCGGTCGCGGATCGCCACCACGCCGTGGGAGTTGAGGCTGCGCACGTGGCTGCCCGCGATGCCGGCGAACACCGAGTGGATCTCGCAGCCGGCCATGAGCTCTGCCTCCTCCACGGCGCGCTGGATCGACTGGACCGTCGACTCGATGTTGACGACCACGCCCTTTTTGAGGCCCCGTGAGGGCTGGGAGCCGAGGCCGAGCACTTCTATCGTGCCGTCGACGCCGACTTCGCCCACCAGAGCGACCACCTTGGAGGTGCCGATGTCGAGGCCCACGATGAGATTTCTGTCTGAACGTTTAAGCATATTGGTCCTCGTTAGCGCGGTGCCATTGACCATCCCCGGCGTTAGGCCCCCCGGCCCATGCATCCGTGCATGGGCGCTCGCCGGAGCGAGGACACGTCAAGTGTCCTCGCTGAAAGGCACCGGCTCGCCCCGCTCGCCAACCGATGGCAAACCCGTTTGTGTACCGCATATCCACGTAGGAAATGTCCGCGGCGCGATGCTCGACGATGCCGAGCGCCGCGCTCATGAATTTCTCGAACCGCTCATCGACCTGCGAGCGCCCGAGCCGCACGGTGATGCCGTTGGCGAGATCGAGCTGCCACGCGCCGCGCGCATCGAGCCGCAGCGCCGCGATGGCGAGGGCAGCCTGCGAAAGACGCCGCTGCATGGCGAGGTAACGCTGGGTGACCTCCGCCTCGGAGCCCTCCGGCCCCGACAGGCGCGCAAGTCCCGCGGGGACGTGGCTGATGCCCGTCGCGAAGCGCACCCCGTTGGCGTTGACGAGCCCGTCATGTCCCCAACGGGCGGCGGCGATCTGCTCCACCACGAGCACCGACAGGCCATGCGGCCAATCGCGCTCCACGCTCACCGCATCGACCCAGGGAAGCGCATGGATCGCACGGCCCACCGCCGGGAGATCGACCGTGAGCAGGCCCTGGCCGCCCGCCTGTCGCGCGACGATCTGCTCGATCTCGCCGGGCGAGACGTGTTGGAAGCGACCGGTCACCTGCACGGTGCGGATCGGCTGATCGAGCGCCCAGAACACAACGCACAGGGTGGCGAACAGCGCGCCGCCCACGGCGAGCACCCGGCCGACGGCCCGCCACGGCACGAGCCGCCGCGCCGCGGCAGTCTCGCGAGCCTTGATGCGGTTGCGGGTCCGCTTGCGCATGTCAGACCCTCCTCCGCACGAAGCTCGTCTCGAGCACCCGCCACGCGAGCTCGTCGAAGCCGATGCCGGCCGCCCTGGCGGCCATCGGTACGAGACTGTGGCTGGTCATTCCGGGAACGGTGTTGACCTCGAGGAGAAGTGCCCGCCCGGCGGCATCCATCATGAAGTCCGCCCGCCCCCAGCCTTCGGCGCCAACGGCCTCGAACGCGGCGAGCGCGAGGCTCCGCAGGTGCTGCTCCGCGGGCAGCGAGAGACCGGAGGGACAGAGATAGCGCGTGTCGTCGCGGAAGTACTTCGCCTCGTAGTCGTAGAAGCCCCGCGGCGTCTCGATGCGGATCGAGGGCAGCGCTGCGCCCTGCAGCAGCGCCACGGTGTATTCCCGGCCGGTGACCCACTGCTCCGCGAAGACGCTACGGTCGACCGCGGCCGCCGTCGCGTATGCGGCGGGAAGGGCCGCGGCGCTCTCGACCTTGCTCATCCCGACACTCGAGCCCTGGGTGGCGGGCTTGACGATGAGCGGCAGCCGCAGGCGCTCGAGCGCCAGCTCGAAATCCTGCGGGCCGCGCAGCTCCAGCGCATCGGGGGAGGCGACGCCGATGGCCTGCGCCAGACGTTTGGTGCGCAGCTTGTCCATGGCCGTCGCCGAGCCGGCCACGCCGCTTCCGGTGTAGGGAATGCCGAGATACTCGAGCGCGCCCTGGACGGTGCCGTCCTCGCCGCCCGGCCCGTGCAGCGCAATCCAGACTCGATCGAAGCCCTGCCCGATGAGCTCTGGCAGCGAGCGCTCGCGCGGATCGAACGCCGCTGCCGCGACGCCGCGCCGGCCGAGCGCCTCGAGCACCGCGCCGCCGGAGAGCAGCGAGATCTCCCGCTCGCTCGAATCGCCGCCCATGAGCACCGCGACGCGGCCGAACTCCTCGGGACCGGCGGCGCGGCGGGCGAGCTTGGGATCGTAAGCGAGCCGCATCAGGGTCCCTCCTCCACGGTTTGGCCCACGATGCGCACTTCGGGATGCAACCGCACGCCATGCGCGCGCTGCACCTCATCCTGCACCCGCGCGATCAGGCTCTCGACGTCGGCGGCACTGGCGGAGCCATGGTTGATGATGAAGTTGGCATGCTTCACCGACACCGAGGCACCGCCTACCGCCAAACCCTTCAGGCCCGCGGCCTCGATGAGGCGCGCGGCGTGATCGCCGGGAGGGTTGGTGAACACCGAGCCGCAGCTCCACTCTCCGATCGGCTGCGTCGCCTTGCGCCGCTCGAGCAGAGCCTGTACGTCAACTGGCTCAAAGCCGCCTGCGGCGCTTTGAGCGGCCAGCCCCGTCACCGCCTCCGATCCCGCGGCCCCACTGAGACCCGCCGACGCAAGAGGAGGCGCCCCGGGAAACGCAGCGGCCCCGGGCCGCTTCTTCGTCTGCTCTCGGACCTCGAACCGCAGCTTCGCGGCGAGGAACCACTCTTGCGCAACGGGCGGCTCCACGTGACGGTAGCTCACCCGGTAATCGGTCGCGGGCCGGCGATGCTCGCGTCCGCCGCGGTCGATCGTCTCGACTTCCACGACGTGCCGCCACGTCTCGCCGCCGAACGCGCCGGCGTTCATCGCGAGCGCCCCGCCCAGCGTACCGGGGATACCCGCGAAGAACTCCGCCGGTCCGAGACCCCATTTGATGCACTGTCTGGCGATGCGCGCGCAGGCAACACCGGCCTCGGCGTAAACCATGTCGGGAGCGGCGCGCTCCAGGCGATCGAACGTGCCATGCATGCTGACGACGACGCCCGCGATTCCCCCGTCGCGCACCAGCAGATTGCTGCCCAGCCCGACCCAATACACGGGCACATCGGCCGGCAAGGTCGGCAGGAACGCCGCGAGGTCCGCCCGATCGCTCGGCGTGAAGTAGATCTCCGCGGGGCCGCCCACGTGCCAGGAGGTGTGGCGGCTCATCGGCTCGTTGCGCCGGATGCGCGGCAAGAACTCCTTCGCGATGGCGAGCATCACATGCTCCTCCGCGGCGGCAGCAGCTCGGCGAAGCGCTCGTCCAGTCTGTGCGCCACCGCGCTGATGTTGCCCGCACCCATGGCAACGATCACATCGCCGTCGCGGATCACGTCCTTCAAGGACTCCGCAAGCTCCTCGACGCGCTCGACGAACAGCGGCTCCACCTGTCCGCGGCTGCGCACCGCACGGCAGATTGCGCGCCCGTCAGCACCGGCAATCGGAGCCTCGCCCGCGGCGTATACCTCCGTAACGAGGAGCACATCCACCGTCGCCAGCACCTTGCCGAAGTCGTCGATCAAATCGTGGGTACGCGTGTAGCGGTGGGGTTGGAAGGCAAGGACGATCCGCCGGCCCGGGTAGCCCTGGCGCAGCGCTTCGAGGGTCGCGGCCACCTCGGTGGGATGGTGGCCGTAGTCATCGATCACCGTTACGCGCCCGGCCGCCGTGTCGATGTCGGCGACGTGCTGCATCCTGCGGTCGATGCCTTGAAAGCCCGCGAGCGCCCGCCCGATGGCTTCATCGGCAATGCCGAGCTCCGTCGCCACCGCGATCGCGGCAAGCGAGTTCAACACGTTGTGGGCGCCCGGCAGATTGACGGTGACCTCGAGGGAGGCGCCCCCGGCGCGTGCCACCCGGATTCTCGTCTGCAGCCCCGCGCGGTTGACCTCGACGGCCCGCACGTCCGCCGCCGCGTGCAGCCCGTATGTGAGGACCGGCCTGCCGACGCGCTCCAGAATGCCGCCCACGTGCTCATCGTCCAGACAGAGCACCGCCAGGCCATAGAACGGCAGCTTGTGCAGGAAGTCGACGAAGCTCTGCTTCAGGCGCTCGAAGTCCCCGCCGTGGGTCGCCAGGTGGTCGTTGTCGATGTTGGTGACGACGGCGACGAGCGGCTGCAGATGCATGAACGAGGCGTCGCTCTCGTCGGCCTCGGCGACCAGGTACCGCCCGGTGCCGAGCCGAGCGTGGCTGCCCGCGCTCTTCAGGCGCCCGCCGATCACGAACGTCGGGTCCTCGCCGCCCTCAGCCAGGATGCTGGCGATGAGGCTGGTCGTCGTCGTCTTGCCATGCGTGCCCGCCACGGCGATGGAGTAACGGAAGCGCATGAGCTCGCCCAACATCTCGGCGCGCGAGACCACCGGCAGGCGCCGAGCGAGAGCGGCTTCCACTTCCGGGTTGCCCCTGGCGATGGCGCTCGAGACGACGACAACGTCCGCGCCGGCGATGTTCTCCGCCGCATGTCCGAGCCGGATCACCGCACCGAGCCGGCTGAGCCATTCCGTCACCGGTCCCGCCTTCAGGTCCGAGCCCTGCACGGCGTACCCCAGGTTGAGCAGCACCTCCGCGATGCCGCTCATGCCGCTGCCGCCGATGCCGACGAAATGAATGGTGTTGATGCGGCGCATCCGGTCGCGCCGATCCTGGCTTTTGCGCCGCTCCACCCTGGGACGCTCCAGCAAGGTGCGCCTCTCCTCCATCATGCGGCCTTCCTCGCGAGCTGCAGGCAGGAGGCGGCGAGCTCCTCCGTGGCGTCGGGCCTGGCGAGCTTGCGCGCGCGCTCGGCCATCGCGAGGAGCTTCTCGCGGCCGGAGCAAAGCCGCTCGAGCTCCGCGGCCAGACGCTCGGCCGTCAGGTCGCGGTCGGCGATGAGCACTGCCGCGCCCTCGCGCACCAGGAAACGCGCGTTGTGCGTCTGGTGGTCGTCGACGGCGGCCGGAAACGGTACCAGCACGGCTCCCACGCCCGCCGCTGCCAGTTCCGATACCGTGAGGGCGCCCGAACGACAGATCACGAGGTCAGCCCACGCGTAGGCTTCGGCCATGTCTTCGATGAACGGCCGCACGTCCGCGCGCACGCCCGCGCCTGCGTAGCTCTGCCGCCCCGCCTCGATCCAGCGCTCGCCCGCTTGATGGCGGACATCGAAACGGATGGTTCCGGCGAGCCGCGCCAGCGCGTAAGGCACGACCGTGTTGAGTCGAACCGCTCCCTGGCTACCGCCGATCACGAGGATGCGCATGGCCCCCTCCCGTCCGGCGAAGCGCTCCGTGGGCGGCCGCAATGCGCTGATGTCCCTGCGGACCGGATTGCCGACGGTGCGCGCCTTCACATGGGCCGCGAAGCTGTCGGGGAATGCCTGCAACACCTCGCGCGCCGCGAGAGCCAGACAGCGGTTGGTGAAGCCGGCCACCGCATTCTGCTCGTGGATGACCAGCGGCCGGCGAGTGAGCCAGGCGGCGATGCCGCCAGGCCCGGTGACGAAGCCGCCGAGGCCGACGACGAGCGCGGGCCGGCGCCGGCGTATCACCCGCAATGCCTGGACGAGCGCCACCGTGAGCCGCCACGGTGCGGCGAGCAGCGTGCGCCATCCCTTCCCGCGCAAGCCGCCGACCGACAGCCATTCGATCGCAATGCCCTCGGCCGGAACGATACGCGCCTCGAGCCCGCGCCGCGTGCCGAGCCAGACGACCTCGATCGATTGCTCGCGCAGCCGGCGCGCGAGAGCCAGAGCCGGGAAGACATGTCCGCCGGTGCCGCCGGCCATGATGAGGATCGGCCGGCTGCCGCCGTCCAAAATCGTTCCAGATGATTTTGTCACGTGGAGCCCCGAGTCATGACGGTGGCCGAGCCGCGCCGCTCCAGCATCGTCTCGTGATAGACGCGCAGCAGCATTCCCACCCATGCGAGCGTCACGATCAGGCTCGACCGACCGTAGCTCATCAGAGGAAGCGTCAGGCCCTTGGTCGGCAGCACCCCCATGTTGACGCCGATGTTGATGAAGGCCTGGATCCCGATCCAGAGCCCGAAGCCGGCGGCCAGATAGCTCTGGAAATCGAGACCGGCCTGCGCGGCGAGCCGCGCGATGTAGAACGCTCGCCAGCTCAGCGCGACGAAGAGCCCGAGCGTAAGCAGCACGCCGAAGAGCCCGAGCTCCTCGGCGAGCACCGCGAAGAGGAAGTCGGTGTGCGCCTCGGGCAGGTAGAAGAGCTTCTGCACGCTGTTGCCGAGCCCGACGCCGAGCCATTTGCCGCGGCCGATCGCGATCAGCGACTGGGTGAGCTGAAAGCCGCTGCTGTAGGGATTGGCCCACGGGTCGAGGAAGCCCGTCAGACGCCGCAGCCTGTAGGCCGAAGTCACGGCCAGCAACGCGAAGAGCGCGGTGGCCACCGCGGTCAGCAGGACCACGTAACGCAGCCGCGCACCGGCGATGAAGAGCATGCCGAAACCGGTGGCGAAGAGGACGGTGGCGGCGCCGAAGTCGGGCTCGCCGAGGAGCAGCACCGCCACCAGGCCGAGAAGCAGCAGCGGCTTCACGAGGCCAGTAAAGGTCTCGCGCAGCTCATCCTGCCGCCGCGCCGCGTAGCTCGCGACGTAGATCAACACGAGCACCCGGGCCAGCTCCGACACCTGGAAGCTGATGCCCCCGAGCCGCAGCCAGCGCCTCCCGCCGTTGACGATTTCCCCGAGCCCGGGCACGAGCACCGCCAGCAGCATGAGGACCGCGGCGGCGAGGAGCACCGGGGCAAGGCGTTCCCAACGCTCCATCCTGAAGCAGAAGACGAGCACCGCCCCGACCGCGCCGATGAGCGCGGTCAGCAGTTGCCGCTCGAGGAAATAGAACGGATTGCCCGTGTCCTGGCTGGCGATGGAGATGGAGGCGGAAGTCACCATCACCAGCCCGAAGAGCAGCAGCGCCAGCGCCAGCGCGAGAGTCACGCTGTCGATGTTGACGGCGGCAGCGCGGCCGCGAGCCGTTTGGCCGGGGGCGGCGCGCAGGCTTTCCTCCATCATGCCGCCAGCTCCTTGACCGCCCGCGCGAACACCGCGCCCCGATGGGCGTAGTCGCGGAACATGTCCAGGCTGGCGCAGGCAGGCGAGAGCAGCACGGTGTCGCCGGGTTGGGCCGCGGCGGCCGCAGCGCGCACCGCCTCCTCGAGCGAGGCGCAGTACTCCGTGGAGCAGACGCCGCGCAGCGCCTCGCCGACGAGGCGGCCGTCGCGTCCAATGAGCACCGTGTGGCGCACCTTGCCGCGGAAAGCCGCCGCCAGCGGCTCGAAATCCTGATTCTTGCCGTCGCCGCCGGCGATGATCAGCAGCGGTCCATTTATGCCCGCCACGGCCGCGATCGTCGCG
Organism: Gammaproteobacteria bacterium; assembly: GCA_028870635.1. Classification (GTDB taxonomy): domain Bacteria; phylum Pseudomonadota; class Gammaproteobacteria; order Steroidobacterales; family Steroidobacteraceae; genus 13-2-20CM-66-19. The sequence goes on along the minus strand of JAGWPE010000125.1, from coordinate 588 downwards.
CCGACATTGGTGCCCTTCGAGTCATCGATGTAGGTGACACCCGCCACCTCCGCGACCCATTGGGTGCGGTGCGACAGACCGGTGAAGGCTTCGAGCTCCGCCAGCATCGCCGGCAACGGCAGGCCAAGCGCCTCGCCGAGAGCAAGCGCGGCGAGCGCATTGGCCGCATTGTGGAGGCCGCGGATGCGCATCCCCGACACGGGCAGCAACGGCTCACCATCGTCTATTGGCCCGAAGTCGCCTGGCGGCGCTTCGGGCGAGCGCGGCCGTGTGATGCTGTCGACCCCGCGGCCCAGGGAGCGGCCCTGGGCCGCTTTGTCAATCGCTTTCGGGCGCCGTGTCAGCCACGCCTCGCCGTCACGGACGCCTAAGGCGTAGTCGGCGCCTGCTGCGGCGCGCAGGGAGAAGCTCAGCGTGCGCTGTCCGGGCCTCGGCATTGCGGCAACCAGCGAATCGTCCAGATTGATCACGGCCGTGTCGGTTCGCGCGAAGATGCGGGCTTTCGCAGCGGCATAGGCCGCCACGGAGGCATACCGGTCGAGGTGGTCCGGGCTGACGTTGAGAACGGCCGCCGCCGCGAGATCGAGT
>JAGWPE010000124.1 GCA_028870635.1 Gammaproteobacteria bacterium | reverse complement strand
GTCTCGAACAACGGCACGCCGATCCGCTGCTCGAGCTCCCTGGCCGCGCGTTGGATCGTCGCGCGCGTCATGTCCAGGAGGCGAGCCGCGGACCCGAAGCCACCGGCCTCGATGGTAGCGGCGAGCGCCTGCAGTTGCCTCGCGGTTATACCGTGAATGACACCCGCGGCGGCGCGCGGCTGAGGCTGCGGCGCCGCGGCTGCTACAGCCGCCTCGAGCCGCCCCAATGCGCTCGCCACCCGCTCGGCACAAAGCCTGCCCGCTTCCGTCAGCTCCATTCCCCGCACCGTGCGTACGAAAAGGGCGCTGCCGAAGTCCTGCTCCAGCGAGCCGACCGCCTGAGTGACGGCCGGCTGGCTGAGGTGAGCCGTGCGTGCCGCCGCGCTCACGCTTCCCAAGCGGGCCACCGCGCAGAAGACGGACAGATGGCGAAGATTGGGGATCGGGCTCACCTGTATCTAATCTCTTATACCAGGCTCCCAATTGCAATTGGCGCCGCGGCCGCGCGCGGCCGAGAATTGCCCGACCGCGGACACCCCGGATGGCCCAGATGAACATCGTGCGTACCCACACACCCAGAGCGGACCGGGCGGCAGTGGACCGCCTCGCGAAATTCGGCGTCGCCACCGTGCACGAAGCGCAGGGAAGGACCGGTCTCCTCGCGCCCAACGTGCGGCCGATCTATCCAGGCGCCCACATCGCCGGAACGGCGGTGACCGTCAGCGTGCCGCCCTGCGACAATTGGATGATCCACGTCGCCGTCGAGCAGTGCCGCGAAGGCGATGTGCTCGTCGTTGCACCGACCTCCTACTCGGATGCGGGGTACTTCGGCGAGCTGCTCGGCAGCTCCTTGCAGGCTCGGGGAGTCAAAGGGCTGGTGATCGACGCTGGGGTACGGGACGTGCGCGATCTCACCGCCATGGGGTTTCCGGTCTGGTCGAAGGCCATCTCCGCGCAAGGCACCGTCAAGGAAACTCTGGGCAGCGTCAACGTGCCTGTCGTCTGTGCCGGCGCACTCGTGCATCCTGGCGATGTCGTCATAGCCGATGATGACGGGGTGTGCATCGTTCCGCGAGCGAAGGCGGCCGAGGTGGCGGATGCGAGCGCCGCCCGGGAAGCCAAGGAGGCGAAGAGCCGGGAGCGCCTGAAGGCGGGCGAGCTCGGGCTCGACATGTACAAGATGCGGGAGAAGCTCGCCAGTCTGGGCCTCGTCTATCGCGACGCGACCTCAGAGGAGTAAGCGCGTGCTGCGCGCCATTCCGGCGACCTTGATGCGCGGCGGCACCTCGAAGGGCCTCTACTTCAACGTACGCGATTTGCCGCGCGAGCGCAGCGCACGCGACCGGGTATTGCTGGCGGCGATGGGTTCGCCCGACATCCGGCAGATCGACGGCGTGGGCGGGGCGCACCCTTTGACGAGCAAAGTGGCGGTCATCGGCCCTGCGACGCGGCCGGACGCCGACGTCGATTATCTCTTCCTGCAGGTGGCGGTCGACAAGGCTGAAGTCAGCGACTCGCAGAACTGCGGCAACATCCTCGCGGGTGTCGGCCCCTGGGCCATAGAGAACGGACTGGTCGACCCGGCCGGCGCGACGACCTCCGTGCGGATACACATGGTCAACACCGCGAGCATCGCAGTGGCCCACGTGCCGACGCCCCAGGGCTCGGTGGAGTACGAGGGCGACACGCGGATCGACGGCGTCGCGGGCACTGCCGCCGGCATCAGCATCGATTTCCTGGATGTGGCGGGCTCATCCTGCGGCGCGCTCTTTCCGACCGGGAACGTATCCGACAGCGTCGATGGCGTCGAGGTCACATGCATCGACAACGGCATGCCGGTCGTGCTTCTCGCTGCGGCCGGCTTCGGCCTGAGCGGCAATGAGTCGCCGGAGGCGCTCGAGGCCAACGCCGCGCTCAAACAGCGCGTGGAGAAAATCCGCCTCGAGCTCGGACCGCGCATGAATCTCGGCGATGTCGCGAAAAAGACGGTGCCGAAGATGTCCCTGATCTCGCCGGCTCGCCACGGCGGCCAGCTCAATACCCGCACCTTCATTCCCCACCGCGTGCACGAGGCGATCGGGGTGCTCGGCGCAGTGAGCGTCGCCACCGCCTGCGCCGTGCCGGGTACGGTGGCGGAACGGATGGCAGGCCGGGCCGCTTCCACCGGGCCTCGGCGCCTCGAGATAGAGCATCCGACGGGATTTTTCACCGTCGAAATGGATGTCACCGGCAGCGGCAACGACGTGCGGGTGAACCGCTCCGCTCTGTTGCGAACCGCCAGGAAGCTGATGGGTGGCGAGGTATACGTTCCCGCGGCTGCGTGGGGTGAGGCGTGAGCGCCGGCGGAGCGCGCATCGCCCTGATCGGCTATGGCGAGGTCGGCCAGACCCTCGCCGCCGATCTCGACCAAGCGGGGATGCAGGACATCTCGGCCTGGGACTGTCTCTTTCCTCAGGCGAACAGCGCGCCGAGCGCCGCTGTCCGATCCTGCGGCCGTGCGCGGGCGGCGTCATCGATGGCGGACGCTTTGCAGGAGCGCACCGTCATCATCTCGGCGGTCACCGCGGCCAATTGCATCCCAGCCGCCCGGGAAGCGGCTGCGAGCATGCCGCCGGGGGCGTACTTCTTCGATCTCAACTCCGTCGCGCCTGCGACCAAGCGCTCCGCGGCGGATGTCATCGAGGCGGCGGGCGGCCGCTACGTCGAGGCGGCGGTGATGTCGCCGATCGCACCGAAGCGAATCGCTTCGCCCATGCTGATCGGTGGCAGGCACGCCGGCAGCTTCGAGCCGATCGCGCGCACCATCGGCTTCACGGGCGTTCGGATCTTCGATGCACGCGTGGGTCGCGCCTCCGCCGCAAAGATGTGTCGCAGCGTCATGATCAAAGGGCTGGAGGCGCTGCTCACGGAGAGCCTGCTCGCAGCCCGCCACCACGGCGTCGACTCGGCGGTGCTCGAGTCCTTGCAGGACCTGCTGCCCGCGGCGGACTGGCAGCGCCTGGCCGACTACATGATCGGCCGCTCGCAACAGCACGGCCGCCGGCGCGGGGAAGAGATGCGCGAAGCCGCGCTCGCCGTCAGCGAGGCGGGCGTCGAGCCGCTGATGAGCCTCGCCTGCGCGGCTCGGCAGGACTGGGCGGTGGCGCATCGACCCGGGCGCGAGCCTGCCGGGCTGGCGGAACGCCTGGACGCCGTGCTCGCCTCGATTCACACGGGAAGTCCGCCCCATCATCGGGAGACTGCATGATCATCGACTGCCACGGGCATTACACGACCTCGCCGGCGGCGCACCAGCGATTCCGCGAAGCGCAGATTGCGCACTTCAAGGACCCCAGCGCTCCGCCCGCCGCGCCGGCGCGGATTTCCGACGACGAGATCCGCGAGAGCATCGAGACGAACCAGCTGAAGCTGCAGAGAGAGCGCGGCGGCGATCTCACTCTCTTCTCCCCACGCGCATCGGGGATGGGTCATCACATCGGCAACGAGGAGGTGTCCTCCGCCTGGACACGCGCCAACAATGACCTCATCAAGCGCGTCGTTGAGCTGTTCCCCGACAACTTCGCCGGTGTCTGTCAGCTGCCGCAATCACCGGGAGCTCCGATCGCGAACTCCGTGCACGAGCTCGAGCGCTGCGTGCGCGAGCTGGGCTTCGTCGGATGCAACCTGAACCCGGATCCGTCGGGCGGCTACTGGAAGTCCCCGCCGCTCATAGACCGGCACTGGTACCCCTTCTACGAGAAGATGGTCGAGCTCGATGTGCCCGCGATGGTGCACGTGTCGGCATCCTGCAATCCGTGCTTTCACGCGACCGGCGCCCATTACATCAATGCCGACACTTCGGCGTTCATGCAGTTCATCGAAGGGGATCTGTTCCGCGACTTCCCGACCCTGAGATTCATCATTCCACACGGCGGCGGCGCGGTTCCCTACCACTGGGGCCGCTACCGGGGCCTCGCCGACATGCTGAAGCGCCCGTCTCTCACCCAGCACGTGATGAAGAATGTCTTCTTCGATACGTGCGTGTACCACCAGCCCGGCATCGACCTGCTCGTCCGCGTGATCGACCTGGACAACATTCTCTTCGGCTCCGAGATGGTGGGTGCGGTCCGCGGAGTCGACCCGGAGACGGGATTCTATTTCGATGACACCAAGCGGTACATCGACGCTCTGCCGATCCCGCAAGCCGACAAGACCCGGATCTTCGAGAAGAACGCCCGCCGCGTCTTTCCGCGCCTGGATGCGCTCCTGAAGGCCAAGGGCAGATGAGCGCGACTCTCACACCGGGAGGACCAGGGTGGGCCGCGAGCGGCGCCTCCGGCGGATTCACCACGGACCGCGACTGGCTCCCATACCATCCGCGTCCATCGAAGCCGAGTTACCTTCCTCCGCCGGGCGCCGTCGACGCCCACTGCCACGTGTTCGGTCCCGGCGCGCAGTTTCCCTACGCGCCGGAGCGCAAGTACACGCCTTGCGACGCCTCCAAGGAGCATCTCTGGGCCCTGCGCGACTTCCTCGGGCTGGAGCGCAACGTCATCGTCCAGGCGACGTGCCACGGCACTGACAATCGGGCGCTCGTCGATGCGCTGCAGGCGTCGGGCGGCAGGGCGCGCGGGGTTGCATCGGTTGGACGCGGCGTGACCGACTCGGAGCTGCGCGCGCTGGATGCCGCAGGCGTTCGCGGAGTGCGCTTCAATTTCGTCAGGCGCCTGGTCGACACGACGCCCCGCGAGGTGCTCGAGGCGATCGCCAAGCGGGTGGCGCAGCTCGGCTGGCATGTCGTCATCTACTTCGAGGCCGCGGAGCTGCCGCAGCTCTACGAGTTCTTCGCCTCGCTCCCGGCCACGGTCGTCGTCGATCACATGGGCCGGCCCGATGTCACGAAGCCTGTTGACGGCCCCGAATTCGAGCTCTTCGTCCGCCTGATGCGGGAGCGTCCGAACGTGTGGTCGAAAGTCAGCTGTCCGGAGCGCCTCTCGAAGGCCGGTCCGCCTCGGTACGAGGACGTCGTACCCTTTGCCCGCAGACTCGTCGAGACCTTTCCGGACCGCGTTCTCTGGGGCACGGACTGGCCGCACCCCAACCTCAAAGGACACATGCCGGACGACGGCAAGCTGCTCGATTACGTGCCGCAGATCGCCCCGACGCCGGCTCAGCGGCAGAAGCTCATGGTCGAGAACCCCAGCCGGCTCTACTTCAACCGTTGACGATATCATCCGATGGCACTCGACAAGCCCTATTCCGACATCCCCGGCACCGTGATCTTCGACGCGGATCAGGCGCGCAAGGGCTATCACCTCAACCAGTTCTGCATGTCGCTGATGAAGGCGGACAACCGCACGCGGTTCAAGCGCGACGAGCGCGCCTACCTCGACGAATGGCCGATGTCGGAGGAGCAGAAACAGGCCGTCCTGGCGCGCGATTTCAACCGGATGATCGCGCTCGGCGGCAACATCTACTTTCTCGCGAAGCTCTTCTCGACGGACGGCAAGAGCTTTCAGTACACGGCGGCCAGCATGACCGGCCTGACTCAGGAGGCTTACGCGACCATGATGTTGCAGGGAGGCCGCTCCCCGGAAGGCAATCGCCGCGTCGGCGAAACCCCCTCCGCCGGCAGCTCCGACAAGGAAGCAAAGTAATGGCTCGGATCACCGCCGGTGTGGCCACTTCCCATGTTCCCGCGATCGGGGCGGCGCTCGACAACGGACGCTCGGGCGAGCCCTATTGGAAGCCTTTGTTCGCCGGCTACGATTTTTCCAAACAATGGATCGCGCAGCAGAAGCCCGACGTAGTCGTTCTGGTCTACAACGACCATGCCTCGGCGTTCAGCCTCGACATCATTCCGACTTTCGCGATCGGGTGCGCCGCCTCCTTTCCGCCCGCCGATGAGGGATGGGGCCACAGGCCCGTGCCGATGGTGGAAGGCCATCCGGAGCTGGCCTCCCACATCGCGCAGAGCGTGATTCAGCAGGACTTCGATCTCACCATCATCAACAAGATGGACGTCGACCATGGGCTCACGGTGCCGATGTCGCTGATGTTTGGCCAGCCCGAGCGCTGGCCCGTCCGGGTCATTCCCCTGGCCGTCAACGTGGTGCTCTTCCCGCCGCCCTCCGGACGGCGCTGCCTGGAGCTCGGCAAGGCGATCCGCCGCGCAGTCGAAACGTTCGACGAGGATCTCGATGTCCAGGTCTGGGGCACCGGCGGGATGAGCCACCAGCTCCAGGGGCCGAGGGCCGGACTCATTAATAAGGAGTGGGACAACCGCTGGCTCGACCGGCTGATCGACGACCCCGAGGCGGTCGCGCGGATTCCGCACGTCGAATACCTGCGGGAGGCGGGCTCCGAAGGGGTGGAGCTCGTGATGTGGCTCATCATGCGCGGCGCGCTCGCTCCCAAAGTCCGCACCGTGCACCGCTTCTATCACGTACCGGCCTCGAACACGGCCGTGGGTCACGTCATCCTGGAGAATGCGTCATGAAGATCACCCTCGCCGGAGCCGGCGCTTTTGGCCAGAAGCATCTGGATGCGGTCAAGGCGATCGGCGGCATCGAGGTCGACTCGCTCGTCGGGCGCGAACTCGCGCCGACGCGGGAAGTCGCCGGCAAATACGGCATCCCCTTCGCCACGACCTCCCTGACCGAAGCGCTCGCCCGGCCGGGCGTCGCCGCGGCCATCCTGGCGACGCCCACACAGTTGCACGCCGCGCAAGCGATCGAATGCCTCGAGGCGGGAAAGCACGTGCAGGTCGAAATACCCCTCGCGGACAGTTGGAGCGACGCGGAGGCAGTGGCACGCGCCCAGCGCGAGACGGGGCTCGTTTGCATGGTGGGGCACACTCGCCGGTTCAACCCCTCCCATCAGTGGATTCATCGACGGATAACCGCGCGCGAGCTCAACGTCCAGCAGATGGACGTGCAGACTTTCTTCTTCCGACGCACGAACATGAATGCGCTCGGGCAGCCCCGCTCGTGGACGGATCACCTTCTCTGGCACCATGCGGCGCACACCGTGGATCTGTTCGCGTATCAGACCGGATCGCAGATCGTCACGGCGCATGCCATACAGGGTCCCCTCCATCCGAAGCTCGGCATCGCGATGGACATGTCGATTCAGCTGAAGGCGGCCTCGGGCGCGATCTGCACGCTGTCGCTCTCTTTCAACAACGACGGGCCGTTGGGGACCTTCTTCCGCTACATCTGCGACAACGGCACCTATATCGCCCGGTACGATGATCTCGTCGACGGCAAAGACCAGAAGATCGACGTCTCCAAGGTCGATGTCTCGATGAATGGCATCGAGCTGCAGGACCGGGAGTTCTTCGCGGCCATCCGCGAGAAGCGCGAGCCCAACGCCAGTGTCCTCCAGGTTCTGCCCTGCTATCGGACGCTCGCCGAGCTCGAGCGCCAGCTCGGATCACAAGGGTGACTTTCAACGTGGCACAAGACGCAGCAGAAGCGGCGCCGATTCCGGGGGCTCTTGCGGGCAGGACGATCGGCCTGGGGACCGACCCGGCTTACGAGTGGCGGATCGTCACGCTGCTCACCTTGGGGTTCGGTCTCGTGGGTCTCGACCGCTGGGTGATCTCGGCGCTCTTTCCGGCGATGGCACGGGACCTCAACCTCAATTACCAGGAGCTCGGGATTCTCGTTGGCTCCCTCGGCATCGCCTGGGGCTTGTTTTCCATTATCGGCGGCGGACTCAGCGATCGCTTCGGACGACGGCGGGTGCTGATTCCGGCGATCGTGGGCTTCTCCCTCCTCTCCGGTGTCAGCGGACTGGCAATGGGGCTCACGAGCCTCCTCGCCATCCGCATCATCATGGGCGCCAACGAAGGCGCCTTCTGTCCGGTGAGCTTCGCGACCGTCAGTGAGGCTTCGCGGCCCACGCGTCGCGGCATGAATCTCGGCATCACCCAGAGTGCCTTTCCGCTCTTCGGTCTGGCGCTCGGTCCCATCATCGCGACCCAGCTGTTGCAGGTGACCAGCTGGCGCTGGGCCTTCGTGTTGGTCGGCGTGCCCGGCCTCATCGTTGCGGCGCTGCTTGCGCGGATCGTGCGCGAGCCGCCGAGCATCGGCGCGCGGGCGCACGAGCATCGTGCTCCGCCGCGGGAGGTCTGGAGACACCGCAACGTGCCGCTCGGAATGCTGGCGCTGCTTTGCGCCATGAGCGGTATTTTCAGCTTGAGCGCCATGGTGCCGAGCTATCTGGTCGACTATCTCAAGCTCACCACGTCCGAGATGGGATTCGTCACCTCCGCGATCGGCTTCGGGGGCTTTTTCGGGCAGCTCGCCCTGCCGGCTCTCTCCGATCTGATCGGCCGCAAGCCGGTTGCAATAGGGGGTTTCGTCGCCGGGACCGGGCTCGTCTACGCCTTCTCGCAGGCCAGCACGATCCCGGCGCTCTTTATGCTGCTCTTCGTGGCGTGCTTCTGTTGCTTCGGCCTTCTTGGCCTGCTGACGGGCGCCGTCGCTGCAGAAGCCGCCCCGCGCGGTCTCGTATCATCGACCACGGGCATCATCGTCGCCTCCGGGGAAATTTTCGGCGGCGGCATAGCGCCAGTCATTGCCGGCGCCGTCGCCCAGCACTTCGGTATTCAACGTACGCTCACGATGGCGCTCATAGGTCTTGCCATCGGGATCGTCGTCAGCCTCTTCATGCGGGAAACCGCGCCGCGGGTGTTGGCCGGTCGCTGAGCGGCAGGCCTGCCCGTCACGCGTCCTCCCGCGCCGTCACGCACCTCGATCGATCGCGACTGGACGCACCTTCCTGGCCAAGGCGTCGAGGAACGCATCCGGCGCCGTCAGCAGCGCAAAATGCCCCGCGTGCGGGATGACGGTCAGGCTCTTATAAGGCGCCTTGACGACCCGGAAGTAGTGCACGGCCTGCGGTGTCGCGGCCATCACGTCGTTCTGCCCCTGGATCAGAAAGTAGGCCGTGCCGAGCGTGCGGGCAGTCTCGGGAAGGTCCGCCCGGACCACGAAGGGCCACAGGCGGGGACGGCTGAATTTCGCGCCTGCGGCGACATCCGGACCCTCCTTGGGGTGGGCCGCAACGAGGGCGGCAGCTCCCGCCCGTTGTTCCTTCAGGTAGGCCAGATCCGAGGGCGCCAACACCGTCGGGAGATATTTCCTGTATGCGGCGTATTGCTGCTGATTGGCGGGATCCGGGCTCCCCAGCGCCTGCAGGGATTTCAGTTCCGCGGCATCGTGCTCGCGGCGCGCCTTCGCGACGATGCGCCGATATTGAATGAGCGCATCGGCGTGGAAGTCGGCCATCTGACCGGTGCCCACGTACGCGGCAAACAGCTGCGGCGCCTGCTGCACCATGTGCACGGCCACCAGCGTTCCCCACGAGTGGCCGAGCAACACGATTTTCTTCTTGCCGAGCGTGCGGCAAAGGTAGTGCGAGAGCTCCACTCCGTCGCTGGCGATCCGCTGCAGGGTGACGTCCGGCGTGCTCGTGCCGTAACGCCCGAACGTGTGACCGGCGCCGCGCTGATCCCAGAGCACGACCGTGAAGTACTTCTCCCAGGGCCTGAAGCGCGCCGCGTCGGGCCACTGCGGGATGCCGGGACCGCCGTGCACCATCAGGAGCACGGGATTGGCCGCGCTCTCGCCGGCGATGCTGATCCATTGCTCGATGCCCCCGATCTTCACGAAGCGCTGTTGGCACAGCGCGTCGCCGGCACAGGCCGCCTGCGTGCCGGCGGCGCGCGCCTGCGGCAAGCCAACACCGGCAAGGAGAACGAGAGCGGATGAAGCCAACGCAAGCAGGCGCGTCATGGGGAAATTCCTTGCGACCGGAGAACTGCGCGGGAACATATCGGTCAAAAAAGGAGAAAGCAAGTTTCCTCCCGCCGCGAAAATCCCTTATACCCGCGACCGTTTTGCAATTGGCCGCGCAGCGAAATGCGGCGGATAATCGAGCGCGAGCGCCAACGAATGCAGCGGCGCCGACCGGCGCAGATCCATTGAGTCAGGAGATCGCTTGAAGACACTTGCATCCGTCGATGTGGTGGTCGTCGGTGGCGGCTGGAGCGGCATGGTCATGGCGCAGCAGATCGCCGGCCGCACCCCACTCTCGGTGCTGGTGCTGGAGCGGGGGGGACCCTTCCGCGGCGTCGGGTCCTATGCCCAGGAGATGGACGAGGTCGATACCTACATCCGCAAGCGTTACGCGGAAAACCTCGCTCATGAAACCTTCACGACGCGCGCCACGCGTAACGATCACGCCAACCCGCTCAGGCAGTACGGAGAGCTGCCGTGGATGGGGACGGGCATGGGCGGTTCCGGCGATCACTGGGGAGCCACTTCCCCCCGGCTGATGCCCGAGGCGTTGCGGCTCGCGAGTCACTTGCGGGAGCGCTACGGCGCTTCCCGCCTGCCGCCGAACATCGCCATCCAGGACTTCGGCATCACCTGGGAAGAGATCGAGCCCTATTACACCCGCGCCGAGGAGATGATGGGGACCGGCGGCAAAGCGGGCAATCTCAATGGAAAGAGGATCGAAGGCGGCAACATATTCGAGGGGCCGCGTTCGAAGGAGTTTCCGAACCCGCCGCATGCCATGCCGTACGGCCCGCTGTTGTTCGCCAAGGCAGCGAAAGGTCTGGGCTACCACCCCTTTCCGATGCCTTCCTCGACCTTGAGCCAGAGCTACGTGAACCCGGACGGAATCGGCCGCGTCGGCTGCCAATACTGCGGCCACTGCTCGGGGTTCGGCTGCATGGTGGGCGCCAAGGCCAGTCCCAACTTCACGCTGCTGCCTCTGGCCGAGACCAGGAAGAACTTCAGCGCGCGCCACCACTGTCAGGTGCGGCGCATCGTCCACCGGGACGGCAAGGCGGTCGGCGTAACCTACGTCGATGAGTCCGGCAAGGAGCTCATGCAGCCGGCCGGGACCGTGGTGCTGGCGGCCTGGGTATTCAACAACGCCCGGCTGCTGATGTTATCGGGGATCGGCGAGCGGTACGATCCGCTGACGCAACGAGGCACGCTGGGCAAGAATCCCACATACTCCGTGCACGTGGGGTTGGATTACTTTCTCGACAGGCCGCAGAACGACTTCATGGGCAGCGGCGGCCTTGCGATGGGCATCGGTGACTTCGGCGGCGATCTCGGCGAGGATGGTGCCGCCCAGGGCGCCTTCCAGGGCGGCATCATCTTCGCGTACCAGCAGGGCGATCCGCCGGTCATCTCCGCTTTCGGCAGGATTCCGAAGGGAGAGGCGCGGCGGAACTGGGGCTCGCAGTGGAAGAGGGCGGCCCTGAAGTGGAATGACCGCTACGGCGTCTTCCTCAATACCGGCAATCATTTCGCATACCGCCAGAACTACCTCGACCTCGATCCGACGT
>JAGWPE010000123.1 GCA_028870635.1 Gammaproteobacteria bacterium | reverse complement strand
CTGTTGCACGGTCGAGCGAGATGCCTGCTCCACTGCATCCTTGGCCGCGATCCACTGGTACTGCGCCTGATGCACGCGAGCTTGCGTGCCGCCGCCGCTGAAGATCGGAACGGTGACCTCGAGTCCGATCTGGCGGTCGTTTGACCAACTGGGCAGACCGTTGAAGGTCCCGATGCCCACGATGGACTCGTTCGTGCTGGCGCTGTTGAAGGAGCGGCTCGCGATGAGGCTCAGCGTCGGCAGATGGCCCCCGAAGGCTACTCGCACGTTGTCCCGCGCCACGTCGGCGGCCAGCCTGCTCGCGATCAGCGTGAGATTCTGCTGCAGCGACGTCTGGACCCACTGGTTCTGGTTGGCCGGATTCGGTGTGACCAGCGGCATGTCAGCACCGGGCTCGGACAGGGTGTCGTACTGGCGGCCGGTGATGACTTCGAGCTGATCCTCAGCAGTGGCGAGCGACTGCTTGGCGGCGATGACGGCCGCCGCGGCCGTGTCGCGCGCGGCACGAGCCTGCTCGACGTCCGTGATGGCGATCAGTCCGACCTGGTAGCGCTTGTTCGCCTGCTGCAGCTGCAGATCGAAGGCCTGCAGCGAGGACTGCTGCGCCTGCAGGGTATCCAGCGCCGCGAGGACATTGAAGTAGGCGGTGGCGACCCGCAGGATCAGGTTCTGCGCCGCAGCCTCGTAGGTCGCCTGCGCCTCCGCCACCTGGCTGTTGGCGGCCTTGAGGCTCATCCAGTCGGTCCAGGAAAAGAGGTCCTCCGAGAGATTGAGGCTCCACTGCTTTGCGCCGATGTGCGTGGAGTCGTAGAGGGAGTAGGGGGCGGTCGCCCCGGAGCCCGACGACCCGAGCTGCGTCGTGAGGCCGGCATTGTGCTGCCAAGTCTTGCCCGCCGATCCGGAGATCTGCGGCAGCAATACTGCCCAGGCTTCCGGCCGGGCCTCGCGCGCGGCCATGTAGTTCGCATGGGCCTGCTGGAACGTCGGGTCGTTGCCCAGAGCGTCCTGATATACGTGGGCGAAATCTGCGGCCGGGGCGGCGGCCGGAAGTCCGATGGTGAAGCCGGCACAGAGGAGGGCCAGGCTCGATGTCCGTACGGCGCGATGCATTAATCCTCCCGAAATGCTCTTGAGTCTTGGAGAGAGGCTCCTAGAACACAAAACCCTGCGGCCGAGTTGCATGGACGAGCGGATCGATGACCGTCTCGAACAGGCTCTCCATGCCCCACGCATCCTCGGTGATCCGGCGAATCAGCCGCGCTTCCATCACCGGAGGCTCGCCCACTACGACGAAGAGCCGGCCGCCGACCGCCAGATGGCGCTGGAAGCGCTCATCGGCAACGGGGAGCGAGGCTGTGACTGCAATCGCCTCGTAACGCGCGTCGGAGTCGAGCTGGGCTGCGTCCTCCGTCACGATCTCCACGTCCCGCAGGCCGAGGGAGGCGACATTGCGACTGGCGAGCTCTGCGAGCTCGGGAAAAATCTCGAGCGACCGGACGGAGGCGCCGCCCGCCCGCAGACACGCCGTCACGAATCCGGAGCCCGCCCCGACCTCGAGCACCCGCTCATTGCCCGTCAGCGCGAGAGCCTGCAGGAGCCTGCCGACGACGCTCGGCCGCAGCATGCGCTGGCCGCACGGCAACGGAATCTCCATGTCCGCGAATGCCAGGAAGCGGTGTTGCGGCGCGACGAATGCTTCCCGGGGCACGTTGCGCAGCGTTTCGAGCACCCGCGCATCGAGCACGTCCCAGGCACGCACCTGCTGCTCGATCATCTGTTCGCGCGCTTGGACGGTGGACATCTGGATTGGCGCTCCGATTGGACTTATTGCATCCCGGGGACAGGGGCACGAGAAGTTACGGGTTTTCGCGGCTTCTGCCAAGCCGCCCTGCGAT
>JAGWPE010000122.1 GCA_028870635.1 Gammaproteobacteria bacterium | reverse complement strand
TCGATCAGCGCCCCCTGCTCGGTGAGCGGCAGGAAGACGTCGGAATTGCCGATGGGGTTGTGATCGAAGAAGTTCCTCGCCTGCGTGACGAAGTAGTCGCCCTCGACGGTCCAGCCCTCGACCGGGATGGCGAGGCCGAACTGCCGCTCCGTGTCACGCTCGCCGCGCAGCGGCAGGAAGCCGGTGTCGCTGCTCGTGGCGTATTGGATCAGGGGCCCCGAGAGCGTCTCGAGCGGCGGGGCCTGGTAGTACTTGCCCCAGAAGGCGGTCAGCACCCAGCCCAGGCGCGGCAGGGTCACCGCCGCTCCGAGGCGCGGATCCGTGGCGTTCTCGGTCACGTTGCCCCGGAAATGCGTCTGGCGCACGCCGGCGGAGACCGACAGCCACTCGGCGGCCCGGAAAGTGTCCTGCAGGTAAATGGCCGCAAGAGCGCCGCGCGGTTGGATGGCCGCAGCGGTCGCCGGGGCGCTGCCATCGTTGAAGAGCAGGCGGAAGGACTCATCGTCCTGCTGCGCGAAGCCGAGGACACCCACATCGAGATGATTGCGCTCGAGCCGCAGGCGCAGATCCTCCTGCCCGCCTTCGTAGATCGAGGAACGCCGATCGGTGGTGCTGATGGGATAGTCGCCGGGGCCTCCGTCATAATCCGCCCGATTGTAATGATAGAGCAGTGAGCTTGTGAGCAGGGCCCGCGGATCGACCGTGTGCACCCAGGACAGTACCGCGAAGGTGTCCGCCTCGCGCTGCACGTCATCCATCGTGTCGCCGGGAGCGTTGGGTATCTCGTACTGATCGGCGCGCGACTGCGCCACCAGGCGAATCTCGTCCCGCGTGTCCGGCTCGTAGACGAGATCGGTGAAGCCGCCATATCCGCGCTCCGCATCATGAATCACCGGCGAGACTGGAGTCTCGATGCCGAGATCGCTGCGGTTGCCGTCGATGCTCGCATAGTACGCAAAGTCGCCAGTGTGGCTGCCGACGCTCAGATAGTCGTTGGTCTGCGCGTAGTTTCCGCCGCTCACGTCGAGCATGCCCTCATCGTGCATACCAAAGCCGCTCTTTGGAATCACGTTGAAGATTCCGTAGGTGCGATCGCCCTCGCCGGCCTGGTAGCCGCCGCGCTGCGCGCTCAGCGTCTGGATGTCCTCGGGATCGATCTGCGGGCCGAGGTTGCCGCCGATGTTGGTATTGGGGATCTCGACCCCGTCCATGAGCCATGCGGTCTGATGACCTCCGCGCACGTGAAGCTGGTCGTGCACCACGTACGCCCCTGGCACGTAATCGGTGATCATGGCGAGGCTGTTGGCGCGATCCGCGCCCGGCGTGCGCTGAATGTCCGCTTGATCGAGCAGCGTGATCGGTGTCACGGGGGCGGCGACGGGCGGCGGCTCCGCAGGTGCCGTCACCGTCACCATGGTCACGTCCGCCCACGCCTGCATGGGCACGAGCAGGATGGGCACGTAAAGCAACGTAGAAAGGCCCGCGCGCAACTTGCGCGCGCGGGCGGAAAAGCTGGCTCCCAATGAACGCTCCCGCGGACCGCCGCGGCCCGCACCGGGTTGCGTGGACAGCCGAGCATCGGGCGCGCGGATCACCCCGAGGCCGCGATGCGGCTGATCTTCGATGCGATATCAGAGGGGAGCCGGAGGGGCGCGCGCCTGGGGGAGGTGAACGAGACGGACACCGGCCGGCGCCAGCACCGCCGCCGCAACGACAGCGATGGACGACAGCAGCACGAGAACAGCTGCGAGCAGCAGGCGCGGCGGCGCCGAGCTGAATCCGGTGGTGAAGACGCAATAGCCCTCGTCCGTGAGGCTGCGGCCATGATCCTGATGGGCCGGCATCTGCATGCCGCCTGAGATGGGCATGCTCCTGCCTTGCAGGAGCGCGGCCGGAAATCCGGCCGGGCAGATCATGAGTGACAGCGAGCCGTCCGAGGCCGGCATGAAGCCGACCGGTATGAGCGCTCGCAGCGCGAGCGCCAGCAGCACGGCGAAGACCAGCCGCGCGCGATTTGCGCGGCTCGGCCTGGCAGGAAGCCGGGGAATGCCCGAGTGGGCTACGGCCATGACGGGAGCCTCTCGCTCCCGCGGCTCAGAACGAATACCCCGCCGAGATCACCAGCGTATTCGGCCAGAAGTGGATTTCGGAGGTGCGGATGATGCCGGCCGTGTTGGCCTCGAGCTTGCTGTTGACCTGCGCGACCGAGTACGAGGCGTAAACGTGCCAGCGGTCGGTGATCTCATAGCTCAGCCCGGCGGTCGCGGCGGGACCGACCGAGGCCGGCAGCGAGATCGAGGTGGGACCTCCGCTCGCCGCATTGCCGGCGGGCGTCGACCGGCGGTTGACGAACTTGGTGTAGTTCACGCCGACACCGACATAGGGCCGCAAGCGGGAGCTCGGAGCGCCGAACACGTACTCGAGGAGCAGCGTCGGCGCGACCCAGCGAACCGTGGAGATGACCTGCCCGTTGTAAGGGACCGAGCCGACCGTCGCCGGCCCCCTGCCCTCCGACTTCGTGAGCGGCGGGTACCCGAACGCCACCTCCACGTCGAAGTGGGGAGAAAGTGAGCGCACGTAGGCGATGTATAGCGTCTGGACATCGTTGACATGCGCGTTGAGGCCCGGCGGAACATAGGGTCCCGAGATGTCGTCCGCCTTGGCGTCGTAGTGCACGAGATAGACACCCAACCGGACATCGTTCGGCCCGGCCTGATCGGCGAATGCCCCGGTTGCGGCCAGCGCCAGAGCCGCCCCGACCGCCAGAGTCACGATTTTCTTCTGCATGATCGTCCCTCGCCGAGCTTACGGAACTTGCGCAAAGAAGCCGCGGGCCGCCACCAGGCAGAATGGCGCCTCGGTAGCGTGGAAGGACGCAACCGCGGTCGCGCCGTTTGCCGCGAGGAGCTGCGCCTCCTCCTGCTGCAGCGCGACCTGCAGTGGAGCGAACGGGTTGCCGGCCTGCGGCGCCCCATTCAGGTCGAGGACGCTGACGAGCCCGCCCTGCACGTACGGGGCCCACAACGCAGCCATGATCTGCGCATTCTGGAAGAAGACCGTCGGATCCTGATCCGCTCCGCACATCAGCATGGGCTCCATCGGAAACCAGCCGCCGCTGCGCATGTCGTTCAGCGCCAGATCCTTGCGCAGCCCGAGCATCGAGGTCGCGGCGAGCCCCACATCGGCGGAAGTCAGCATCCGGTGGTTGAGGATCGCCATCTCCGCCTGGTCCGCATTGATCAGCGCATCGTCCACGTAGCCCACGCGATAGGTGTTGCTCACCAGGTAGGGATTGCCGAAGCCTGAGTCGAACAGTGCCGCCTGAGATGCGGTGTATAGCGGGCTGGCCGGGACGGCGAGCAGCAGGTTGGCCTGTGCGTCCAGAGCCGTATTGCCCGTCGAGGAGGTCGGCGTGGTGCTGTCGAACAGCGCCGTCTGCGGAAGCTTGCCGCTCTGGAACAGGCCCGCAAGCGAAGTCGCGCTCGGCAGCAGCGTGTCGATGCCGCTCGCATAGGTGGAGGAATACAGGTCAGATGTCTGTGAATAGACGTTTCCGTATGCCTTCTGATAGCTGGTGCTCGTCAGCGGCGAGAACACCGTCGAGCCGATATTCACCTGGCCGAAGAATATTGCATCGCCGAACGCCTCGAGCGCGTACGGTCCGGAAGACGGAGCTGACGCAGTGACAGTCTCGCCGGCTGCTTGCATGGCCTTGACCGTCGCCATCGCGACGTAGCCGCCCTCCGAGTACCCGGTGACATACAGCTTGCCGCTGTCGCTGGTATTCGGGGTGAACGAGCTGAGCAACGCGGTACGGGCAGCCGTCAGGGCATCCATCATATCGGCCGCGTTCGCCGCCCCGTCGAGGTAGGGGTGATAGCCCAGCGTCGAGATGTCATAACCGAGATAGTTGGGCGCCACCACGATGTAGCCCTGGGCGGCGAAGACCGCGGCGATCAACGCCGATTCGGAGTTGGCGGAATTCGTGGTATCGCTGATATTCGCGATGTTGTAGGCGGAATCGGTCGTCGTGCCGTGCGCGTACAGCACGATGGGCCGCGGACCCGTGCAGGGAGCCGCGGAGCCCGTGGGCACCATGAGCGCGCCGGACGCCTCCTGCGCGGAGTTGTCTGGCCCGACGGTCCAGTACTTGAAGTAGTAGAAGTCCACCCCGCAGGCCGGCGTGCCGGCGAGCTGCAGCAGCTGCGGGCCCGAGGCGGTCGCGCCGAGCTGCGCGGCGAAGTCCGAGGCATTCACCGAGGCGATGCGCAACGGCGGGTTGTCGACGAGGATGCCTCGCTGATTCGAGGTAGCCACCTTGGCGGTCGGGCTATTGGTGCCACCGCAGGCAGCGAGACCGAGGGCGGCCACGGCCACCCCGAGCACGCCAATCTTCCGCAACATGCTCCCCTCCCCCGGGCCCTGCGGCTGCGGCCATTCCCCGCAGTCTCGAGTCGCAGGTCCCTGTATCGTGTCGTGAAATCATACACTGTCTCACAGCGCCGCGTATCAGGACGATTACGTACCCGTCCGTTGCGGGCGCGCAACGCCTGCGGCCCTCAGGGTGGGCTCAGCCGGCTGCAACCTCGAACTGCGGGTCGACCTCCGCCGCCCATGCGAGCAGTCCACCCTCCAGATGCGCTGGAGCCTCGATGCCTCTGCTCAGGGCGAGCGCGCACGCCGTGAGGCTGCGGCGGCCGCTGCGGCACAGGAACACCGGCGTGCGCTGCGCTGCAAGCTCTCCGAGCCGGCGCTCGAGATCCGCCAACGGGATGTTCCGTGCGCCGTCGAGATGGCCTGTCGCAAACTCGTGCGGCTCTCGTACATCCACGAGGATGAGGCCGGCCCGAGTCTCCTCCACCGCCAACAGCTCGTGCAGAGCGGCAGCGGCGAGCCTGCGCACCTGGCTCGCGGTTGCCGGCTCACAGACCTCTCCCGAGTCCCGCGGCGCCGTGATGCTGGGATGATCTCCGCAAACGGCGCAATCGGCGCGCCGCGTGACCGGCAGCTCCACGAACCGAAGCTCCAGGGCATCGTACGTCAGCAGGCGGCCGACCAGAGGCTCGCCGATGCCCGTCAGGATCTTGACCGCCTCGGTGGCCTGGATGGTGCCCAGCACGCCCGGTAGCACACCGAGTACGCCGGCTTCGGCGCAACTTGCGACGACGCCCTCCTCTGCCGCCGGGAAGAGGCACCGGTAACATGGGCCGCTGCCGGGCAGATACGTCATCGCGTGTCCCTCGAAGCGATGGATCGCCGCCGACACGAGCGGCTTGCCGAGAAGCACGCAGGCATCGTTGACGAGGTAGCGCGTCGCCAGCCGGTCGGTGCCGTCGAGGACGAGGTCGTAGCCCCGCAGTACATCGAGCACGTTGTCGGCACGCAAAGTCAGGGTGTGCGCCGCGACGCTGATGTCAGGATTGAGGGCGAGCAACCGCTCGCGGGCCGCCTCGGTCTTCAGCCGCCCGAGAGCCGCGCCGTCGAACAGGACCTGCCGCTGCAGGTTGGAGAGCTCGACACGATCGAAGTCAACGAGTCCGATGGTCCCGGCGCCCGCCGCGGCGAGATAGAGCGCCGCCGGCGAGCCGAGCCCGCCGGCCCCGATCACGAGGACGCGCGCGCGCTTCAGCCGCTCCTGGCCGGCCTTCCCCAGCTCAGGCAGCGCGATGTGCCGGTGATACCGTGACAGCTCCGACGGCGAGAGCGGCATGGCTCACCCCCCGCTCAGTGCACAGATCACATGCACGATATCGCCCGTCGCCACGGCCTGCGAGAGCGCCGTCACCTCCGTGGTGTTGACGTAGAGACGGATGTGGGGGCGGATCCTGCTCTGCTCATCGATCATGCGGAAACGGATCCCGGCGAAGCGCCGCTCGAGACTGGCCAGCACTTGCGCGACCGACCCGCCCTCGGCTGCGACCATGGAGGCGCCGGCCGTGTAGGAGCGCAACGGGCTCGGAATGCGGACGGTGCAGCTCATGTCCGTACGGACTTCCTACACGGCGTGCGTCACCGAGTAGATCTCGGGCAGGTGCCGCGCGATGCAGCGCCAGCTCTCCCCGCCGCCGGCGCCGGCCCAAACCTCACCGCCCGTCGTCCCGAAGTAGACGCCGACCCGCGGTGCGCGGCCGTCCGTGCACATCGCCTGCCGCAGCACGGTGAGCCACGCCTGGGATTGCGGCAGCCCCCGGTCCAGGCGCCGCCAGCTCTTGCCGCCGTCACTGGTGCGATACACCGCCGGCTTGCCGGCAATCGAGGTGCGCGGCCACACCGTCTGCCCATCCATCGGCAACACCCACGCCGTTTGCGGATCGCTCGGGTGCACGACGATGGGAAAGCCGATGTCGCCCACCTTCTTCGGCATGGCGCGGCCGATGCGCACCCAGCACCGCTCGGGACGATCGAGACGGTAGATGCCGCAGTGGTTCTGCTGATAGAGCCGGTCCGGTGCGCCGGGATGGAGCGCGACGCAGTGCGGATCGTGTCCGTAGGGGACATTCGGGTCCGGCATGAAATCCGCCGCGCATCCCTCGTTGAGCGGCGCCCAGTCGGCGCCGCCGTCGGTGGACTCGAACACGCCCCCGATGGAGATTGCGATGTAGAGGTGCTGCGGATCGCGCGGATCGACGCTGATCGAGTGCAGCAGCTGCCCGTCCGGCGTGCCGAAGGGCACCCATTTCGGGCGCATCGCGTGATCGTTGAATCCCGCCACGGGCTGCCAGCGCCCGCCGCCGTCCTCGGAGCGGAAAAGACCCGCCGGCGAGGTCCCGGCGTACCAGGTGCCGCGCTCGCAGGCGTGCCCGGGCGTCAGCCAGAACACCCGCTCGACGGCGCGCGCCTCCTCACCGTCGGCCGCCTTGCGAAAGGCCGGCGGTTGCGCCGCCTCCTTCCACGTGCGGCCGCGGTCGCTGGAGCGATAGACGGTCGGCCCGAGGTGGCCGGTCTTGGCGGCCAGCAACAGCACCCGCGGCTCGCGCGGATCCTGTACGACGTGGTGGATGATGTGCCCGAGAAACTGCGGCCCGGAGAGCTTCCAGCCGCGCCCCCGGGCATCGGGCCGCAGCGTGAACGCCCCCTTGCGGGTGCCGATCCAAAGCGCGCTCGTCATGGCCGCGAAGCATCACCGCGCCACGGCAGCGCTGTCAACTGATCCGGGTTGCGGCGCTATACTCTCGCGCCTCACAAGAATTGGGGGGACCTCCATGCCCTGGAACTGCATGCGCCGCGCCTCGATCTTCGCCGCAGGCGCGCTCGTGACCGCGATCCTCTCGTGCGCCGGGGCCGGCGCAGGCGCCTCGGCGGCCACGCAGCCGGCGGCGGCGGCGCAGCGCGCCAATCCTTTCCTGACGCCGAGCGCTCTGCCCTTTCAGGCGCCGCCTTTCAACCTGATCCGGGACAGCGACTACCAGCCGGCCATCGAGGAAGGCATGCGGCGGCAGCGGGCGCAGATCGAGCGCATCGCCGCCAATCCGGCGCCGCCCACGTTCGGCAACACCATCGTCGCGATGGAGAGATCAGGCCGCCTGCTCGAGCGCGTGATGGCGGTGTTCAACGCGGTTTCCCAAGCCAACACCGACGACACCCTGCAGAAGGTACAGGCTGATGAGGCGCCGCGGCTCGCGGCGCACCAGGATACGATATACCTCGATCCCAGGCTCTTCGCACGCGTCAAAGCCGTCTACGCCGCCCGAGCCGCTCTCGCCGGCAAGCCGGAGGCGCGGCAACTGGTGCGGGTGTATTACCGGCAGTTCGTGCACGCCGGCGCGCAGCTTGCGCCGGCCGACAAGAAAAAGCTGCGCGCCATCAACGAGCGGCTCTCCACGCTCGAGACGACTTTCCAGCGCAGGCTCCTCGCCGCCACCAAGGCGGGCGCGCTCGTCACCGGCCGCAAGTCCGATCTCGACGGGCTCACTCCCGGGGCGATCGCTGCCGCGGCACAAGCGGCGAAGACACGCGGCCTCGAAGGCAAATGGGTCATTCCGCTGCAGAACACGACGCAGCAGCCGGACCTCGCCTCCCTCCGCAACCGCAACGTCCGTCACGAGCTCTTCGAGCTCTCCTGGAATCGCACGGAGCGGGGCGATGCCAACGACACGCGCGAGACCATAGAGACCATCGCGCATCTTCGCGCCGAGAAGGCGCGGCTGCTGGGGTTCCCCGACTACGCCGCGTACGCCCTCGATGATCAGATGGCCAAGACGCCGCAGGCGGTGGAGCGCTTCCTCGGCGAGCTCGTGCCGCCTACGGTGCGCCAGGCACGCGCCGAGGCGAAGACGCTGCAGGACCTCGTGCACCGCGAGGGCAAGGACTTCACGCTCCAGCCCTGGGACTGGGAGTACTACGCGCAGAGGGAGCGGCTCGCGAAGTACGACCTCGATGAGAAGGAGATCAGGCCCTACTTCGAGCTCGATACGGTGCTCGAGCGCGGCGTCTTCTATGCCGCGCACGAGCTCTATGGCATCACTTTCAAGGAGCGCAGGGATCTGCCCGTCTATCAGCCGGACGTGCGGGTATTCGAGGTCTTCGACCAGGGCGGCGCGCCGCTGGGCCTCGTCTATTTCGACTACTTCAAGCGCGACAACAAGGCGGGCGGCGCCTGGATGGACAACTTCGTCGTGCAGTCGAAGCTCCTCGGCACCCTGCCCGTCATTTACAACGTCGCCAACTTCACCAAGCCCGCTCCGGGACAGCCGGCGCTGCTCACCTTCGATGACGTCACGACGATGTTCCATGAGTTCGGGCACGCGCTGCACGGTCTCTTCGCCGACCAGGTCTATCCGACCCTTTCCGGCACCAACGTGGCGCGCGACTTCGTGGAGTTCCCCTCGCAGTTCAACGAGCACTGGGCGCTCTATCCGCAGGTTCTGGCGCATTACGCCGTCGACTACCGCACCGGCAAGCCGATGCCGGCGGCGCTGATCGCGCGCATCAAGCGCGCCGCGCAATTCAACCAGGGCTACGCCGTCGGTGAGACGCTGGCGGCGGCGGAGCTCGACATGCAGTGGCACGTGCTGCCGGCGAGCGCGCCCAGGCAGAACGCCGATGCTTTCGAGACGGCGGCCCTCGAGAGCGTCCACATGGATCTGGAGCAGGTGCCCCCGCGCTACCGCTCGAGCTATTTCCTGCACATCTGGGCCAACGGCTATCAGGCGGGCTACTACTCGTATCTCTGGACTCAGATGCTGTGTGACGACATCTTCGACTGGTTCCTGCGCCACGGCGGCCTGACACGCGCCAACGGCCAACGCTTCCGCGACCTGATCCTCTCGCGCGGACATACCGAGGGATACCGCGAGATGTTCCGCGCGTTCTACGGCAAGGACCCCGAAATCGGGCCGATGCTGCGGTACCGGGGACTGGCGCCGGCGGGACCGGCAGCGCAATAGCCGCTCAACCCGGCCGATACAACCGCAGGAGCCTGGCGCGTGAGATGACGACGCGAGCGTGACCGCGCCGCAACACGGCGGCGCGGAACGCGATGGGGTTGGTTGCCAGCACCAACAGCACCATCAGGATGTTCTCGCCGATCAGGCGCAGCAGTCCGGGACGTCCTTCGCGGGGGTCCTTCGCGGCCTCGAAGCCGAAGCGCGACACGATGCGCGTGAGCTGTGCGCTGCGCCTCGCCGGCGCCAGACGCATGTCGGCACAGACCGCCACCACTCCATCGAGGTCGCTGGACTGCGCCACATGGCGGGCAAGCTCTCGCAAGGATGTCTCGAGCGCACGGCTGGCACGGCGTGCCCAGGCGATCGTCGGCCCATCCCCACCCATGACGGGCATGTGCTCGTTCCACAAGTGAATCCTGAGAAGCGGATCGCCGCGGCGCACCCCCGCGCCGTCGGAGAGCAGCAGACTCTCCTCGGCCAGGCACCGCTCCGCGCGGAAGAGGCAGTCCCGGTGCGCGGTGAACTCGTAGATGCCATGCCAGCGGCGCAACCACCGGTCCAGGCTGAAAACCCACTGCTCCGGATGAAACGCGCGCAGGCCGCGCTTCTCGGATATGACGACGGACAAGGGGGATCCTCCTTGCGTGTCGGCGACAGGGACGAGAACTCGGGGAAAGCACGAAAGTTCCGGCCTTGCCTTCAGCTCTCCTTCACTTCGAGCCGGCGTCCGGCTCCTGATAGATCACTCCCAACAGGATCCTGATGCTGAGCGCCGCGGGAACGGACAGCATGACCCCCACGATACCGAACAGGAGCCCGCCCGCGAGGAAGCAGAAGATGACGAGGACCGGGGGAACGTAGGCCGCACGGCCGAGCACGAGCGGCCCGAAGAACTGATCGATGGATATCCTCAAGGCCGTGGCGTAGATGCAGTAAGCGATGATGCTCCAGCCCGAGGACGCCTGCTGCACGGCAACCAGGCCCGCGATCACCGCCGAGGCGGCCGGCCCGACGAAGGGGATGAGCTCCAGCAACCCCGTGATGAGGGCGAGGAAGACCGCGTGCTGGATCTTGAGCACGAGGCCGAGCCCGATGTAAGCGGCGGTCGAGGCATAGAGCACCACCAGACCGACACCGATGAAGTAGCGGCGCAGCACGGGCTCGAGATCGCGGCCCACCCGTGTAGTGAAGACCCGGTAGCGCGGCGGAATGAGCCAGGCGAGCCCGCGGCCGATGCGGTGGGCGTCGAGGAGGAAGTAGCCGAGGAGGACCAGCGTCAGGATGCCCCCGAAGAAACCGGCGACACCGATGGCACCGAGCTCGAGGATCCGGCCGTTCCGGGCCATCCAGGACTGCGCCTCGTGAGCGATCATGGCGCCGAGCGCGGTGGCGTCGACCTGCCGGCCCATCAGGTTGAAAGCGCGATTGCCGAGCAGCACCTGCAGGAACCCGGTCACGGTCCCCTGCAGGTTGCCGGCGATCCGCTGCAGCTCGCGCAGCAGCGGTGGGGCGCCGAGCAGGCCGAGGAGCGCGCCCAGCCCCATGATCGCAAAGAGGACTGCGAGGCCATACACCCACCGCGGCACTCGCGTGCGCGCCGCCAGCCAGTCGACGAGCGGCGTCGTCACGAAGGCGGCGATGGCCGCCACCGCGAACGGGAGCAGGATGTCCTTGACCAAGTAGAGGAATACGACGAGCCCCACGACGACGGTGATGGTCGTCAGGTTGGAGAACTGCTCCGCCCGCCCATGCGCCGCACCAGGCGGAGAGTCGTCTGACAACGGCTGTTGGCTGCGCTTCTCTGGTCTCATGACGTGTATACGCGCCCCTTCCAATAGACGCGTCGGTTGATGCGCCAGCGGACGCTATCGAGCGCCATGATCCCTCCCGCGGTGTAGCCGAGCGGAAAGATGAGGCCGTACCACCACGGGATCTTGAAGTGCGCCGCGCCTCCGACGTGCATTCCGACCACGGCCGCGGAGCCGAGCGCCGCGAGAGCGAGCGCAACCGGCGCGCCGCCCACACCGCGCAGCACTGCCAACAGATCCTCAATCGGCAGCAACACGGCAACCCAGGCGAGCGCGACGACCACGGGCGCGGCCAGCACCGTGCGCAGGGGACCTCCCAGCAGCTGGATCAGGTTCTTCGCAAATCCGGGCCACAGCGTCGACCAACCGGTGTACATCCGTGTACTCAGGAGGAGGTTGCCATCCATGAGCAGCACGCGATGGCCGCGGCGTTTCATCAGGAGCGCCAGCTCGACATCCTCGCAAATCGCAGCGCGCACCGGCGCGTGGCCGCCGACGGCCTCGTATGCCGCCCGCCGCAGCAACATGAACTGGCCCGTCGCCACCACTTGGTCGCTCTGCGGGGCCTGGACTTTCTCGAGGTCCTGATAGAACCCGAGGAGATAGAGCCCGCAGGGAAGCATCAGCCGCTCCGCGAAGCTCTCGAGCTCGTGCCGCGGCGCCAGCGTGAGCAGATCTAGTTTGCGATCGGACGCCGCCTCCACTGCGCTCGCGATCGCCCGCGGCGCCGCTCGCATGTCGGCATCGAGGAAGCACAGCCACTGCGCATCCTCGGGCGCCGCCGCGACACCGGCGCAGCAGGCATGCACTTTACCTTTCCAACCGGGCGGCAGCGGTGGTGTGTGGCACAGCACAATGCGCGGATCCTGCCTGGCGAGGGCCCGCACGATGGCCGCGGTCTCATCGCTCGAATCGTCGTCGACGACGATGA
>JAGWPE010000121.1 GCA_028870635.1 Gammaproteobacteria bacterium | reverse complement strand
TGGAGCTCATCGGCGTCGCGCACCGGCATCTGCGCAACGCGCTCACCTTCACGCTCCTCATTCCCGGGGAGGAGACCGGCATCCGGCTGTTTTGCCTGTGGGCGCTCGGCCTGGCCGCGCTGACGCTGCGCAAGATCCAAACGACGCCCGGCTTCACGGCCGGCGCCCAGGTGAAAGTCTCTCGATCGGCGGTGATGATGACCCGCACATTGACCGGCCTCTCGGTGCGCAACGACCGGGTTCTGCAACAGCTCTTCGAGCGCGCCGCGCGCGGCCTGCCGCTCGCTGAAGGGCAGGTGCCGCGCAGGCCGGCGGTGTACACCCCCGCGGTGGACGACCTCGGAGCCTCCACGCGGCTCGGAGGATCCCTGCAGTGAATGCGGCGGCGGCGCAAAGCGCCCGTTTTCCGAGCAATCTCGACAAGGCGATCGGGGCAGCGCGCGATGCGCTCATCCGCTCGCAGGGTCCCGACGGACACTGGCTCTTCGAGCTCGAGGCCGACTGCACCATTCCGGCCGAATACATCCTGATGATGCATTATCTGGATGAGATCGAGCCGGAGCTCGAGCGCAAGCTCGCGGTCTATCTGCGCGAGCACCAGGCCGCCCACGGCGGCTGGCCTCTTTACTTCGGCGGCGCGCTCGACTTGAGCTGCACCGTCAAGGCCTACTACGCGCTGAAGCTGGCGGGCGACGATCCGCAGGCGCCGCACATGCGGCGCGCGCGCGAGGCGATCCTCGCGCGCGGCGGCGCAGCGCACGTCAACGTCTTCACGCGGATCGCGCTCGCGCTCTTCGGCGAGGTTCCATGGCGGGCGGTGCCCTATATCCCCGTCGAGATCATGTTGATGCCGAAGTGGTTTCCTTTCCACATCGACAAGGTCTCGTACTGGTCGCGGACGGTGATGGTGCCGCTCTTCGTGCTCTGCACCGTGAAGCCCGTGGCGCGCAACCCGCGCAAGGTCCATGTGCGGGAGCTCTTCGTAAAGCCGCCGGAGGAAGAGCGCCACTATTTCCGCCTGCCGCGGCAGGGGAGGCTGCTCGCACGGGTGTTCTTCGCGATCGACCGCCTGGCGCGGTGCATCGATCCGCTGATTCCGGGCGCGATGCGCAAGGCGGCGATGCGGCGCGCCGAAGCCTGGGTGCTCGAGCGGCTGAACGGCGAGGATGGCCTCGGCGCGATCTTCCCCGCCATGGTGAATGCGCTCGAGATGATGGTGCTCCTCGGCTATCCCGCGGATGATCCGCGCCGGGTCACCGCCAAGCGCGCGATCGAGAAGCTGCTGGTGGTGCGCGGCGAGAGGGCGTACTGCCAGCCCTGCGTATCGCCGGTGTGGGATACCGCCCTGGCGGCGCTTGCGATGCAGGAGGCCGGCGATGGCCAGGCGATCAGCGCCGCCGTGCGTGCGCTCGACTGGCTCCTGCCCCGGCAGGTGCTGGAGGAAGTCGGCGACTGGCGCTCGCGCCGGCCGCGGGTGCCGGGCGGCGGCTGGCCCTTTCAATTCGGCAACGCGCACTATCCCGACCTCGACGACACGGCGGTGGTCGCCTGGGCCATGCATCAGGCGGAGCTGCCTGAGCGCTACGGCACCGCCATCAGCCGCGCGCTCGACTGGCTGGTCGGCATGCAGAGCGAGAACGGGGGATTCGCCGCGTTCGATGCCGACAACACCCATTACAACCTCAACTACATCCCGTTCGCGGACCACGGCGCGCTGCTCGATCCGCCGACGAGCGACGTGACGGCGCGGGTGTTGGCGCTGCTGTCGCGCGTGAGGCGGCCCCGGGACCGCGATGCGGCCGAGCGCGCGATCGCGTACCTCAGGCGTGAGCAGGAGGCCGACGGATCGTGGTTCGGCCGGTGGGGCACCAACTACATCTACGGCACCTGGTCGGTGCTCGTGGCACTGGAGCTTGCCGGCATCCCGTCCGACGATCCGGCAGTGCGCCGCGCCGTGGCCTGGCTCCTCTCGCGCCAGAACGATGACGGCGGCTGGGGCGAGAGCAACGACAGCTACGATCGCGAAACCCATCCGGATACGAGTTTCGCCAGCACGCCATATCAGACGGCATGGGCGGTGCTGGCCCTCATCGCCGCGGGCGAGGGCGGATCGCCGGCGGCGGCGCGCGGCGTCGACTACCTGCTGCGCACTCAGGAGGGCGGCGGGCTCTGGTCGCATCCGAGCTACACGTCCCCCGGATTTCCACGGGTGTTTTATCTCAAGTACCACGGCTACTGCGCCTTCTTTCCGCTCTGGGCGCTCGCCGCCTACCGCCGCCGCACCGAGTCCCCCGCCCCTTGAAGCCGATCGGCATCGTCTCGGCGCTCACCGCCGAGGCGCGCACTCTCGGGCCTGCCGCTCGTCACGGCGCCGGGCTGAGCCAGCTCGGCGATGGCGCGTTGCTGGCGGTGAGCGGCATCGGGGAAAGCGCCGCGGCCGCCGCCGCGCGCCGCCTCGTGCTTGCCGGCGCTACGGCCCTGGCGAGCTTCGGCATGGCCGGTGGGCTCGACCCGACACTGCTTTGCGGCGTCGTGCTGCTGCCGGAGGAGGTCGCGGCCGCTGAGGGCGGCGACTGCGCAGCGGCGGGCTCGGCGACCTCAGGGGAGTGGCGGCAGCGGCTGCGCGCCGCTCTGCCCGCCTCCTGCATCGTCTGTGGAGGCAAGCTCTTGAGCAGCGCGCGGCCGATCGGCCGTCCGGATGCCAAGGCCGCGGCCTGGCACCGTTCGCGCGCCGCCGCCGTCGACATGGAGAGCGCCGCGATTGCGCAAGTCGCGGGACAGGCCGGGCTGCCTTTCATCGCGCTGCGGGTCATCGTCGATACCGCCTCGGATGAGCTGCCGGCGGCGGTGATCGCCGCGAGCAGCGGCGGGCAACTGCAGGTTGCGAGGCTGCTCGCGGGTCTGCTGCGCGCGCCGGGGGAAGTTGGGATGTTGATACGCCTCTCCGCACGGTACCGCGTCGCACGCCGCGTGCTCGCGGCCGTGGCCCGGCCAGGGTCGCCCGCGCGGCGCGCGCTCGTCGGCGGCGCAGAGGCGCGGATGCCATGAAGGCGCTGGTGACGGGCGCGACCGGATTCGTCGGCGCTGCCGTCGTCCGCGCGCTCCTGGCGGAGCGCTGGCAGGTGCGTGCGCTCGTGCGCGCCGGGTCCGACCGCCGCAACGTCTCGACACTCGCGGTCGAGCAGGTAGTGGGCGACCTCACGGATACCGACTCTCTCGAGCGGGCGCTCGAAGGCTGCGAGGCGGCTTTCCATGTGGCCGCCGATTACAGGCTGTGGGCCCCGCGCCCGCAGGAGCTCTACCGCACGAACGTCGATGGAACGGGTCATCTGCTCGATGCGGCGCAGCGCGCAGGAGTGCGGCGCATCGTCTACACGAGCAGTGTCGCCACGATGGGTCTGCCCGCGGATGGCCGGCCGGGCACGGAGGATACTCCCGTGGGCCTCGCGGACATGATCGGCCACTACAAGCGCTCGAAGTTCCTCGCGGAAGAGCGGGCGCGCGCTGCGGCGGCCCGGGGCGTGCCGGTCGTGATCGTCAACCCTTCGACGCCCATAGGGCCGGGCGACGTCAAGCCGACACCCACGGGCCAGATCGTGCTCGATGCGGCCGGCGGCCGAACGCCCGCCTATGTCGATACGGGACTCAACATCGCGCACGTGGACGACGTCGCGGCCGGCCATCTGTTGGCGTTCCATAGCGGGCGGGTGGGCGAGCGCTACATTCTGGGCGGCGACGATATGACGCTGCGTCAGATCCTGACGCTCATCGCGCAGCTCGCCGGGCGGAGCCCGCCGCGCATCAGGTTGCCTCACGCCGCCGTGCTCCCCGTCGCGTATGTCTCGGAGCTCTACGCCAGGCTCACGGGGCGGCCGACCCGCATCACCGTGGAGGGTGTCCGCATGGCGCGCAAGCGGATGTTCTTCTCCAGCGAAAAAGCCGTGCGCGAGCTCGGCTACCGCTGGCGCCCCCCGTCAGAGGCATTCTCGGACGCGCTGCGCTGGTTCGAAGAACAGGGCTACCTAACTACCCAGCACCGTCCGAAAGCAAGTGAGTGAGCGGCCGTTTCCTGGGGCGCTTCCTCCGGCGGTAGCGGATCTCAGAGGGGCCGCTCCCTGGGCCGCGGGATGAATCCCTGTCACACGGCTGGCCGCGCACAAAATCGCAGGAGCGATTTTGGACGGCGAAGGCCGGCCCGAAGGGCTCGGCGCAGGGACGGAGCCGAGCAACGCGGCAGGATGCCGCACTTTGCGCCAATTTAAAACGGGTATCCGATGCCGGTGAAGACGGCGATGCCTTCGTGGCCTTTGCCTATGTCGACGTAGCCGACGACGGATGGCGGTGCGATCCCGCGAAATCCCACGCCGAACACATTGTGCAGGTGGGTGATCGGCCAGATCCCGGGACGGTGGAATACCCGCCCGGTGTCGAAGAAGGGGGCGATCTGCAGGTCGATGTGCGTCGAGAACGCATCGATCGACAGCACGTTCTCGCGCAGCTCGATGTTGGCCGAGAAGGAGTTGCGGTCGTAGAAGCGCGAGGTGCCGTAGCCGCGCAGCGTCTGCGACCCGCCGATGATAGTCTCATCGCCGCCCAGGCTGCTCAGCGCCCAGAAGGGCACGTGGCGCGCGCTCGGCTCATAACGCAGATCCACATGGGTCGCCACCACGAGCGAGCTGAACGGGGACCAGTAGAACCGCCCGTCGCCGCCGGCTTCCGTGAACAGCGAATCGTCGAGCTGAACATTGCGGCTCGCGATGCCGCCGTAGACGACCACCTGCATGCCTCGCGTGGGGATGGTGATGTCGTCACGGGTGTCATAGACGATCGCGACGCGGTTCAGCAGCTCGTGCGTCGTGCCGATGCCGATGATGTCCGCGAACCGTGCGGTGATCGGCGGGATGCCCTGGAGATCTCCGGCCAACACCTTGACCTTCTTTGCGGCGAAGGTATAGGCCAGCTGCCAGGCGTGGGTGATGTTCCAGCCCAACGTGGCCGTGACGCCGAGCTGCTGATCGGTGTAGACGGTCTGGTTGATCTTGAAGGAGTTGTTGCCGATCCCGTAGAACCGCGGCGTGCCGCTGCGGTCGTAGAGGCCCTCGACCGTCAGGGAATAAGGCGTCGCGCGCAGCAACCCTGTCTGGAAGAGCGCATCGAACGTGCTCTCGATGTGCTGCTCACCGCCGGCGACGATCGACCACTGTGTGTCCTTCGAGGGGAAGGCGAGGATGCGGCCGTGCGCGCCCCAGCCGAAATACGGATTGTGCATGATGTCCGGCGCGATGATGTCCGTGATCTCGCTGCGGGAATTGGTCACCAGCATCGTCGGAATGATGCCGAGGGTGGTGCCGCTGTTGGGGTCGACCGCGGTGAGTGGAACCGGCAGCACCGGCCAGGTGGTGGGATTGAGCCAGTTGACCTTGTGGCGAGGCTTCGCCGGCTTGTGCACGGCCCCCGGAATCGGACCGGTGACCTTCGGCGCTCGCGCGGGCGTGGAGGCCGGCGCGGCGGCGGACGTCCCCTGCGCCACTGCGGCACCCGGGGCGAGACCGAGCGCTGCCGCGGCGATCAGCCCGGGCGCTGCACGGGTGAAGCGCCTTGGGCTATGCTTGCGGAACGGCGGCCCGCTCGTGTCTTTCGAGGCAATCAGTATGCTCTCCGCGGCTTTGGGCCGCGGCCTCGGTTGCGGAAGGAAGCCGGAATGGCCAGTTGGCAATATAGATCCGCCGATTATATCGGTCTCCCGGCCCTGCCCGCATGCTCGAGCACGATCTTGCCCCAGTTGCGGTTGACGCTGTGACGTTCGCGTATGTAGCGGCCGGCACACCGCTCGCCATTTGGCTCTATCTGCTGACTGCGCGCGGCGGCTTCTGGCGGGTCTCGCGCGTACTGAGCCCGCGGCCCTCATCCTCGGGAGGCGCGGCAGGCAGGCGCGTGGTCGCGGTCGTCCCGGCGCGCAACGAAGCCGGTGGCATCGGCAAGGCCGTGAGCTCGTTGCTGGCGCAGACACTGGTGCCGCCGCTTCACTTGATCGTCGTCGATGACGGCAGCACGGATGGGACCGCCGAGGAGGCGAGAAGGGCGGCCGAGGCCGCGGGTGCGGGCGAGCGATTGACGGTGCTCGGCGGCACGCCGCCTGCGCCGGGATGGACGGGCAAGCTCTGGGCCATGTCGCAGGGTGTTGCCGCTTCGGCCGCCCGCGATCCGGATTTTCTGCTCCTCACCGATGCCGACATCGAGTACGTGCCCGGTGAGGTTGCGGCGCTCGCCGACAAAGCCGAGGCTGAGCACCTCGATCTCGTATCGCTCATGGTGCGGCTCTCGACGGCGACGCTCGCCGAGCGCTTCCTGATCCCGGCCTTCGTCTTCTTTTTTCTCAAGCTCTATCCGCCGGCCTGGATCGCATCGCCTCGGTCCTCGGTCGCGGGCGCCGCAGGCGGTTGTATGCTGATCCGGCCGGCCGCGCTCGCCCGTGCCGGCGGGCTCGCCGCGATCCGCGGCCGCATCATCGACGACTGTGCTCTGGCGCGCGCGGTCAAATCGAGCGGCGGGCGGATCTGGCTGGGGCTCGCGCGGCAGACGCGCAGCCTGCGGGTGTATGGCTCGCTCGCCGAGATCGGCGCCATGATCTCGCGCACCGCCTTCAACCAGCTGCGGCACTCGTACCTGGCGCTCGCCGGGACCCTTCTCGGACTGATCGTCACTTATCTGGCGCCTCCGCTCCTGCTGCTGGCGCGCGAGCGCGCCGTGGTTGCCCTCGGCGCCGCCGCGTGGCTGCTGATGACCGCCTGTTATCTGCCGATGGTCCGGCTCTATCGCCTCTCACCGGCCTTCGCGCTGACTTTGCCGGCAGTGGCGCTCTTTTATGCGGCCGCCACGGTTCATTCCGCCATCGAATACGCCTTGGGACGCGGCGGGAAGTGGAAGGGCAGGGCACAGGATGTCCGCCCGGTGCGTGAGCCCGGCACGTAGCGGCAAGCCATGGACATCGCCGCCGACAGCCGCAGGATCGACATCTGGTGTACCTACATCAGCGACATCGGCGATGACTCGCTCCTGTCCCGTTACGATGCGCTGCTCAGCGCGCAGGAGCGCGCCAGGCGGGCCCGCTTCCGGTTTGCGCGGGATCAGCGGCGCTTCCTCGTGACACGCGCGCTGGTGCGCACCGCGTTGTCACGCTACGCGTCCGTGCGGCCCGAGGACTGGACTTTCTCGACCGGACGGCACGGACGTCCGGCGCTGCGCGCGCCGCGCATCACTCCCGCACTGGAATTCAACATCTCGCACTCCGCCGATCTCGTGATGCTGGGGGTCACATCAGGCAGAACGCTCGGCATCGACACCGAAAGCATCGCGGCGCGCGAAGCCGACATCGACGGGCTCGACCGCTACTTCGCGCCGGAGGAGAGCGCGGCGCTGCTCTCGCTGCCGGCGGGCGAGCGGCGGCGGCGATTCTTCGAGCTGTGGACGCTGAAGGAGTCGTACATCAAGGCGAGGGGAATGGGTCTCGCGATCCCGCTGGACGCGTTTCGCTTCGAGCTTGCCGGGGAGCGGGGGCTGATACTGCGCATGCGGCCCGAGCTTGCTGACTCCCCGGACCGCTGGCGGCTCTGGCAGCTCACGCTTCGCTGCGACTACCTGGCGGCGGTCTGCGCGGCCTTCAGCGGCGACGGCAATCAGGACAGCGAGTCGCCGCGGATCACCGTACGTGAAGTTGTCCCGTTGAGCTGGGAGCGCACCGTCGATGTCCTCCCATACCGCAGTACCGGCTAGGCGACCCGTCGCATCAAGGCGCGCCGCCGCTGTGGGCCCCGGCGGCTCGGGGTGATTTACCCGCGCGGGCGGGTTGCTGCGCCTTCGCCATCATGGCGTCGCGGCGCGCACGGAATTCACTGTCCGCGTACCAGTCCGGCCAGTCATTGCCATCGGCGAGATTGCGGCCGAGCAGATAGAGCGTCTGAATGTCCTCGAGCGTGCCGCTGAGGTCCCAGTTGGGATCGAAGACGTCGCTCGGCGTGTGGTAGCGGTGCGCGGTGTAGTCGGAGGAGGCCGTGAGACCGGCGGCGCGCCCGCCCTCGATGAGGTCGAGCCCGGGGCCGGCGATCAGCGCCGGCACGCCGGCCTTGGCGAAGCTGAAATGATCGGAGCGGAAATAGAACCCGTACTGCGGCGTCGCTTCCGCAGTCAACACGCGGCCCTGCAGCGAGAGCACCTGCTTGAGGTCATCCTCGATCTGCGACTGTCCCGCGCCGATGACCGTCATGTCGCGAGCGCGGCCGATGATGGGCCAGGCGTCGATGTTGAGGTCCGCCACCGTCTTGTCGAGCGGAAACGCCGGGTGGTCCACGTAGTATTGCGAACCGAGCATCACCGCCTCCTCGAGCGTCGGCATGAGGAAGAGAACGCTGCGCTCCGGTGGCGTCTGCTGGTGAGCGAACGCATCGGCGATCTCGAGCAGCGCCGAAAGCCCGCTGCCGTTGTCGATGGCGCCGTGAAAGACCTCCCTGTGCCCGCGAGTCGCGCCCGCCGTGCCGAGGTGGTCCCAGTGCGCGCTGTAGATCACGACCTGCTCGGGGTGCTTGCTGCCTTTCACGAGGGCCAGCAGGTTGTAGGATCGGCCGTGGGTGATGGTGCTCCTGAGGACGATGGAGGCGGTGGCCTTCAGGGGCACGGGCGTGAAGCCGCGCTTGGCCGCCTGCGCGGCGAGGCTGTCGAAATCCAGTCCGGCCGAGTGGAACAGGCGCTGCGCGGCCGCCCGTGTCAGCCAGCCCGCGACGGGGAGCCGTGGACCCGGAGCGACGGCGGCGGGCAGGCTCTGCAAGGGGCCGCTGTTGCTGTTCCTGACCACCGTCCAGGAATAACCGGCCGCATCGTCGCTCGTATGAACGATGAAACAGGCGGCGGCGCCCATGCGCGCCGCCTCCTGATACTTGTACACCCAGCGCCCGTACCAGGTCATCGCCTTGCCGTCGAAGAGCTGCGGGTCGCCCGTGGCATAGCCAGGGTCGTTGACCAGCACGATCACCGTCTTGCCCTTGACGTTTACGCCCTGGTAGTCGTTCCACTGCCACTTGGGCGCATCGATTCCGTAGCCCA
Source organism: Gammaproteobacteria bacterium (assembly GCA_028870635.1). Taxonomy (GTDB): domain Bacteria; phylum Pseudomonadota; class Gammaproteobacteria; order Steroidobacterales; family Steroidobacteraceae; genus 13-2-20CM-66-19. The sequence continues at coordinate 56,536 of JAGWPE010000121.1, read as the reverse complement.
TGAAGACGACGGGCGAGTTTCGCAGTGCGACGACCGGGCGGGCATCCTGTGTGAATGCCATCATGTCCGTCCCGTAGACAAAGCTCTGCGGGCCGCCACCCGGGCTGCGGACTTCGAGTTTCGCGCCGGTGTTCTGCAAGGTGGTGGTCAGCACAGGGACGCTCTGCAGCCAGTAACCGTGATTGCCCGGCGTGAGGTGCATGCGGCGGAACTGATCGACCAGGTAACGGATGGTGAGCACCTCGCCGCGCGTACCTGGCTTGCGGCCGCCGAAGGCGTCGGAGGACAGGGTTCTGTCAAACTGCAGGAAATCGGCGTCGTTGATCTGCGGGGCCAGGGCAACGGCCATCGGCGGAGGCGTGGCGGAGGTCGCAATGGCGGCCGGCGCGCTGATCACGCGCGCGGCGGCCGGAGCGGACGAATCGTCACCCGATTGGCAGGCGCAGAGCGCCAGTGCGATCAGGCTTGAGAGCAGGGCGCGGCGCATGCGTGCCGATCATATCCCCGCGCCTAGCCGAGGTCGATGGCGAGGATGTTCCGGTTACGGGTGAGGCGATCGAGCACTGCTGCGGCGGCTACCCGGACCGCCCCACGGCGGTGCGGATTGGCTGTGCGCGTGAACGGCAGCTGCTCACCGTTGAGTACGATCTCGTTGACGCCGCTGCCCGCCACACCGACCCGATATGTCACCTCGAGCGGATATTCGCGCACGGACGTCATGACCCTTAACCCGTCCAGCACGCCGGGCATGACGGGATCGACGCAGAGCGCGCGGGATTCCCAGGTGAGTCCGAGGAAGCGCCTCAGGGTGAGGGCGAGCGCGATACCGGCGCCGCTGGAATATACGCGCCAGCCGCCGTCCAGCGGGACCGTGCCGCTGCGGATGCGCGCATATTCCGTGCGCGCCTGATAGCGGTCGGCGAAGGCCGCATCGGAGCTCGAGTAGTAGCAGTTCGCCTGCCGCAGGGTCGCCGCCGGGACCACGGAGCGGATGCCGATGGGATCGGCCTGACAGAGCGCGTGCAAGAAATCCTCCGCCCGTCCGACATGCGCCAGGGCCTGCGCGTAGCGCAGGTGCGCATGCATGTACATGAGGCCGATCTCACGGCCGAAGAACGTCGCGCTCTCCGCGCGCTGGAAGATGTGCTGCGGGCCGCCGTGGTAGGGCATGGGCCGGTCGAACAGGCGCACACCGTCGGGACCGGAGAGCTCTCTGCCGATGATCTCGAGGTGCGCGCGTGTCTGATCCGGCGTCAGCATGTCCTCCAGGATCGCGTGGATCATGGCAAGAGAGCTGTAGCGAACCCCGGTCGTCGCATCCCGCGGGTGCAGGAGATAGCGAACGTCCGCGCCGTCGAACACGGCGTAGCCGGTGAGCACTCCGTCCGGAAGCAGGAGACGCTGGAAGTCGGCGCGAACGGCTTGCGCCTGCTGCTCGAGGGGCTCCGCCTGCGCGGCGCGCCCGAGGGATCGCAATGCGAGCGCCAGTGTCGTCAATGCTTGGTAATGAAGCGTCACCGTCCATGCGCTGCACATATGCTCACGCAGCGCCGGATCGGCGGGCTGCAGGGAGTCGTTCCAGTCGCCGTGACCGTAGGCGGCGAGTGTCGTGCCGCGAATGCGCCGTTTGTCGATGACGCTGAAAGCCCGCTCGACATGCTGCCAGACTGTTGCGCGCTCACCAGCGTCCGGGCCCTTGGGGTCGAAGAATGGGACTGAAGCGTCGAGGATGCCGGCGTCGCCCGAGGCGATGATGTACTGTGCGAGCGCTACGAGCGGCCAGAAGACGATGTCACCGTGTGAGTCGCCAGCGCGGATCCCACGTTCGCGCTCGAAGAACATGAACCATTGGGGCCAGTCCCCGTCAGGGGTCTGGTTGGCCATGACGCGGAGCACGACGTCACGCAGCGGCTCCGTGCGTCCCAATGCGAGCAGCATCTCGACCGGTCCCTGACAGACGTCTCGAGTGCCCCAGCCGCCGCCCGAGTACTGCTCGAGGCCGCGCGGCGACAGATAGTGGACGAGAGCGTTCTGTGCGTACCACGGCACCATCGCGGCGAGGCGCGCGGCGCGCTCGCCAGGCTCGCCGGCGACGGCCGGCTCGACCGTCAGGCTCGGCGTCAGCGGCTCTGTGTCCGGCAGGCGCCAGGGCTTCTGGCTCTCCTCGGAAATCAGAAAGCCGCGGATGCTCAGTCCCGCGCGGCGCGTGGCCGACGTCTCGATGCAGAGGTAGGGCTCCTGTCGCGAGCGTCCGTCCGGGAAGAGCAGCTCATCCGCTCCGACGCGCTGCACGGCCGTTTCGGAGCTGACGGTAATCCGGAACTCGCCGCGCGGAAATCTGCGGCCGACATCCGACCCCGGCGCCGCTGTGACCACGAGCGTATCGCCCATGCGCCGCCAGTCTAGAGGCTCCGGTCCATTGCCGTCGTCGCCATTCAGCGCGACGTGCTGAGAGATGAGGAACGCCGTATCAGGTCCGGCGGTTACCTCGACATCGAGGGTCAGCGCGTGGAGTCCCGTCCGGGCAGCGGAGCGCAGCTGGATCTCGCCCTCGGCGTGCCGGTAGATCCAGCGGCAGCTGTCGGGAGTCATCTCGAAGGCGGAGGGCACGCCGAGGAGCCGCCACTCGCCGGCGAGCCTGGCGAAGACGCGCAGGCCCTGCGAGCGGAAGAAGCCGAGATAACTGCGATTCGCCGACAGGAAACGGTTGATGCTGACATGCCCCTGGGCCAGCATGGAGTGGAACACGCCGGTCATCCACACGGTGGATGTCAGGGCGCTCTCATCCGGAGTCAGATGGCGCCCGGTGCGCAGCAGCTGGCCGTGAGGGCGCAGCACGCGCCGCTCCTTGGCCTGCAGCACCACGTGACTGTCGGCGCTATGGAAGAACGAGAGGAGACCGCCCCGCTCGCCGGTCTCTTCGTGTCGCCACGGCGGCGGAAAGAGCCGGCTGAGCGCGTCGCGATCGAGATCGTCGGCCTGCAGAGGCATCGCCGCAGCGAAGAGCGTTTGGCCGGTGCCGCCCGCGGGAGCCGGGCCCGGCGAAACCGCGGCTGGCGCGGCCTCGGGCAGCGCCAGCACGCCGCTCACCCTGGAGAGGTCCGCCTGGGACGTGGCCTGCGGATGGTCCGCGATGAAGATACCGAAGAAGCCTGCATCCCGGCTCTCTCCGACAGCCAGACGCAGCGGCTCATCGCGCAGCACCGCCATGGAATGCTCGTGCTGCAGGCGCCGTCCCGGAAGCTCGCCGAGCATCCCGGCGGGCGGCTCGCCCGTGCGGCCGGCGAGTCCGTGAAAATCGAGCGCGTCGGTGGCGAAGGAGACGGCCCGCCGCAGTGATCCGATCAGGCACCACGGGTTGCGCCCATCCGCCGCCTGATTCTGCCGGGAGGCGATCAGGGTTCCGTGCCGCGGATCAGCGAGCGGCGTGTGATCGACGTACTGGCTCACGTAGTACTCATTCATCCGCACCGCCCCGTAGGGGGCGAGTGCGACATCCTGGGCGTAGGTGAGGTCGAGCTCCCGCGCCTCCGCCGAGACATTCCTCAAGCGCACGTGCCAGAACCAGACGGATGCCTCCGCTGCGAGCACGAGCGAGATGCCGTAGTCGATGCCGTCCCAGGTGCCACGCCCCTCGAGCCGGCCGCCGGCCGGTGGACCGAACCGCGTCGGGCTCCCGGGGCCGAGAAGAGGCGTCCAATCGGGGATGCCGGCGCGGCGCCGCAGGAAAAGATTGGCGGGCCCGCACTCGACCTCGTTGCCGGTGAAGAGGGTGAGGGTCGTCGGGCCGCAGTCGAGGCGCCGCACCGCGCCGCCCGCGCTGATCTCGGCCCGAAGGCCGGAGCGGCTGGTCACGATTTTCGCGGCTGCACCCACGGCGGCTATCCTAGCCGCATACCTTGCCGGGAGGGCGCTCGTTGCACGGGTGCAACAACGATGCGCCGCGAGCGCGCGCAGCTTAAACTGGCGGGCATGAACACCATGCCGAAGCCTTCGCAAGAGCCGCGCCCGGCGTTTGGGACCGTGCTGGCGCCGACGATGACCCTGGCCCGCTTCCAGAACGGACAATGGGGGCGCTTCGAGGCCCAGCCTTGCGCGCCCATCGAGCTGCATCCGGCCGCGCACGTACTGCACTATGCCAGTACCTGCTTCGAGGGCTTCAAGGCCTATCGCTGGGCCGACGGCAGCATCAACGTGTTCCGGATGGACCGTCACATCGAGCGCATGCGCCAGAGCGCGCGGGCGCTCGTGCTGCCGGAGCCCGATCCGCGGCAACTCGAGGAGATGATCCGCACCGCGATCGACCGCAACCGTGAGGCGGTGCCGCAGGCGCCGGGCGCGCTCTACATGCGGCCGATCCTCTTCGGCACCACGCCCAACATCGGCGCCGCCGGGGCCGCGGCCACCGAGGCGACTCTCATCGTGCTCGCGAGCCCGGTGTGGGACTACTTCGCCGGGGGAATGAAGCCGCTGCGCATCTACATCGAGGACGTCAACGCGCGGACCGCCTCGCAGACCGGCAAGGTGAAGACCGGCGGCAACTACGCCGCGGCTCTCGGCCCGACCCTCGAGGCGCGGCGCAAGTACAACGTCGACCAGGTGTTGTTCTGTCCGGGCGGCTCGGTGCAGGAGACGGGCGCTTCCAACTTCCTGCTGCTCGGCGAGGGGCGCGTGCTCACGCGCAGCCTCGACTCGACGTTCCTTCACGGTGTGACCCGCGACTCGGTGCTGACGCTGGCGCGGGAGGACGGCTACCGGGTCGAGGAGCGGGTCTTCGACGTCGCCGAGATGCTGGAGTGGGCTCGTGACGGCGAGGCCGCGCTTTCCGGCACTGCAGCGGTGCTCGCGGGTGTCGGCACCTTCGTGCACCATGGTGAGGAGCACCGGGTCGGAAGCGGTGAGGTCGGGCCTCATACGCGCAAGCTCCGCGAGCGGCTCGTGTCCATCCAGCGCGGCGAGTCGCGAGACACGCACGGCTGGATCCAGCGGGTGTGACGGCGGCCGGCTCCTCGGGAGGCGTTCGCTTCTATGGTCCGGCCGAGGTGCGGGCCGCGCTCGACTACGATGGCTGCATTGCGGCCGTGCGCAACGCCATGGCCGACTTCAGCGCCGACGGCAAGCCGCAGCCCCTGCGCAGCATCGTGGAGATCGCTCCCGAGAAATTCTTCGGCCTCATGCCGGGTACGCTCTGCGCGCCGCACGGCTTCGGAGCCAAGGTCCTGTCGGTATTCGCCGATCCGGCGCAGCCCGGCCGCGCCGCGCATCGCGGCGTGGTAGTGCTCTTCGAGCGCGAGAGCGGGCAGCTTTCATGTATCGCGGATGCGGGCGAGGTGACCGAGATCCGCACCGCCGCCGCATCGGCCGTTGCAACCGATGTGCTGGCCCGGCAGGACGCGCGCACGCTCGCGATATTCGGCTGCGGCGCGCAGGCGGCAGCGCACATCCGGGCGCTCGCCCGCGTCCGCCGGCTGGAGAGGATCCTCGTCTGGGGACGCTCCGTGGAGCGGGCCGGCCGATTCGCGCAGCGGATGCAGGCCGAAGTCGGAATCCCCGTCACGGCCGTCGCCGAGGGCCGTGAGGCGGCCGCCGGTGCCGACATCATCTGCACGGTGACCGGATCGCGGACTCCGGTGTTGTTTGGCGAGTGGGTGCGGGCGGGAACTCACGTGAATGCCGTCGGATCCAGCTACGCGGGACCGGTGGAGATCGACCATGCGCTGGTCCAGGCGAGCCGCTACATCGTGGACAGCCGGCGCTCGGCACTGGCGGCGGCTTCCGAGTTCCTCCTGGCCAGGGAGGCGGGACTCATCGACGATGGGCACCTCGCCGCCGAGATCGGCGAGGTGCTGCTCGGCCGCGTTCCCGGCCGCAGCTCCTCCGAGGAGATCACCGTCTACAAGTCGCTCGGCCACATCGTGCAGGACCTTGCCGCGGTGAGTTATCTGCACGCGCGGGCGGGCTGCGGCAATTAACAGCGTCTACCGCGACAGCGATCTTCCGCTCTATCTGTGCATCCGTGTGCTGGCGCGGATCGCGGTGCTCGTACAGTCGGTTTGCGTCGGCTGGCAGGTCTATGACCTGACGCGCAGCCCGCTGGCGCTCGGGATCGTGGGTCTCATCGAGTTCGTGCCGATGTTCCTGCTCGCATTGCCTGCCGGCGAGCTGGCCGACCGGTTCGATCCGCGGCGCATCATCACGCTGGCGAGCCTGCTCGAGGCGGCCTCGAGCGCCCTGCTGCTCGCGTTCGTCCTCACCCACCAGACCTCCGTCTGGCCCCTCTACGCCGTGATCCTGCTCTATGGCACCGCGCGCGGTTTTTCCGGACCGGCCAGCCGGTCGCTCCTGCCCTTCCTCGTGCCGCCGCAGAAGCTGCCGCGTTCGCTTGCCTGGGGCTCGTCCGTCACTCAGCTCGCGATCATCGCGGGCCCGGCGCTGGGAGGATTCGCGTACGCATTGGGGCCGGCCATCGCGTACGGCGGCGCACTCCTGGCGTCCCTCGTGAGCGCCGGGGGAATGCCGTTTCTCAAAGGCAGGCGCCTCGAGCCCGATGGCGCGGCACGCGCGAGCCGCCTCGAAAGGGTTCGCGAGGGCATCGAATTCGTGCGCTCGCGCCCGGTGGTCTTCGGAGCGATCTCGCTCGATCTCTTCGCCGTGCTTCTGGGTGGCGCGGCGTCGCTGCTGCCTGTTTATGCCCGCGACATCCTGCACGCCGGCCCGACAGGTCTCGGCCTCCTGCGCAGCGCCCCGGCCGCGGGCGCGGCCGTCACGGCGCTTTATATCGCCCGCCGGCCGGTCGAGCGTGGCGTGGGCCGTGCCATGTTCGCCTCCGTCGTCGTCTTCGGCATCGGCACGATCGTGTTTGGTGTGTCGAGGAGTTTCGGCCTGTCACTTGCCGCCCTCGCCGTCACCGGCGCAGCGGATCAGATCAGCGTGTACATCCGCTCCGCGCTCGTGCAGTTCGCCACGCCCGATGCGATGCGCGGGCGGGTGAGCGCGGTGAATACGCTTTTCATCAGCGCCTCCAACGAGCTCGGTGGGTTCGAGTCCGGCGTGACCGCGGCGCTCATTGGAACGGTGCCTGCCGTCGTGCTGGGCGGTGTGGGAACCCTCGTCGTGGTCGCGGTCTGGATGCGAATCTTTCCGCCTCTGAGAACCGTCGATCGGATGCGCGATGTGATGCCGCGCGAAGGCGAGCTCAGTCCGGAAGCGGGATGAACTCCCGCTCGTCGCCGGGCACTTTGGGGAACCGGCCGTCCCGCCAATCGAGCTTGGCTTGCTCGATTCTTGCCTGCGAGCTGGAGACGAAATTCCAGAAGATGTGGCGCTCGCCATCGATCGGTGCGCCCCCTATGAGCGCCACGCGCGCATCGCTGACGGCGCGCAGAGTTGCGGGAGCCCCTGGCGTGAATACCAGCATCCGGCCACGCTCAGCCCGCTCGTTACCGCATTCGATGGAGCCGTTGACGACGTAAGCGGCGCGTTCCTCGTGGTCGTCGGGAACCGGCAGCTCGCTGCCCGCGGGCATCGCCGCATCGGCGTAGAAGAGGGGCGAGAACGTCCTGACGGGCGATGTCTCACCGAAGGCACTGCCGGCGAGCAGGCGGACGCGCGTGCCGGCGACCTCGAGGGCCGGGAGATCGCGGGAGGGATGGTGATGGAACTGGGGATCGGTCTCCTCGTGCCTGAGCGGCAGCGCGACCCAGAGCTGCAGTCCGTCCAGGCGCGAGCCCGTCTGCCGCAGCTCCGGCCCGGTGCGCTCGGAATGAGCGATGCCGCGCCCCGCAGTCATCCAGTTGACATCGCCCGGCCGGATCGGCTGGTGCGAGCCGAGACTGTCACGGTGGACGATCTCGCCCTCGAACAGATAGGTGACCGTGGCAAGGCCGATGTGCGGATGAGGGCGCACATCGATGCCGCGGCCGGGCGGAAAAGCCGCAGGTCCCATGTGATCGAAGAAGATGAAGGGGCCGATCAGCTTGCGGGCCGCCGAGGGCAGGACGCGGCCGACGCTGAAGCCGCCGAGGTCGCGCGGGCGGGCGTCGATCACGGTGAGCAGTTGTGGAGTCGCAGGGCAGGGCGCCGAGGCGGGCTCGATGTCGGGGAGTACGCTCATGCGGTCATCGTACGCCGGCGGATCGGCGAGAACTACCGGTGCAGTGCCGCGGCCAAGTCCGCGGATTAGAATCAGACTCCAGTCGAATCGGAGGAGCGCGATGATGGACAAAGCACCGATCCTAGAGTCGCGGGAGACCCCTGCCCTCAGCCGGCGGGCATTCCTGGGCACGGCAGCGGCGGTGAGCTGCATGGCCGCGACGGCCGGATTGCCTGCGCCAGCCCGCTCGCGCCGCTTCTTTGCCGGCCATGACCTGCCGATCGGCCTGCAGCTCTACACGCTGGGGGAGGCACCGTACCGTGACCTCGACGGGACACTGCAGGGGGTCGCGAAGATCGGCTATCGGACGGTGGAGAGCGTCGGCTTCATGAAGCGCACGGCGGCGGAGTTTCGGGCGGCGCTCGAAAGAGCCGGGCTCACGTGCCCCAGCGCACACGTGCCGCTGCAGCCGGACGCGGGCGGCGGCCCGACGCTCGCGGCGGATGTGGGCGAGCTTGCGGCCGACATGCATCGCCTCGGCGCCAGCTGCGTCGTGGTGCCGATATTCCCGATTCCGCGCCGGTTGCGCGCCCGCAAGGGAGAGGATGGCGTGGAATTCCTCGGCCGCGCGGGCCGGGAGATGACCGCCGATGACTGGCGGCGCACGGCCGCACGGCTCAACGAGAAGGGGGCCGCCTTGAAGCGCGAAGGGCTGAAATTGGCCTACCACAACCACAACGCCGAGTTTTCCGCGCACGGATCGAAGACCGCATACGACCTGCTGCTCGAGAACACGGATCCCGATGCCGTCTGGTTCGAGATGGACGTCGGCTGGGTCGCTGCCGCTGGGGTCGACCCGATTCCGCTGCTGCGGGCGCGCCGCCGCCGTTTCCGGCTGATGCACGTCAAGGACCTCAAGGCGAGCACCGTGCCCAACAACGCGTTCAGGATGGATCCGGCCGACGTCGGGTCGGGCACTCTCGACTGGAAGACCATCCTGCCGATCGCCTATGAGGCGGGAGTGAGGTACTACTACGTCGAGCAGGAGCCGCCGTTCGCCGGGCCGCGGATGGATGCGGCGCGCGCGGATTTCGCGTACCTGGCCCGGGTAGCCTGAAATCAAGGCCTGAACCCAAGGCCTGAGTCTCTCCGGCAGAGCGGCCGCTGCGGGGCGCGGCCGGGCATCGACAGGCGCGGGGCGAAGGCGGAGAATTACACTCGGCCGCTACAAAAGGCGACGTCCCATTCCGAAAAAAGGGGAGAGAGCCGACATGACCATGCGCAGCCGAGCCCGGACCGCCCTCACTCTGACACTCTCCGCCGCGGCGGCTCTTGCGGTGCTGCCCGCGCGCGCCGACGTGAGCATCAGCCAGAAGACTTCGATGAGTCTGGCTGGAATCAACATCGACATCGACTCGGTGGAGCACACGAGCGCCGACAAGCAGCGCAGCGATTCGACCGTGACCTGCCACGGATTCCTTTCGCTCTTCTGCCACAACGTGGAGAGCGGACGCATCGTGCGCCTCGACAAACAGGTCGAGTGGCAGCTGCAGCCGAAGAAGAAGCTCTACACCGAGACCCCGTTCCCCACGGCCGGGCAGCGCGCCGAGGCGCAGCAGCGGCTCGAGGCCGCGATGGAGGAGATGAAGAAGTGCCCGATGCCGCAGTCGCAGAACGTCTCGCGGACCTCGGCGCCGGACACCTCGCACTGCCAGTTGAGCTCCCCGGTGCTCAACGTGAACGCCACCGACGAGCACGCCACGATCCTCGGGCACGATGCGCGCAAGACGAGCGTGGTGCTTTCGCAGACCTGCACGGACACTCAGACCGGAGATGTGTGCGAGGTCGACTATGCTTTCGACACCTGGCTCACCACGGATGAGATTCCGGGAACGGAGGGGCGGAATGCCTTCCTGAAAAAGTATCTGCAGGCGCAGGGCCTGGACCCGAACAACCCGCAGCTGCAGCGCACGGTCACGCAATTCATGGCGCCGTACGCGGATCAGCTCAAGCAGCTGAAGAGCAGGGCGGCCGATCTCAAGGGTTATCCGCTGCGCACGACCTTCTACATGGCGTTCGGCGGCCCGCATTGCGGCAAGGCGAAGCAGGCACAGGAGCAGCAAGCAAGCAGCAGCAGCCGGTTCAGCATGCACAACATTGCCTCCAACGCGCTCGCCGGCGGCTTGTCGAGCCTGTTTCATCGCGGAGCTTCCGCCATCCATGCCGACTCGGCGGGCGGGGAGGCGGCGTCCAGTGCCGCGAACGAGGCGGCAGACCCTGCCGCCAGTGCCGCGGCCAGCTCCATGACCGCGCAGTCTTCCTCGGATGGCTCGAAGGCGCCCGCGCCGGCATCCGGACCTCTGGTTCGGGTCGTCTCACTCACCACCGAGACGACGTCGATCGACACGGCGAGCATCCCATCGGATCAGTTCGAGATCCCGGCCGACTGGAAGCTCGAGCCGCGGAAGCAGACGACGGCGGGTAGCGCGCCGAAGTGTCCAACCGCGGGGAAGTGAGGGAAGGAGTGATGGCGCACTGACGACGGGGCGCAACCCGATGTAGATCGGCCATGGTTTCAGGCTGATTGCGCGCACGTTACAGCGCGGGCTCGCCATAGCGCGCAGGGCGGGAAAACCTGTAGGCTCTGCCGGCAACCACTGCCGAGTCCGGAGCGAGATTCCCGCATGCCGTCCTGGAGATGCTTTCGAGGTTTGCCTTTTTTCCTGTCCGCGGCGCTGGCGGTTGCGGCAATCCGGTGGGCGTGCGCCGCCACGCCAGCTGCGCGCGCCACTCACCCGTCCGTCGCGCCGTCCGGGATCAGGCTCACGCCGACCGCGGCGGCGGGAGCGAGCTTCTCGCGGTTGAATCCCGGGCTGCGTGCATTCCCGGGCTACTTCGCCGGCCAGGCAGTGACGACGGTAACCAGCCCCGACGGCAGGACGCTGCTCATCCTCACGAGCGGCTATAACCGGCTGTTCGACCGCTCGGGAAACAAGATCCCGGCCGACTCGCAAGAGTACGTATTCGTCTACGACATCCGGCACGGCCGACCCGAGCGCCGGCAGGTACTGCGGGTGCCGAACACATACATGGGAATCGCTTTCGCGCCGGACGGCAGGCACTTCTATGTCTCCGGAGGTGTGGACGATGCAGTGCACGTTTTCGCGCGCAAGGGAGGCGTCTGGCGCGAAGACGCTGCCGCGCTCATCAGGCTCGGGCATCACGCCGGCAAGGGACTCGGGGCCAAACCGGAGGTTGCCGGACTGGCGCTGTCAGCCGACGGTAGGAAGCTGGTCGCCGCGAACTTCTACAACGACTCCGTCTCGATCGTCACGCTCTCCGGCGGTCTGCCCGATGGCCGTTCGAGGGAGCTCTCGCTGCAGCCGGGTCGGGGCCGTCCCGGCGGCACCTACCCCTACTGGGTGGCGGTCAAGGGAACCGGTAAGGCCTATGTCTCCAGCATGCGCGACCGCGAGATCGATGTCATCGATCTCGCGGCCCCTGCGCCTGCGGTGCTCGCGCGTATCCCGGTGAAGGGAAATCCCAACCGGATGGTGCTGAACCGCGCAGGCTCGCGGCTATACGTGGCCAGCGACAACGCCGATGTCGTCTCGGTGATCGGCACGGCGAGTGATCGCGTGCTGCAGACTGTCCGCACCATCGCTCCGCCTGAATTGATGGCGCCGGGCGCTTACTTCCACGGCGTCGATCCGAACAGTCTGGCGCTGTCTCCCGATGAGAGCCGGCTCTACGTGACCAACGGCGGAGAGAACGCCGTCGCAATCCTCACGCTCGGGAAGGGTGCGCCGCGCGTTGCCGGGTTGATCCCCACGGGGTACTGGCCGAATTCGGTGAGCGTGAGCGCCGACGGGAGGATGCTCTATGTCGTCAACGGCAAGAGCATCCCGGGACCCAATGCCGGGTGGTGCGCGGACAACAAGTACGACGCTGCGCGGCACGCGCACTGTACCGCATCCAACCAATATGTCCTGCAGCAGTCCAAGGCGGGCTTCCTCTCGCTGCCCGCGCCTTCCGCGCACGATCTGGCGGAGCTCACCCGCACGGTCGCCGCCAACGATCACCTGTATGTGCGCGAAGACGCGAACGATCAGCGGTTGATGAGCGCGCTGCACCGGCGAATCAAGCACATCATCTACATCGTGCGCGAGAACCGGACCTACGATCAGCTTCTCGGCGACTTGCCGGTGGGCAACGGAGATCCGCGCCTCGCCGAGTTCGGCCGCCTGATCACGCCCAACGCGCACGCGCTCGCGCTGGATTTCGTGACACTCGACAATTTCTACGACACGGGCGAGGTGAGCGGCAATGGCTGGCCGTGGAGCACATCGGCGATGGAATCCGATGTGGGTGCGAAGAACCTGCCGGTGAACTACGCCGACCGCGGTCTCTCGTATGACTGGGAGGGGACCAATCGCGACGCCGATGTCGCCATCGGGTCGCTCTCCGGAAGGATGAAGGAGGAGCCGGGCTATCCGAAGGACGCCGATCTTCTGCCCGGAACCGCTGATGTGGCCGCGCCCGATGGTCCCGAGGGCGAGTACCAGCAGGGTTATCTCTGGGATGCGGCCATGCGGGCCGGACTTCCCGTGCGCAACTACGGCTTCATGCTGGACCTGAAGCCGTATGACAACCCGATCCACTCGCCGCCTCTGGTCGCGCTGCCCTATGCGAGCCGCATCCGCGTCGCCTTTGCCGCGAACCGCCAGCTCGCGCCAGTCACCGACCCGTACTTCCGCGGCTTCGACACGAGATTCCCGGATTATTACCGGGAAGCCGAGTGGCGCCGCGAGTTCGAGCGGTACGTATCTCACGGCAATCTGCCGGCGCTCAGCCTCGTGCGGCTGATGCGCGATCACCTCGGCGATTTCTCCGAGTCGATCGACGGGCTCGATACGCCGGAGGCGCAGGTCGCGGACAACGACTATGCCGTCGGCCGGCTCGTCGAGGCGGTGGCTCACAGCCCGTATGCCGGCACCACGCTCATCATCGTCATCGAGGACGATGCCCAGGATGGTGCCGATCATGTCGATGCGCACCGCAGCGTATGCTTCCTGGCGGGTCCTTATCTCAGGCATCACGCCGTGGTCAGCGAGCGCTATTCCACCGTAAACGTCCTCGCGACGATCGAGGACATTCTCGGCATCGGGCATCTGTCGATCTACGATGCCTATCAACGGCCGATGTCCGCGGTGTTCGACCTCGAGCGCAAGCAGTGGACTTATCGGGCGGTAGAGCCGGCGCCCTTCGCCGCGGCATTCACCGGCGGAACGACGCCGGCCGACCCGGCGGCATTCCACTTCAAGCGGAGCCCCGCCTACTGGGCGAGGGTGACGCGGGGCATGCGCTGGGGCAAGGAGGACGAGAACCCGGCGCCGCTCATCGAGCGCCTCTACTGGGAGGGCCTCAACCCCGGTGTAGCCTACCCGAGGGTGCGCTCGGGCGCGGACCTCAGCAGCGGTCGGGCGGGGCTCCTCTCCGCTGCCCGGAAATAGACGCCGGCGCGGCCGCGGGCACTGCGACGCGCCTTTAAACGGTTCCGCCTGCGAATGAGTCCAACGGAGTGCATGGTCTCGGCTGCGCCAATTGAGTCGATCGAATGGGAGCCAGCGCTCGTACAGCGCGCTTCCGGTGGGGATATGCGCGCGTTCGAGCGTCTGTATCGCCACCACATTGGCAGCGTGTACGGACTGTGCCTGCGGATGACGCGGGACCGGGCAGGCGCGGAAGATTGCGCCCAGGAGGCGTTCCTCAACGCCTGGCGGGCGCTGAAGCGCTTCGAGACGCGGAGCAGCTTCGGCACCTGGCTGCACCGCATCGCGGTAAACGTGGTGCTGAGCCGGCGCCGCAAGGCCGCGGCGCGGGCCGATATGCCGCCACTGCCTGCGGACCCGGATGAGGAGCCGGCCGACGCGCCGGGGAGGTGGACTCTTGATACCCCGGTCGAGGTACGTGAGATCGAAGCGGCTGTCGCCGCACTGCCTGATGGCGCGCGAGATGCACTCGTGCTCTGCGGAATCTATGGGTACTCGCATCCCGAGGCGGCGCAAATGCTCGGCGTCGCCGAAGGCACCTGCAAGGCGCAACTGCACCGCGCCCGTGCGCTCCTGCGCGCCCGGCTCGAGCCTGAGAGTCATCAGTCATGAACGATCCTGCGCTTTCCAAGATCAGACGTCTGGGCGACCTGCCCCGTGACATCCCGCCGCCGCATGACGGCTGGCCGGCGCTGGAGGCGATGTTGCGTGAGAGCAGCATGCCGCAGGCACAGGCGAGCGTGGAACAGCGCGGCGGGGCGAAGCCGGCACGGCACTGGCGGCCGCGCACGATGCACGTCGCGATGCTTGCCGCCATTCTCGCCGCGGTCGTCGTCGGTATCTCCATCGACCGGTGGATCCTCTCCCCCGCTCCTCTGCCGCCGCCGGTTGCCGCGGCTCACAGCGGCGGCAGCGCGGCAGAGGCAGTCCCCGTGTCCTTCCTCACCGATCCGCGCTATCTGAGGGAAAGAGCGGCTCTGCTGCGCTCGCTGAACTCGCGGCTCGCGAAACTTCCGCCGCCCACCCGCAAGAAAGTGCTGAACAGCCTGGGCGCCATCGAGCAGTCGATGCGCGACATCCAGCAGGCCCTGGGCCGCGAGCCGGGGAATGCGCTGCTGCAAGAGCTGCTGATCGATACCTGTCAAAACGAAATGCAATTGCTGACGACCGTTGCGGAAGCGAGCGGCGGCAGCGGAGAGACTTGAGTATGAGCACATCCTTGTTTCGCATGGCAATCCTGGCGGCGTCTCTCGCTGTGGCGGCCGAGGCGGCGCACGCGAGCACCTTCCAACGGCAGGTCGCCGCAGACCCGCGCGGCGAGGTCGATGTCAGCAATATCGCCGGACGCATCGTGATCAGCGGATGGGACAAATCCGTGGTCTCGGTCACGGCGGATCTGCCGAGCGACACGCAGCGGGTGAAGGTGACGAGCGGGCACGGTCGCACGAACGTGTGCGTCACATACAACGACTCGGATCGCTGCAATTCGTCCGGCGCCTTCGGCGAGCACACTCCGGTGCGCCTCGAGGTTCATGTGCCGCGCGGCAGCGAGCTCGATGTAGCGGGAGTCAGCGCTGGCATCAGATCCAGCAGCGTCGTAGGCAGCCAACACCTGCATACGGTGAGCGGCGATATCGACGCGGAGCTCGGGTCGGGGGATGACGAGGTGACCTCCGTGAGCGGAACCATCGACCTGCACGGCAGCGGCCAGGACGGCGCGCTTCACGTGACGAGCGTGAGTGGCGATTTGAGCGTCACCAACGCGGCCGGCGAGCTCGAGGCGAGAACCGTCAATGGGAGGTTGCAAGCTGAGGTTGCGCCCGCTCGCCTCGTGCGGCTCAACACCACCTCGGGCGAGATCGGCCTCAGCGCACGGCTCGCCAGCGGCGGAACGATCGAGTCCGAGACTGTGAGCGGCGATCAGAAGGTCGGCGTGTCGGCCGCGGCGGGATATTCCTACGAGGCGAGGTCATTCAGCGGCGATATCGAGGACTGCTTCGGACAGCAGCCCGACAAGAGCGAGTATGGGCCGGGCAGCCGCCTCGAGGGCACGCGGGGCGGCGGCAGCGGCCGCGTGCGGCTCAAGAGCCTGAGCGGCGGAATATCCCTTTGCGATCACTGAGGATCGGCGGGTGCACTCCTACCGGCAGCCCGATGCTCAATGCTCAGGCTTCACGAACTTGAGCGTCATCCGGTCCGATTCACCGATCTGTCGCATCTTCGCGTGCTCGGCGGGAGGTCCGGCCAGGTCGGGCGGGAGGCGGTGCACGTTCACGCTTTCCGTGTCCTGCGGGTTGGCGTTGACCTCGGACACCCCGGCGAGCTGAAAGCCGGTCTTCAGGCCGAGCTCGATGACGTAGTCCTCGGGGATACGGTGCAGTGTGCGTGAGGACTGATCCGCGTTCTCATAAGGGCGAGCCCGATGCTCGGTGACGCCGAACACGCCGCCGGGCTTCAGCACCTGGTACGCGGCCCGGAACACGGCCGCGAGAGTGGCGGGGTCGTCGTTGAGCCAGTCATGGAGATTGCGGAAAGTCAGCACCATGTCCGCGGAGCCCGGCGGACCGAGATTCACCTGTGCAGGCGGTGCAAAGGGAATGGTCCTGACATTGCCGTATACCGCCGGGTCGGACTTGAGCTTGTTGTCGAACGCGGCGGCCATCCGGCGCATGAAGGGACTGCTGCCATCGGCCGGGGGAGCGGCCTCGATCAGGTGGCCGCCGTCGTGCAGCACCGGCGCCAGTATCTCCGTGTACCAGCCGCCCCCCGGGGCGAGCTCGATGACCGTCATCTGCGGACGCAAGCCGAAGAAGTCGAGGGTCTGCAGCGGATGACGGTAGCGATCGCGCGCCCTGTTGGCGGCGGATCGCCATGAGCCGTCTATGGCGTGTTGCAGCTGCGCGTCCGCCGCCCCGGCGTAGGGCGGGATGACGGGCAGGGCGCACAGCGCGAGCGAGGCGGCAAGGAGCCAGGGTCTGAGCATTCTCATGGCGGGCTGTCGGCTTCCGGGGCGGATCCCCTGCCGCCTATGATCCGCTGCCGTACAAGCTATCGCAAGCGCCCGGACCCCGCTGAGAGCGCAGGGCCCGGGCAGGCTGGGGCGCAGAGCGATGCTACTCGGGGACCTTGATCTGGTTTTGCACCGCGCGGACTCCTTTGATCCTCATTGCGTCCTGCTCGGCTCGGTCCTTCTCAGCCGCCGACGAGGCAACGCCCCGCAGCGTCACGACACCGTTGACGGTGGCGACGTGTATGTCGCGCGCCTTGGTGTCATGATCGGCTGCAAGCTCAGCTTTCACCTTGGTGGTGATGTACGAGTCCTTCATCGGCTGATGGCTGCCATGAGTATCGGCCCAGGCAGCGGCGCTGGTCAGCGACAGGGCGGCGAGCGCTACGACATATTTGCGCATAAACACTCCTCACGCAGAAAGCTCAGCTCGATCAACGGGCGGCGGCGCTCTGCGGTTCCGCAGTCGAAGGCTTGGCAGGCGGCCACGCCCCAGCTGACATTCAGCGGCCGTTCACCTGGCGAAGAGTCGTGTGATGTCGGAAAAGGCCTTGACCTCGAGCGCATTGCCCGATGGATCGAGGAAGAACATCGTGGCCTGCTCGCCGGGCTGTCCCTCGAAGCGGATGTAGGGCTCTATCAGGAATCGCACGCCCTTTGCCCGCAGGCGGCCCGCCAGCGCCTCCCACTCCGCCATCGGCAACACTATTCCGAAGTGGCGTACGGGTACGCCGTGTCTGTCGACCGTGTTACGCCGCACCTGATGGGTCTCCTCCGGAGCCAGATGGGCGACGATCTGGTGGCCGTAGAAGTTGAAATCCACCCATTCCTCCGAGCTGCGTCCCTCAGGACAGCCCAGCGTCTCGCCGTAGAATGTGCGGGCGGCCTTCAGGTCATGCACGGGAAAGGCAACATGGAAGGGGGAGAGGAGTCCCGGATTCGTCGTCAAAGCCTGCATGTGGAGATTCCTAGCGCCCGAAGGCGACGAGCGCCTCGATGAGCCGGTGAACCGAGGCATAGAGCGGCACGGCGAGCAGGGGAACGAGCAGCGCACAGGTGAGCAGCCGCCGTGCGGGGAAACTGCGGCGCATGGCCGCCGACGGCGCCAGCAGGCGCCGCACGCGATGCTCCAGCCCGCTGAGTTGGGTGCTCACCCGGGAGGCCCTGCGCGGCCGCCCGCTCGCCATGGAGAGGCGCGCCACCTTGATCAGCGCCGAGGCGAGCGCGATGCGCTTGCGCGGATCGGCGCCGCTCGCGCGCTCGTCCGCTTCGAGCTCGGTCGCGGCCCGCCAGTGCTCCGTCAAGGCGCTGCCGGTCGATGACCAGGCCAGCGCGTCGGGCATCGTCAGCAGCAAGAGCAGTTTGAGGTTGTCCCGGGCATCCATGTGCGCCGCCTCATGGGCGAGCACCTGGCGAAATTCCTCATCGTCACAGGCGGTGGCGACGCACCGGGCCGCGACGATTCGCTGTCTCAAGCCTCCCACCACTCCCACGAGCGGCTCCTTGACGTTGATGACGGTCACCTGCGGACCCCCGGCCGCAGGCCGGGCGGGGAGCGGTTGCGAGCCGCGCACCAGCGCCCGTGTCGCCCGCGATGCCCGCAGGCCGCGGCGAATCCCATCCCCGAGAACGAGCAGCGCAAACAGCGCGGATACGACGAGCAGCGGCCCCGGCTGATCATGCGCGTGGCGCGGCTCGTACATGAGGAACGCCGGCAGGACGACGGTCAGGACGAGGGCTGCGGATCCCATCGCGGGCAGGAGCCGAACGCCCAGCACCGCATCCGCGTCCGTCAAGTGGCGGCGCAGGCCCGCGCGCCACGAGAGTACGACCGCCGCCGAAAGCAGCAGATTGAAGAGGCCGTAGGCCGCAAGCAACACCAGCGGGAAGGTCACATCGAAGCTCACTTTTCCTCCCACTTGAGCCGCGCCCGCTCGGCGCGCACCAGTGCCTCGAGCTCATCGAGGAGCTCGGCGTCGGCATGGCCGACGGCCTCCACCAGCGTCGAGAGCAGCACCGTGCTGTCGCCGCACGCCGCCAGGAGCTCGGCGACGCGCCCGGAAACCATTTGTCCGAAGAGCTCGTCCCGGGAGCAGCGCGGCTCGTAGCCGAAGGCGCGGCCGAGCCGAAAACGCCGCAGCACTCCCTTGCGGTACAGGCGGTCGAGGGTCGTCATCAGGGTGGTATAGGCGAGCCGGGGGAACGACGGCTGCACGTTCCGCACCGTCGCGGCGCGGTTGCGCTGCCACAATACCTCGAGCACTTTGAGCTCGAGCGGTCCGAGCTCCAGGCGTTCGCCCAACGCTGATCTCCGGCGCGTTCCGGCGCCCTGATGCGCCGCAGCGCTAGCGTCTCAAGTCGTGGACGACTCTGCAATGGGGCGCGGCGGCAGGCGGGGTGAGACGCGTCCGGCCGAGCGGCTGGCGCGCCGGCTCGATTTAAGATCGCCAGCATTGCAGACGATCTGTGAGCCGCCCGGTCAGATCTCGTCCAGTTCCGTGAGGGCCGAGCGCGGGACACGCCCGGCCGTGACCGGGACACCCTCGGAGCGCAAGCGTCTCGCCTGCTCGCGGTGCTCGCGCGAGGCGCTCGGGAAAACGATTCGTCCGCCCGCGCCGACGACACGATGCCAGGGCAGGCTCAATCCCCTCGGCGCCACTCTGAGCGCGAATCCGGTCAGCCGCGCACGTCCCGGAAGGCCGGCTGCGCGCGCCACCGCGCCGTAGGTCGAAGCCCGCCCCCGGGGGATCGCGCAGACGACCTGCCAGATTGCCTCCAGGGCGCCACTCTCGCCCGATCCGGCGCGCGGCTCGCGGGTCGCTCGAGCGAGCGGACGAAACAACTGCTCCAGGGTTTTCCTGCGTCGCGCCATCGTAAACTCTCCCGCCGCCGTGGCGGCTCATCGAGGAGGATATTCCGAAGCCTTGCGCAACGGCTGTCCAACTGTCAGCCGGAAAGCCGCGCTCTCAGCGCCCCGAGCGAGGCGCGCCACCAGTCGGCGACCCGCTGCAGCGTGACGGTCTCGGGGAAGCCGTGTCGGGCAACGTGGTCCTGGGGAATCGTGTCCCACGCCCGGTGCTCGATCGACACACGCGTCTCCTCGCCGACGGGCTCGAAGAGAACCTCGACTTCCGTGGCTTGCCCGGGTGAGAAGCTCGCCTGACGCCAGCCGAAGACGAGGCGCTTGCCCGGCTCCCACACCGAGATGCGGCCGATCTCGAAGGTGTCGCCGTTCGCAAGGCGCGTGAGGAGTCGGCCGCCAACTCCAGGCTCGAACGCCAGCTCGCCGTCGCCGCCCGGAGTGATCCGAAAGAGTTGATTCGGTTGCCACCAGGAGGCGATCTCGGCGGTGAATGCCGCGAAAGCCCGCGCCGGATCGGCGGGCACGCGCAGCGCAACGAACACCCGTGATGTCATTTCCTGGTCTTCTGCAGGTGCGCCTCGAGCGCGCGGAGCTGCCGGGCCCACAGGGCATCCGTTTCCGCCAGCCACGTCCTGAGCTCCCCCATGGCCTGCGGCCGCAGCCGGTAGATGCGGACCCGCGAGTCGAATTCATCACGGGCTTCTTCGACGAGGCCGCTCCTGCGCAGTGTCTTCAGATGCCGGCTCATCGCCGGAAAGGAAATGCGCGCCGCCTCGGCCAGCTCTCCGGCCCTGTGCGGCCGCTCACGCAGGAGCTCGACGACCCGCCTGCGATGCGGGTCGGCGAGGGCCGCGAGCGTCCGGTCTAGGGCAGGTGCGCTCAACTCAGCCGCTCGAACCTGAAGCCGGTGGCCTTCTCCATTTCTTGCCTGGAAACGTCCCGGAGGGGTTGCGAGAACGTCCAGTAATGGCCCTCCGGGTCCGTGGCGATGTAGGTGCGGTCACCGTAGAACTGGTCGGCCGGCTCCATCACGATCCTTGCGCCGGCGTGGCGCGCGCGGGCGCAATGCTCGTCGAGTCCACGCTCGATGCGTACGTGGACGCGCTGCGTGTTCTTGCCGCCCAGCGAGGCGGGGCTTCGGGTCCAGTCCGCCCACTCGCTGCCGATCATGACGACGCCGTCGCCATGTGTCATCTCGGCATGGACGATATTGCCCTGCGCGTCGGTGAGGACCTCGCTCGGCTCGAAACCGAAGGCCTTCTGCAGCCACTCGAGCGCGGCACGATTGTCCTTGTAGGCGAGGGATGGAATGAAGGAGGGCCGGGGAGATGCGGGGCTGGTCATGGCAGGCTCCTGGAGAGCTTCTCCGAGTACGAAATATTTAACCATTCGCGCAACTAATTGGTCAAGCACTGCCGGCTCAGCGAGCCCGTTGGGCTCGAGGCTCAGGCCTTTCGTGCGAAGAGGTGTCGCAAGAAAGCCAGAAGCCAGCGCCACACTCCGGAGCTAGGAGCCTTGGCAGGGGGCGGCGCCGCCTCCGGGACGGCACTGACTCGAGCGGGCAGCTGTCCGGCAAATGCCTCGAAGAATTTGTCGGCCGTCGCGGCCGCCGCCGCATCGATCAGCCGGCCGCCGATCTGCGCGAGCTTGCCGCCCACCTGCGACGTCGCCGAGTAGACGAGGCGGGTCTGCTCCGGCGCAAGCTCCTGCAGCTCGATGCGCGCTTCCCCGCGGGCGAATCCAGCCTGGCTGCTCTGGCCCTCGAACAGCAGCCGGTAGCGCGCCGGCGCCTCGATGTCGGCGAGGGAGAGCTTGCCTTTGAAGCGGGCTTTCACCGGACCGATGGCGGCGGTCATGACCGCGTCATAGGAGTGCTCTGCCGTGGCCACCAGGCTCTCACAGCCGGGGACGCATTGGCGCAGGATCTGCGGATCGTTCAGGAGCGACCAGACCGTCGCGCGGTCGGCCGGCAGAATTCGCTCACCTTTCATTTCCATGTCGCGCACTCCCGAGAGGTTTGCTGGAGCGTCAATGCCAGGCGCTCCAGCGATTCGATGTTGTGTACCGGCAGCATCTCGTCCACGTGCGGAAGCAACGCACGGACGCCTCGCGCTTTCGGCGCGAACGCCTCATACCGCAAGAGGGGATTCAACCAGAGCAGGCGCCGGCACGAGCGCGAGAGCCGTTGTGCCTGCTCGCTCAAAGTGTCGATCTCCGCAAGCTCCAGTCCGTCGGTCACCAGAAGCACGGTAGAGGCTGCCAGCGGCATTCGCCGCGCCCAGCGATGGTTGAATTCCTTCAGGCAGAGCGTGATCCGCGTGCCGCCCGACCAGTCCTCCACGGCTCGCGCGACGCGGCTCAGGGCCTCATCCGGGTCGCAACCCCTGAGGAGCCGTGTGATGTGCGTCAGTCTCGTTCCGAACACAAAAGCGCTCATGCGAAGCTCCCCCGAGCGCGCTCCGCTCATGAGGGCATGCATGAAGTGCAGGAACATGCGCGAGTAGCGCGACATCGATCCGGAGATGTCGACGATGACACACAGTGACTCGAGCTTCGTCCGGCGCCTCCGGCGCGGAATCTCACCGATTTCGCCGCCGCGCCGGCCGCAGTCCCGAAGCAGCTGGCGAAGGTTCAGGCGCGCCCCCGCATTGGATGGTGCGTGCCGCCGCGTGCGTAGCCGCGCGAGGTGCGGCACGAAAGCGGCGATTACACGCTGTGCGGCGCGGGATTCCTCGGAATTCATCGACTCGAAGTCCATGGCGCGCAGCCGCTCGCGGTCCGACCAGCTCGGCTGCGGGCTCGGTTGCGGGCCGCCGAGTGGCTCGAGGCGGTGTGGCCCCGCGCGGCGGGAGTCGAGCAGGGCGTCGAGCAGGCGTTGACTCGCCATCGAGCGGCGCGGCTCTTGGGCCGGGCGGCCCGCCGGCGGGCTCATCCGCATGATCTCCTCGAGAAGGTGCGGATTGCGCCAAAAGACATGGAAGGCCTGATCGAAGAGCGGGCGGTGCTCGACTCGGCTGGTGAGGCAGGCCTCGAGCACGTCATGCAGCTCGCCCCGGCCGCCGACCCCCGAGAGCTCGAGCGCCTGCAGTGCGAGCAGAGCCCGATCGGTGCCGACCGGCAGGCCTGCCTTGCGCAACACCCGGGCGAAGTGCACGACGTTCCCGGCGAGTTGGCCTGCTCCAGGGACCTGGGATGTCGGCTCCGCGAGCACGTCAGTCCCGCTCGGCGGCAGCCGTTGCGTGCCCGATGCTGTCGAGGAGCCTCGCGGCCTCGGATCCTCTCACCCGGGCGAGATCGTCCTGATATTTCAGGAGCACTCCGAGCGTGTCGTCGATCGTCTGCGGGTCGAGGGCCGTGCGATCGAGCGCAAGCAGCGCGCGCCCCCACTCGATCGTTTCCGAGAGTCCCGGCAGCTTGTAGAGATCGAGACCGCGCAGCTCGCGGACGAATGCCACGATCTGCCGCGCCAAGGACTCCTGCGCGTGCGGCACACGGCGGCGGATGATCTCGAGCTCGCGGGCGGCATCGGGGTAGTCGACCCAGTGATAGATGCAGCGCCGCTTGACGGCGTCGTGGATTTCCCGTGTCCGGTTCGAAGTGATGATGACGATCGGGGCGAACTGCGCCCGGATGGTGGTCAGCTCCGGAATGGTGATCTGGAACTCCGCCAGCACCTCCAGCAGATAGGCCTCGAAGGGCTCATCCGCACGATCCAGCTCATCGATCAACAGCACCGGCCGCACCGGCTGCGGCAGCAGCGCCCGCAGGAGGGGCCGCGCGATGAGGAAACGCTCCGAGAACAGGCCTGCCGCGATCTGCTCGCGCGACTCGTGCGCCGCCTCGCCGAGGCGGATCTCGAGAATCTGCCGGGCGTAGTTCCACTCGTAGGCCGCGAGGTTGACGTCGAGGCCCTCATGGCATTGCAGGCGGATCAGCTCGGCGGACAAGGCGCGCGAGAGTGCCTTGGCGACTTCGGTCTTGCCGGTGCCGGGCTCTCCCTCGAGGAACAGCGGGCGCTCCAGACTGAGTGCGAGGAAGACCGCGGTCGCGAGCCGGCGGTCGGCCACGTAGTCCTGCGCCAGCAGCCGCTCGCGCGTCTCATCGATCGAATGCGGCCGGCCTGGAGCGGATGTCACATGAGCTCGCGGGCGTGCCCGGCCCCGGCTAGGCGAGAGCGCGCTGCGCGAGCACGGGAATCAGATGGGCCCGGTACTCCGCGCTCGCGTGGATGTCGGTGTTGAGATCGCCGGACGGAAGCGAGATCCCCTCGCAGGCTTGCGGGGCATACCGCCGGGCGAGGGCATCTTCCAGGACTTTGACCCTGAAGGCACACGGGCCGGCTCCGGTGACGGCGACACGCACGCCCGTGGACGTCTGGGCAACGAACACGCCGACCAGGGCGAAGCGGGACGCCGGTTGAGGAAACTTCACGTAGGAGGCGGTGTTGGGCACCGGGAACTCCACCGCCGTGATGATCTCCCCCGGAGCGAGCGCCGTCTCGAACAGACCCTTGAAGAAGCCATCCGCGGGCAGAGCCCGCCGGTTGGTGCGAATGGTGGCATTGAGCGCGAGCACGGCGGCCGGATAATCGGCGGCGGGATCGCTGTTCGCCAACGAGCCGCCGATCGTCCCGCGGTTGCGGACCTGGGGATCGCCGATGCCCGCGGCAAGCTTTGCCAGCGAGGGGATCGCCGCCATGACCTCCGGCGATGCGGCGACCGCGGCATGGGTCGTCATCGCGCCCACGGTGACGGACTTGCGGTCCGCGCGGATGCCGCGCAGCTCGCCGAGGGCCGCGAGATCGATGAACGCGCTCGGCGCGAGAAGCCCGAGCTTCATGGACGGCAGGATCGACTGACCCCCGGCGAGGATTCTGGCATCGGGGTCGCCGGCGGCGAGCTTTGCCGCCTCGGCCAGGGAGGAGGGGCGGTGATAGGCCATGGCGCTCATCGTGCGTGCCTCCGTATCGCTTCCCATACCCGGTGAGGGGTGGCGGGCATGTCGATGTCGGTGACGCCGAGCGGCGCCAGCGCATCGAGCACGGCATTGATCACCGCGGGCGGCGTGCCGATCGCACCCGCTTCCCCGCAGCCTTTGGCTCCGAGGGGATTGTGCGTGCAGGGCGTTCCCGGAGCGAGCTCGATGGCGAGCGCGGGCATGTCATCGGCGCGCGGCAAGGCGTAATCGGTGAAGCTGCCCGTCAGAAGCTGTCCGTCCTCGTTGTACCGGCAGCCTTCGAGCAACGCCTGCCCGATGCCCTGGGCAATGCCGCCCTGCACCTGACCTTCGACGATCATCGGATTGATGACGTTGCCGAAGTCGTCACTGGCGCTGAAGCGGTCCACCCGCACCTTCCCGGTCAGGGGGTCGACCTCCACTTCGCATACGTAAGAGCCTGCCGGGTAGGTGAAGTTGGTCGGATCGTAAAAGGCGTTCTCGTTGAGTCCCGGCTCCAGGGTGCCGAGAGGATAGTTGTGCGGTACGTAAGCCGCGAGGGCGATCTCCGCGAAGGCCTTCTTGCGGTCGGTCCCCGCGATCCGGAACTCACCGTGCTCGAACTCGACATCGGCGTCGCTGGCTTCGAGGAGGTGAGCTGCGATCTTCTTCCCCTTGGAAATGATCTTGTCGAGCGCCTTGACGATGGCGGACCCCCCGACCGCCAGGGAGCGCGAGCCGTAGGTGCCCATGCCGAACAGCACCTTGCCCGTGTCCCCGTGCTGGATGTCCACATCCTCGAGCGAAAGGCCGAGTCTGTCCGCCACGACCTGGGCGAAAGTCGTCTCATGGCCCTGGCCGTGACTGTGCGAGCCGGTGAACACCGTCACCTTCCCCGTGGGATGGACGCGCACCTCCGCGGCCTCGAACAGTCCCGCGCGTGCGCCGAGGGCGCCGGCGATATTCGACGGAGCGAGGCCGCACGCCTCGATATAGCAGGAGTAGCCGAGCCCTCTGAGGAGCCCCTTGGCGGCGCTGGCCTGCTTGCGCGCGGCGTAACCGGCGACGTCCGCCAGATCGATGACCCGGCTCAGGGTCGCATCGTAGTCGCCGGTGTCGTAGGTGAGTCCGACCGGCGTGGCATGCGGGAATTTGCGGATGAAGTTGCGCCGGCGCAGCTCCACCGGATCGATGCGCAGCTCACGTGCCGCTCGCTCCACGATGCGCTCCAGGAGGTAGGTGGCCTCCGGACGGCCGGCGCCGCGGTAGGCGTCGACCGGCGTCGTGTTGGTGAAGACGGCCTGCACCGTGCAGTAGATGTGCGGGGTCGCGTATTGGCCGGCGAGAAGGGTGGCGTAGAGGATCGTCGGAATGCACGATGCGAAGGTGGAAAGGTACGCCCCCATGTTGGCGGTCGTATGCACCCGCAGGGCGAGAAAGTGCCCTTGCGCGTCGAGGGCCAGCTCCGCGGTCGAGACGTGATCGCGTCCGTGGGCGTCGGTGAGGAAGGACTCGCTGCGCTCGGCCGTCCACTTGATCGGGCGGCCGACGCGCTTGCTGGCCCAGACGAGGGCGGTCTCCTCGGCGTACAGATAGATCTTCGACCCGAAGCCGCCGCCCACGTCGGGCGCGACGACCCGCATCTTGTGTTCCGGAATCCCGAGGACGAATGCCGTCATCAGGAGCCGCTCGACGTGCGGGTTCTGGCTCGTGACGTAGAGAGTATATGAATCATCGCCCGGCGAGTGCGCGGCATTGGCGGCCCGCGGCTCGAGCGCATTGGGAATCAACCTGTTGTTGACGAGCCTCAGAGTGGTGACATGCGCCGCCCTGGCGAAAGCCGCCGTCACCGCACCCTCGTCACCTATCGACCATGTATAGCAGACGTTGTCGGCAGCAAGATCGTGGACGGCGGTGCCGCTGGCGGCGGCGGCGGCCGTTTCGACGACGGCCGGCAGGATCTCGTAATCGACCTCGATCAGAGCCGCGGCCGCCTTGGCCTGCGCGGCGGATTCCGCCACCACGAGAGCCACCTGCTCGCCGACGTGGCGTACCTTGCCTTCGGCGAGCACGGGGTGCTTCGGCTCCTTCATCGGAGTGCCGTCGACGGACTTGATCAGCCAGCCGCAGGGAAGGCCGCCGATGCCGGCGAGGTCCTCGCCGGTGAATATGGCGAGAACTCCCGGTGCCCCGCGCGCCGCCCCGGCATCGATCGAGCGAATCCGCGCGTGTGCGTGCGGACTACGGAGGAAGAACCCGTAGCTCTGTCCGGGGAGGACGATGTCGTCCGTGTACTGTCCGACACCGGTGAGGAAGCGATGGTCCTCCTTGCGCTCGACGGATCGGCCGATGAGTGGTGCGCGCGCGGCGTTCATGGCCTCTGCCTCCCCATCGCCTTCGCGGCCATGGCGACCGCCTTGACGATGTTCTGATAACCCGTGCAGCGGCACAGGTTGCCCTCGAGCCCCGCGCGGATCTCCTCATCCGTCGTATGCGGGTGGTGCCTGAGGAGGTCTATCGCGCTCATGACCATGCCGGCCGTGCAAAAGCCGCACTGCAGGCCGTGACAGGCCTTGAAGGCGGCCTGCATGGGATGCAGAGAGCCATCGCGCGGGGTGATGCCTTCGATGGTGGTGACCTCGCTGCCGTGCAGTTGCGCGACGAGGACATTGCAACTCTTCACGGCGCGCCCGCCCACGTGGACCGTGCACGCACCGCAGCTCGAGGTGTCGCAGCCGATGTGCGTGCCGGTCAGGCGCAGATGCTCGCGCAGAAAGCTCGACAGCAAGGTGTCGGCTTCGACCTCCGCTGCGACGGTTTTGCCGTTGACAGTCAGTTCGATCGGCACGGCCATGCGATGACTCCTCGAGCTGATGATCGCGAATGCGCCCGGGACCGGCTCCCGGATTGTATAGCCGAAGCACGGAAGTCCGCCAAGGCGTCGAGCGAGGCCGTGAAGGCTGCGCTGAAGGTGTGTTTCTTTCGGCACAATCCCTGCGGGCTCCCGCCGTCCGCGCGCTGCGCCGGTGCACTACCATGGGCTGCATGATGAGATTGCGGAAAAGGGGGAGTCGGCATCCGGTGCTCACGAACGGCCGTGGGCGCAGGGCAGGGCGTCTGCTTCTTTATGCCGTGGCACTGCTCCTTGCCGGCTGCGTTTATCTTTCGCGCCGTACTCTTCCCGGCGCCTGCGCGGACGATCTCGGCTCCCCGGTGCGCAACTTCTGCGTGGTCACCCCGGGGGTACTCTGGCGGGCCGAGGCGCCGACCCGCTCGGATGCCCACTGGCTGGTGGCGCACGGCGTCGCGACGGTCGTCAGCCTGCAGCTCGACGTGCGGCGCTCGTTCGAATCGGTACACCTCGATCCCGCCCAGGTGCGCTCGGTCGTCTACTTTCGCGTAGGAGACTTCAGCGCGGTACAGGTACTGACGCACCGGCACCTCGATGAGCATGTGGCGGAGGTTCTGGCAATCATCCAGAAGGCGCCGAAACCCGTGCTCATCAGCTGCCGTGCCGGAGTCGACCGCACGGGTGTCATTGCGGCGGCATATCGCATGCTGGTCCAGGGTTGGAGCGCGCAGAAGGCGATTTCCGAGATGGATGGATTCCACAGTCCCTGGGATCCGCTCAACAACCGCTATGTCCTCGGCATCTCAGGAGCTCGAAAGGCAAGGATTCTGCGCAGCGTCACCGAGTGGCGATCCAGGGTGCGGCCCGTCGGACGCTTCCAATGCGAGGCGGGAGGATGCCGCTTCCTCGCCCGCTGAGGCGTTGCGGCGCGCCGCTCCCTCGCATCAGGCGGCGCTTGCGCTCGCCGCAATGCCGTCGAGCGCCATCATCGCCTCCTGCGGCAGATCCAGCGCGGATGCGGCGAGGTTTTCCCGCAAATGGCCGATCGATGAGGTGCCCGGGATCAGGAGGATGTTGGGCGCCCGCCGAAGCAGCCAGGCGAGTGCAACCTGCATCGCCGTGGCGCCGAGGCCCAGAGCCACATCGGACAGGATCGACGACTGCAGCGGGGTGAAGCCTCCAAGAGGAAAGAACGGCACATAGGCGATGCCGTCGCGCGCCAGCGCCCCGATCAGCGCATCGTCCGTACGATGCGCCAGGTTGTAATGATTCTGCACGCAGACGATCTCACAGATCCGCCGGCCTTCCTCGATCTGCGCCGGCGTGACGTTGCTCAATCCGACATGACGGACGAGTCCCCTGTGCTGCAGCTCGGCCAGTGCGTTGAGCGGTGCCTCGATGGAGCCTTCGGCCGGCCCGTGGATGCGGCCCATGTTGCGGTAATTGACCACCTCGAGGAAATCCACGCCGAGATTGCGCAGATTGTCGTGCACGGCCTGGGTCAGCTCCTGCGGGGAGATCGCGGGTAGCCACGACGCGTCGGCGCCGCGCCGGGCACCGACCTTTGTCACGATGACGAGATCGTCGCGATAGGGATGGAGCGCTTCGCGAATCAGACGATTGGTGACATGCGGGCCGTAGAAATCGCTGGTGTCCATGTGATTCACGCCGCTCGCCGCCGCCTCCCGCAGAACGGCAAGCGCCGCGTCACGATCTCTGGGCGGACCGAACACGCCGGGGCCGGCCAGCTGCATCGCTCCGTAGCCGAGCCTGTTGACGGTGCGATTGCCGAGCCTGTAAGTGTCTGACTCATCGATGCTGGGCATGACTGATCTCCTCTGCAGGTGAGGCCAATGTAGCCGCTGTCCGCCTGCGCGATAATGGGGCACAATCCGCATGGGCTGTACGAAAATCAGAACAATGGCGACCGATCTCGGCGACTTGAGGGCATTCGTGGCGGTGGCACGCTCCCGAGGCTTTCGGGATGCTGCACGCGTCAGCGGCAAGAGCGCGTCCGGCCTCAGTGAAGCGGTACGCCGGCTGGAAGCAGGGCTCGGGGTCCGGCTGCTCTACCGAACGACGCGCAGCGTCGCGCCCACGGAGGCGGGCAGGCGCCTGCTGGAGCGGCTAGGCTCGGCGTTGGCCGAGGTCGAGTCGGCTCTCGATGTGGTGAACGGCTTTCGCGACAGACCCGCAGGCACCCTCAGGCTCAATGTTCCGGTCAGCGCGGCGCGGCTCGTGCTACCCGGGATCGTGCCGCGTTTCCTGACCGCTTATCCGGAGATTCGCCTGGAGGTGGTTGCCGAGGAGAATTTCGTCGATGTGCTCGCCGCCGGGTTCGATGCGGGTATCCGCTATGACGAGCGATTGCAGCAGGACATGATTGCCGTACCGATCGGCCCGCGCACCCAGCGCTTCGCGGTTGCCGCGGCTCCCGCCTACCTCGATCGGCACGGCAGGCCGCAGCATCCACGAGAGCTCCTCGGGCACGCGTGCCTGCTGGGCCGGTTCAGCGGCCGCTCGCTGCCGCCATGGGAATTCGAGCGCAACGGCGAGGTCGTGCGCATCGAGCCCACAGGGCCGCTGCTCGTGAGCCGCGGCACGGCGACCGATCTCGCCGTCGAGGCGGCCATAGCCGGAATCGGCATCATCTCCCTTTTCGACGACTGGCTGCGGCCGCACTTCGAGAGCGGCGCGCTCGAGCCCATTCTCGAGCCCTGGTGGCCGCGCTTCTCCGGCCCGTTCTTGTACTACTCCGGACGGCGTCTCGTGCCCGCGCCGCTGCGCGCGTTCATCGATTTCATCAGGGCGCCGAGCGTGCCCCTCGCGCCGCCCCTTGCGCCGGGAGGCGCAAAGCGCAAGCGGTCCCGTGCATCGGGCAAACATTGAGAATCTGGGGAGTCTGGGATGGTGAAGAGCTTTTCCGTCGTTCTGAGGATCTGGCTTCTGTCATTCGTCGCTTGCGCCGCGCTGGCAGCCCTTTGCTTTGCAGGGATAGACGTGCCGGTGGCGCATCGTGTGTGGAGATACGGTCATCGCCTCAGCTCGCTCAACGCCGCCTTCGGTGCCACGGTGATCCTGACTCTGGAATCGGCTGTGGTCCTGGGCCTGGTCCTCGCGCGCCTCATGCGCGGACACATCTCGCGATTCGCGGAAGCCTTGGCGATAGCTTGCCTCGCCTCGATATGCGCTTACGGCATGAACGATCAGGTACTGAAGCCATTCTTCGGCGTTCCGACCCCTGCCGAGGTCGTGCACGGCGCGAGGCATACCCTCAATATCGCGATGGGTTTCGCATATAGCAGCTTTCCCTCCGGCCACATGGTTCTGGCAGGAGCGTTCGCCGGGGTCTTCATGCGGCTCTACAGCGGCAGCATCCGGCTGCTTTCGGCCCTCCTGGCGCTCGCCGCGGCTCTGTTGGTCGTAGGAGACTGGCACTTCGTCAGCGATGTGATCGCGGGGGCGTTTCTCGGCGTGTCAGCCGGAATGCTGGCCGGAGAAGGCTGGGCAGCTCACGTCAGCTCCAGATATTGATGGCGCCTCGTAAGGGGAGAGGGACCTCACCGGCCGCGTGTGGCCGGATGGTGAGTCCCGCAGAGATGGGCCTTGACATTCCTCTGCGGCGGGCTCGGCGGCTTCTGCTCCAGGCTATCGAGAATGCCGCATTTCCTTGCATCGCCGATCGGCTGACATTGGCCGCGCAAACCCTGCAACTGCAGCTGTAGCTGCTCGAGCTCCGCGATGCGCTGGCCGATGTGCACGATGTGCTCGTCGATGAGCGCGTGCGCCGCGCCGCACTCCGCTTGCGGTACGTCACGGAACCGCAGCAGCTGCTTGATCTCATCGAGGGTCATGTCCAGCGAGCGGCAGTTCCTGATGAACACGAGGCGTTCCAGGTGTGCGCGGGTGTAAAGCCGGTAATTGCCGGCAGAGCGTGCAGCCGGCGGAAGCAAGCCCTCGCGCTCGTAGTAGCGGATCGTCTCCGGCGGACACTCCGTATCGCGAGCCAGGACCCCAATGGTGAGCGAGCGATTCATCGGCCTTGACCCTGAAGCGGTTACAGGGTTTCAAGTATACCAGCCGAATCAGAGGCTTCGAATCCATGCCGCACTCGCACGAGCATCACGGCGATCATCACGCGGACCACGACGCGCATCCGGGTCACGAGCACGGGCACGGCCATGGCGCGCATGGCCATGGGCGTGATGCCGGCGAGCGGCGGCTTCTCATCGCGCTCGTGATTCTCGGAAGCTTTACTGTGGTGGAGGCCGTTGGCGGATACCTGGCCAACTCGATCGCCCTCCTCGCCGAAGCGGCCCACATGCTGGCGGATTCGGCTTCGCTGGTGCTGGCCCTCGTCGCAATCCGCTGGGGCCGCCGGCCGGCCGATGAGCGGCGCACTTACGGCCACCGGCGGTACCAGCCGCTCGCCGCGTTCATGAACGGGCAGGCGCTCTTGCTGCTGACGATCGGGGTGGTGTACGAGGCGAGCCGGCGCCTGATGCACTTGCCGCACGTCGACGGCCGGTGGATGCTCGCAATCGCTCTCGTCGGTGGCCTCGCCAACCTGGCGGCGCTCGTGGCGCTTTCCGGCGCCCGCTCCCTCAACGAGCGCGGGGCGCGGGCACATGTGCTGAGCGACCTGGTGGGCTCGGGGGCGGCATCCGTGGCAGCGCTGCTGATCCTCATCAAGGGATGGACCGTGGTCGATCCTCTGCTCTCCCTCCTGGTGTCCGCGCTCATCCTTCGCTCCGCCTGGGCACTCATCCGCGAGTCTGCCGACGTGCTCCTGCAGACCGTCCCGCCCGGCTTCGATGTCAAGCACATCGAGGCCGAGCTGATCGGTCACGTTCCGGGACTTCTCGAGGTCCATCACATACACGTATGGTCGATGACCGGTGAGCGTCCCACGATCACGTTGCATGCTTGCGTGGCGCCCGGCGCCCGCGGCTACGGCGTCCCGAAGCTGATCCACGAGCGGCTGCGGGAGCGGCTGCACGTCGAGGACACGACCGTGCAGATCGAGGAGCCCGATTCTTGCGAAACGCCGGCCTGCGGTCCCGCGCACTGATGACCGCACGCGGTTCCCGTCCACGGGCACTCCGGGTTGTCAACGCCGGTGCGGGCTTGCAGAAGCGAACTGCGGATGCGCGCGTGCTGACGTTGCCCGAGCTGCAGCACCTCAACGAGCTTCACGGCCGGATCGTCCTGGACTTCCTGAACCAGCTCTGGAAAGTGCAGTGGCCGGGCGTGGGCGCTTCTTACATCTGGGGGACCAACATCAGCGGATGTGGCCATGATGAGCTCCTTCGGCAATGAGCCGCAGACCCCAGAACACCGGTGTCAGGGATAAAGTTGCATGCGCCGCTATAATTGGCGGCGAGGAAGTCCACGCGGAGTTCGCAGATGCCCAATCGTCATCTCCTGCCCGGGTTCCTGCTGTTCCTCGCATCGTGCATGCCTTCGGCGGCGCTCGCGCAGTCCGCGACCGCAGGCGGGGGCGCCGAGCTCAGCCAGCTCGACATATCGGCCGGCCGGTGGGTGTATCACGGACGCTTCATCGGCGCGGGAGCGCGGCCGGGCGCCTGGACCTGGCACGAGGACTGCCGCTGGTCCGCCAACCGCGCGTTCATGCTCTGCAGCTTCTCCAATACCTGGGCCGGGCGGCACGTGGACTCGGTGGTGGCGGACACCTACAACCGCCGGGACGAGACATTCTGGCACTACGAGATATTCGACGACGCTCGTTCCGCCGACAAGCCGTTCGCGGCACGCATGCGGATCGAGGGACCCACGCGGATCGAGTCGTGGACCGAGAAGCACGACGGCAAGACCGTTCATCAGCGGATCGTCTACAAGTTCGCTTCCGCCAACACGGTGACGGTGCTCTTCCAGCAATCCGAGGATGGCACTCACTGGAAGACGACCGCGAGCGGGACGGGCGAGAAGACAGGAATGGAGGCGGGACTGCGCTGATGTCGCCGGTCCGGGCAGCCTCTGCGGAAGATTTGTCCGAGATTCGTGCGCTCCTCGAGAGTGCGGGATTGCCGACGGGCGATCTCCCGTCCGCGCAGCCGGAGTTCGTCGCGGTCCGCGAGGGCGGCGCTCTGGTTGCCGCCGGCGCATTGCAGCGCTTCGGGACTTCGGCGCTGTTGCGTTCCATGGCGGTGTCCGCCGGCCACCGCGGGCAGGGCCTCGGCGATGCGATCGTGCTCGCGCTCGAGCGCGCGGCAAGAGAAGCGAGGGTCGAGCGGCTGATTCTCCTTACCGAGACCGCCGGGCCATTCTTCGCGCGTCACGGGTACCAGGTGATCGAGCGCAGTGAGGCGCCGGTGGAGCTTCAGGCAAGTGAGGAGTTTCGCTCTCTCTGTCCAAGCTCCGCGATTTGCATGGCCAAGCAGCTGGCCTAGCCGGCGGCTGTGAGCGTGGCACTGCCCCCCAGCGGGCGCGGCAAGGTGCGCGCGGCCCCGCGCCGGTAGCCGCTAAGCTCTCAGCTCCACCGTCCAGCTCACCGCCGCATCCGCGATCAGAGAAGAGCGAACGCTGCAGTATTTGCTGACCGAGAGCTCCACGGCCCGCGTGGCTTTCTCGATCGTCGTCCCGGGCGCAGCGATGCTGAAGTGCAAGACGGCCGACGCCAGCCGGCGCGGGGTCGACTCGACCCGATTCGCCTCGACGCGCACCCTGAGCGCCTGTGCGGGCGTGCGTTGCTTTTCCAGAATGGTCACGACGTCCACCGAGGCGCACGTCGCGATGGCTGCGAGCAGCACATCGAACGGGCTCGTCGCGGTCCGCGCATCTCCATCGATGCGTACCTTGGGACCGTCCGTCCGGCCGGCATCGAACTCGAGGCCGCCGGCCCATTGGACTTCAATCGGGGGATGAGCGATGGTCATGTCGGCAGCATTCTAAGGCGCGGCGCGCTAAGAGCGCTTCCCCTGCAATGCCTTGAATCGGCCGGTCGCCGAGAGCTGCTCGTGGAGCGTCTGCGCGGTCCAGAGTGTATTGCGGCGGGCCACGAAGGAGCTGCTCGACAACTGCTCGAGCGAGCGGGCCGGGGCGAACAGGAATCCCTGCCCGGCGACGCAGCCCAATGACAGAAGAGCCTCGACCTGCGGCTCGAGCTCGATCCCCTCGGCCACGGTGTCGAGGCCCAGCGTCTCTCCCAGCGTGATCACCGCGCGCGCAAGATCCGGCCCCTCACCGGAGCTGGTCAATCCGTTGACGAACGAACGATCGATTTTCAGGATGTCGATGGGAAAGCGGTGCAGGTAGGACAGCGACGAGTAGCCGGTGCCGAAGTCGTCGATCGCTACCTTCACTCCGAGCGCCTTGAGGCGGTGGAAGCGCTCGAGGTTGACCTCGGTGTCGTACATCATGGTGCTCTCGGTCAGCTCGATGACGAGATTGCCGGACTCGAACCCTGAAGCCTCGAGGGCCGCGAGCACATCGTGCACCAGCTCGCCATGCTGGAGGTGACGGGCCGAGATGTTCACGGAGAGCCGCAATCCCGAGCCGCCTGCGATCGAATCGCGCCAGGCGCAGACATCGCGGCACGCCTGCTTCAGCACCCAGCGCCCCAGGGCCGCGATCTGGCCGCACTCCTCGAGCACATGAATGAAGCTGGCGGGCATCAGCACACCCGCCTCTGGATGGCGCCAGCGAACCAGCGCCTCCACACCGAGAAGCGTGCGGGTACCGAGGTCCACGATCGGCTGATACTCGAGAAAGAATTCCTCGCCGGCGAGCGCGCGGCCGATGTCGGCCTCGAGCCGCAGGCGCTCGTGCAGCAGCTTCTGCATCTGCGGCTGAAAGGTCACGTGGCGGTTCTTGCCGGCTGCCTTGGCATGGTACATGGCCAGATCCGCATTGCTGAGCAGCTCCTTGGCAGTGATGTCGACTGCGGAGAACGCGACGCCAATGCTTGCCGTCACGCGAACGTCGCGGCCGTCGAGCGAGAAGGGTGCCCCGAGGGACTGTATCAGCGCATCGGCGACGCGCTCCACTGCCGCAGCCGCCCCGACACCGCCTTCGAGCAGCACGCCGAACTCGTCACCGCCGAGCCGCGCAACCGTGTCGGAAGAGCGGGCCGTCTGGACGATACGCTGCGCGACCGCCTGCAGCAGCCGGTCCCCGGCGTCATGCCCGCGGGAATCGTTGATGTTCTTGAAGTTGTCGACGTCGAGGAACATGACTGCTGCCCAATGTCCGGTGCGCTGAGCGCGCGAGAGCGCGTGCTGCACCCGATCGCGGAACAGGTTGCGGTTGGCGAGCAGCGTGAGCGGATCGTGGAAGGCGAGCTGCCGCAGCTTCTCCTCGAGCACCTTGCGCTCGCTGATATCGCGGAAGTTGAGTGCCAGGCCCCGCACCGCCGGATCGTCGGTGAGATTGCTGCCCACTCCCTCGATCACCCGGGCGGCGCGCTCGATTCGCAGCTCGACCGGTCCCACCACCCCGGATGGAGTCCGTGCGATCTCCTCGAGGAAGCTGCGCAATCGCTCGCCGTCTTCCCCGCCCCAGAGCTCGGGGAGGCTCTTGCCGGTGATCTCCTCGGGCTTCAGGCCGAGGGTGCGCACGGTGGCCGGTGAGGCGAAACGTACCATCCCGCCGGCGCCGATGATCATGATGACGTCGGAGGCGTTTGCCACGAGCGATGCGTAATGCTCCTCCGCCATGCGGAGCACGACCGCCTGACGGAACATCAGCAGCAGGGTGAGGACGAATACGACGCCGATCATCAGAGTCGCCTGACTGCCCAGACCTCCGCGACTCAGATAGATGAGCACCAGGAATGCCGCCGCCATCGGCGCATAAGGCAGCGACCTCGCCAGCGCGCCCGAGGTGCGCGAGGTCTCGCGGGCGGTGATCGCAACCGCCCGCATCTGCTCCCGGCCGGCGGCAGCCATCGGCAAACAACAGGAGAGGTAGAGGACATCCTGAACGCCTCCCGGCACGTAGTAACCGCGTACCTTGCCGAGGGACCAGATGATGTCGGCGAGAAACATGGTGGCGAAGCCGGTGAGCAGCAGCAGCGGAACGCGCCACCCGCCGGCATTGGCCGAGCCGGTGAGAAGCAGCACGCCGAACACCAGGAGACAGAAGCTGTCGAGCGCCAGATACGCCTCGCTCAGCGCTTCCTTCAATATTCCGAGCTGCGCATGCATGGCCGCAGGCTCGACCACGAGGTACCAGAAGAACGCACCGAAGCCGACGACGAAAATGGTCGTATCCAGCAACAGCTGGACCCACGGCACGCGCATCGCGGCGGCCCGGATCAACCACAGGGCAGCGGCCGCGAGCGGCAGATAAAAAACGCAGTAAAGAAAGTCGGAAGGACCCGGGAACGGATCCCGGCCGAGCATCCAGGAGACGAGGCCGATGAAATCACCGATGAAATAGAGCGCGAGTGCGGCGGTGAGGGACCACCAGGCCGAACGGAGCGGCCCCGCGTCCATGCGCCGCGCGGTAGCCGCCGCAATGCAGATGAAGGCGATCTCCGGCGGCAGCTTGTAGGTCAGCCCGACATAGAAGGTAACCTCGGATCCGCCGGCGCCGCTCAGCATCCAGGCCGCGCCGAAGGCGACGTAGATGGCGAAGGCGACGATGAGCCGGTTCACCCAGGTCGGCACGACCGGCAGCCGAAGCGAGCGGGCAGGTACTACTGCGGTGTCCATGTCTGCTGTCTGTGTGCATGCCTCGGGCACAGGTCCAGGCGCAGGCGCGGCTCCGATCGATGTGGAGGCTGCTGAGGCGAATGTACGGCAACCTGGCCGTGTCTGCGAGCGGCAACTCCGCCCGCGTGACGCAGTTCTCGGCGGGTGAGCGCGGATTGTGCGCTTCCTTCACGTGGAGGAAGCGCTAGAGCCTTCTTCGGGCGGCGCGGACGCTAAGCGAGCGCCCTTTTCAGCAGAACGAGTTGACGGGCCCAGGCCTTCTCGGCCTCATCATGGTCGTAGACGCTGGAGTCGGGCACGCACCAGCCGTGCATCGTTCCGTGATAGACCTCGATCTCGGCCTGAAGATGCGCTCTGGCAAACGCGTCCCGCAGCATCGACTTTGCCTCGGGCTGCTTCTTGTCGTCACTCTCGGCGATGGCCATGAGGTACTGCGCCCTGATCCGCGGGATCAGCAGATGCGGGCTGTCGGGTCTGTCGGTCACCAACGCCGCGCCGTGGAAGGTGGCGCCCGCGCCGATGCGTTCGGGGAATTCCGCGGCCGCCCGCAGCGTGAAGGGCCCTCCCATGCAGTAGCCCGTGCTCGCCATCTTCCGTGTTCTGCTCACCGCCGTCTGCTCATCGAGCCATGGAACGAACGCATGCGCGTCCGTCACTGTGACCTCGGGAGTGAGAGACGCCATCATTCCCATGAGCTCCTTGTGGGTGGCCGGGTCGTTGAAATCCGGGTGGGGCGGGGATGTCGGGGCTTTCCTGATCCGGTAAAACGGATTGACGACCAGCACTGCGTAGCCCGACTGAGCCAGGCGGTCCGCCATGTGCTGGAACGTCGGGCGCAACCCGAAGATGTCCGGCCACATCAGCACACCCGGATGGGCTCCGGACGTCGGGTGAGTGAAGTAGGCATCACACACCCCCTCCGCTGTCCGGATGTCGACGGACCTGCCGGTGACCTGCGCCGCATCAGCGGGCGGGGGCAGCAGTGAGGCGAGTCCCGCCCCTACCGTCAACAGGCCAAACTGCCGACGTGACAGCGCGACGCGCCGCGCGTAGTCCAACCGATCGAAGTCGTCTTGGTCGCACATGGCTCCTCCACCGTCAGTGGCCGACAATCCGCTCGAAATGGCGCCGCATGCGCACGGCATCGGCGGCACGGCCGGTGAAGATCTCGAAGGCGCGCACGGCCTGATAGACCGCCATCCCACCCCCATCGAGCGTCCTCGAGCCGGCCGCCCGGGCCGCCCGCAGCAGCTCGGTCTTCAGGGGGAAGTATACGATGTCGGCAACCCACAGGCCCGGGGCGAGCAGGTGAGCCGGAATGGCGGAGCCCGGATGCCGGGCCATCCCCATCGGCGTCGCATTGACGATTCCATCAGCGCCGCCGACGGCCTCATCGAGACGCCGCCAGGCGCGGATGTCGCGCTCGGGGAACTGCGCGCTGAGGCTCGCCGACAGCGCTTCGGCCCGGGAGAACTCGCTGTCGACGAGCCGCAATCGCCGGGCGCCGAGCTCGAGGAGCGCAAAGGCCGTCGCGGCGCCGGCGCCACCGGCGCCCACCTGCGCCACCGTGTCGATCGAGCTGCCCTTCATGTCCTGGCGAAAGCTCTCGGCGAAGCCCCACGCGTCGGTGTTGTATCCGATCCGGCGGCCCCCGTTGAAATGAACGGTATTGACCGCTCCGATGGTTCGAGCCTGCGGACTCAGCTCGTGCAGGAACGGAATCACCGCCTGCTTGCACGGGTAGGTGATGTTGAGCCCGGAAAACCCGCGGCGCTCGGCTTCGGCGAGCAGCACCGGCAGGTGCTCGATGCCCACCCCGAGCCGATCGAGGTCGATCAGCTCATAACGGCACTGAAACCCCTGGGCGGCCGCTTCCGCCTCGTGGAGCGCGGGCGACTTGGAGGCTTGAATTCCGCTGCCGATGAGCCCGAGCAGACACTGTGCGGTAGTGAGATCGCTGGATTGATCCGTCATGCCTTTCACCGAGTCAAAGCCCGCCACTTGGCGGCGGGCACCGCAATGGTATATTCTTTACCAAAGTCACGCACTAGTCCGTACATTACGCTCTTGGGGGAACGATGAAGCGATTCATTGCGGTTGGGCGGTTGCATCGTGCGGGGCTGGCCGCCGGGACACTGGCGGCGCTGCTCGCGGCGGGGTCGGCCTGCGCGGCGTCCCAGGGGTTTTCGCGCGCAGTGCTCGATTCGATCCCGACAGCCAGCCAGGCGGTGTTGGGTGATCACTATCCCACGGTGCGCGTGCCGTTCCCGGGCGGCGTCGTCGGTTATCCCAACCTGACGTACGCCAGCATTCCGGGATATCAGCCGCTTCATCTCGATCTGTACGTGCCGCCGGGTCCTCGGGTGCCGCATCCGCTCATCGTTTACATTCACGGCGGCGGCTGGGCATTCGGTCAGCCGCGGCAGTCGGGCGCGTTTTCGAACTGGCCCGACGTCCTGGCGCTGATCGCCTCGCGCGGCTACGTGGTCGCCTCAGTCGCCTATCGCTTGAGCAGCGAGGCGCCGTTTCCCGCGGCCATCCAGGACGTCAAGGCCTCGATCCGCTGGCTGCGCGCAAATGCGGGGGAATACGGCATCGATGCACGCCGCGTCGGAGTCTGGGGCGGCTCGGCCGGCGGTCATCTTGCCGCACTCGATGCGGTGACCTGCGCCGTGGCGGCCTTGAGTCCCAGCACCTCCGGGGGGCCGGTCGCCGGACCGGGTATCGGGGAGGCGAACATTGCGCCGGCGGGCGCGCAGGGAGACTGCGTGCAGGCCTTCGCCACCTGGTATGGAGTGTTCGATTTCAGCCAGCCCGTACCGAGCGAGCGGCGGGCAGCGAAGTCAGGCTCGATGGTCGACCGCTTTCTGGGCTGCCCCCGCACCGCGTGCACGCAGCAGCAGCGGGCGGTTGCCAGTCCCGCGACCTACGTGAAGGCCGGGGAGCCGCCGGCTCTGCTCATCGTCGGCGGGGCTGATACGGTCGTGGGGCCGCAGCAGTCGCGCGATTTCTATCATCTCCTGCGCTCCAAGGGTGATGAGGCGCAACTGGTCATCATCCCCGGCGTCAACCACAGCTTCGTCGGCAAGACTCCGGCTGCGACCCGCGCGGCGAGCCTGCAGGCGCTGCAGAGAACCTTCGAGTTCTTCGAAGCCACTCTCGGTCGGGGCAGCGGCGGCTGATGCCATGAATCGGATACCCGGAATCTGCGCGATTGCGGCCCTGGCCGTTTCGGGTCTGGCCGTTTCGGGTTTGGCCGTTTCGGCTCTGGCCGGTCCGGCGGGCGCTCTCGCCCAGGCGCAACCGCTGATAAGTCCGCCGACTCCGGCAGAGTTCGCGGCGGTGGTGCCCCATTGGAAGACCGAGGAATACCTGCTCATCGGTGATTCGATGCGCGGCGGCGGCGAGCCGATGATCGCCGTCAATCCCACCGATCCGAAGAACATCGTCGTCGTGGCGATGGCCAACGTGCAGGAGTTGGGGGGTGAGCCGCTGCATGAGAACGGCACGGACGCATTCCACGCCGCGCCGTATTCGACGGTGACCCGTATCGCCGTCACTCGGAACGGCGGTGTCACCTGGAAGCTGGACAACCTGCCCATTCTGAGCGGGCGATTCACCCGATGTCCGGATGCGTTCGTCGCTGTCACGCAACGGGGGGAGTTCCTCGCCGGATGCGAGCCGCGGGAAACTTCGGGAGGCTTCCTCGGCGAATCCGCGCTCGTCATCTCGACCGACAAGGGCAGGACCTGGAGCAAGCCGGTATCCATCATCAGCGACTATCAGCTCGGCCGTTTCGCCCGCGGCGTGCAGCCGCTTTCCGGGCATGGCCGCGCCTCGCCCTGGGACAGACCCTTCCTCTTCATCGACGATTCGACCGGAACGATCTACGGCCAGGCCGGCGGTGGACTCACGAGGGTCGGCGCCCCGCCGGGGAAGTTCCGCTGGCAGGCGTACGTCACGGCTTCGACGGATGGAGGGCACTCGTTCGGCACGATCTACCCGTGGGATTCCCCGCAATACCCGCAGCTCAGCCGTGGAATCGGCATGGCCGCCGGCCACGGCGCTCTCGCCGTCATCTACGTGGCAGCGAGCGCGCCCGGCGCGCGATCGGCGTGTCCCTGCGGCGTGTTCGGGTTGAGCCGCAGCCAGGGACGCGACTTTGAGTACCGTCTGCTGCCGCCGATGTCATTCGCGCCGGCGAGCGCGCTCGGCCGGCCGCAGCGCGATGCGCCCGGGCCCACTGCGCTCGCCGCCGACCCCTCCAAGGCGGGGCACTACGCGGTGCTCGAGTACGATCCTTCCGGGCCGCGCTACGAAGTGATCCTCACCGAGGACTACGGCAGAACCTGGTCCGCGCCCATTCTCGCCGCGGCCACTGCCGGCGCCGCCGCATTCACGCGCCCGACGTTCCAGTACTCGGCCGCAGGCGCGCTCGCCTTGGCCTGGCGGGCGATCTACCCGAAGTCTTTCAGTTATAACATCTGGGCGGCGGTGTCGAAGGACGGGGGGCATTCCTTCAGCACGCCGCTGCGCATCAGCCATGCCCGCTCGCCTGCCGTCGATCCGTATCGGAATGCGGGCCTCTTCGGCGATGACATACAGGATCTGGCGCTCGGGCCCAACGATCTCTACGTCGTGTGGGCGGACAACCGCGCCGGCTTCCAGGGCGTCTGGCTCGGCCGGGCGCCTCTTTCGGCCTTCACGTTCGCCGCCCGCTGAGGCAGCGCCCGCAACTCGGCCGATGCCTCACGAGGAGAGTGCTGCGTTGACCTGAACTATCTAGTTCGTCTACTCTTGAGACGAAACGCACCAGAGCTTTACCGATCTCGATGCAACTTGCGCGTAGGGGGAGAGATGATGTCTCGAGCAAAAAACGGGTCACGGGCCACTGCCGCGTGGCCGCACTACCTGGCGGGGATATCCGCGGTGTCGCTGCTGGTGATCGCGGCGCGGCCCGCCTGGCCGAAGGACTCGGCCGTCAATGCGCCGCAGCCCAGCGCGCAGAGTAATCAGCCCTCCGACCCGCCGGCAGGCGCGCAGGACGCTGCGGCGCCCACGCTGTCCCTCCAGGAAGTGGTCGTCACCGGAACGCTGCTGCGCGAGCCCAATCAGGTATCGCCGAGCCCCATCGTCGTGACGAGCGCGGCTCAGATCCGGCAGTCGGGCCA
Source organism: Gammaproteobacteria bacterium (assembly GCA_028870635.1). GTDB lineage: Bacteria > Pseudomonadota > Gammaproteobacteria > Steroidobacterales > Steroidobacteraceae > 13-2-20CM-66-19. The sequence continues at coordinate 14,391 of JAGWPE010000121.1, read as the reverse complement.
GGTCGACATCGAGAGCGCCTTGAACCAGCTGCCGGACTTCACGCCGGCGGGAACTTCGGCGACGGGCGGGCAAGGCACCGGTGGTCATGCCACCATCAATCTGCACGGCCTTGGAGCGAACCGGAACCTCGTCCTGCTGGACGGCCGCCGGCTGCCCGTTGCCGATATCTCGGGAGACGTGGACATCAATCTCATCCCGAGCTCGATCATCTCGAGCGTGGAGACCATCACCGGCGGTGCGTCGGCGGTGTACGGCTCCGACGCGATGTCGGGTGTGGTCAATTTCAAGACTCTCAGCCACTTCCAGGGCGTGCGCGCCGACGTGCAGTACGGTAATTCGTTCCAGAACGACTACCGCACGGTTGACGCGTCGGTCGCCTTCGGCACGAAGTTCGACGACGGCAGAGGCAATGTGCTGGTGGCCATCGGGTACACGTACAACCCGCCACTCTGCGGCTGCAAGCGCGGCTTCTACGACTATCAGGTTCCGTCATCGTACATAGGCCAGGGCACGTATGTGCCGGCGGGGAACAACCTGCCGAACCCGGCCGTGGTCAACGCTCTCTTTCAGGGTTACGGAGTGACTTCTGCGGTCAGTAACTCCGTCCCGCTGGGCTTCAACAACGACGGCACGCTGTTCACGGAGACCGGGGCGAAGAACTACAGGGGGCCGATGGCCTACAGCAACGGGTGGTGGTACGGGGTCATCGGCGGCAACGTGCGCATGCCGGTCGGTCCTCAGCTGCAGCTGGAGAACGCGCTCGACCGGCACAACCTGTTCAGCAAGTTCGACTTCAAGATCGCTCCGGGGCTCGTGGCGTATGGACAGGTGCTCTACGCCGACTGGCACGTCGTTACAGACAGCGGCGGCAGCCTCACTCAGTTCGGTGCCGCGGATACGGTTCCCGTGACCAACCCGTTCATCCCGGCGGACCTCGCGACGGTGCTGGCGTCCAGACCCAATCCCACCGCTCCATTCACCTGGAACGCCAGGTATGTGGGCCTGCCCACGAAGTCATGGGACGAGCACTACACCGTCGATCAGTACCTGGGCGGCCTGCGGGGAGCCCTGCCGTTCGGCGACTGGACCTGGGACGCGTACGCCAGCTGGAGCAACACCGATCACATTCAATCCAACTACAACGCGGTGCTGAAGAGCCGCGTGCAGACCCTGCTGAATGCGCCGGACGGCGGAGCGTCGATCTGCGCCGGAGGATTCGATCCGTTCAGCCTGGCCAACAGTCAGAACATCTCGTCGGCATGCCAGCAATACATGACGACTACGGCGATCAGCTCGGAGCTGCTGAGCCAGGGCCAGGAGCAGATTCTCCTCCAGGGCTCCGTTCCCGGGTTGCCGGCCGGCCGCATCCAGATGGCGCTGCTGGGAGATCACCGCACCAACAGCTATGCGTTTCATCCGAACGCCGACCTCGCCGCGCAGAATATCGAGGCCGTCATCGCCTCTGCTCCGGCCAGAGGCGCCATTTCGGTATCGGAGGGTGCGGCTCAGTTGGACGTTCCGCTGCTGCGCGACCTGCCGGCGGTGAAACGTCTGGACGTCGGCGGCGCCTTCCGCTATTCGGATTACGATACCTCGGGAGGCGTCTCGACGTACGCGGGAAACCTCCGTTGGCAGCCTGCGGACAGCCTCCTCGTCCGCGGCGGCTACCAGCGGGCGGTGCGCGCGCCGGCGATCGGCGAGCTCTACGCGGCGGCCGCGGGGTCCCAGCTCGCTTTCGGAACACCGCCGACTTCCCTCGGTGATCCGTGCGATGTGCGCTCGACCGCCCGGACGGGCGCAGGCGGCGCCCAGGTCGCGGCACTGTGCGAGGCGCAGGGGGTTCCGGCGTCCGTCATCAATTCGTACGAGTTCCCGACGACTGCGACCGGCGCGCTCAGCGAGGGCAATCTCAAGCTGACCCCGGAGAAGGCCAATTCCTTCAATTTCGGGCTGGTGTGGACATCCCACTCGGACTCCCCGATGCTCAGGCGGCTGTCTGCTTCCGTGGACTACTACAACATCGAGATCAAGAACGTGATCTCGGTGGTCCCGGGGCTGGCCACGCTGAGCAAGTGCTACAACCTCGACGGCTCGAATCCGAGCTACTCGCCGACCAATCCGTTCTGCGCGCTCATCAGCCGGGATCCCTCGACGGGGCAGCTCGTCCTGGTCCGCACGCCTTACGAGAACCTGGGCGGATTGAAGACCGACGGGATCGACTTCCAGTTCAACTGGGCGTTCGATCTGGCGGACATTCACGGACTGCGTGTTCCGGGAATGCTCGCGCTCTCGAGCGGCATCGGCTACAACCACAACCAGGAAGTGCAGACCCTGTCGGGAACGCCCTGGACCGAGTATTCCGGGACCAACACCCTGAATGCGAGCTATCCCAAGTGGAAGGCGATCACGAGCGTCTCGTACAGCGTGGGCGGCGCGACCGCCGGCTTGCGCTGGCGGTATCAAGACGCGATGAAGGATGTCAGCTCGGTCACCAGCCCGAAGTCACCCGGGTTCGGCGTGGCGCCGTATGACATCTACGATCTGTTCGCGAGCTACGACATCAACGACAGCTGGCAGGTACGCGGGGGCATCAATAACCTGCTCAATCACGGTATCGTCGCCGTTTCGAGCTCTCAGACCGGAAGCGATCCCGCCGTGTTCGATCAGATCGGACGGGCATACTACGTCGGCGTGCGCATGAGTCTGCAGTGATTCGCCGCGCGGCAGCCCGCGCGGCCGTAGGCTCGACGATCTTGGCCGCCGCGCTGGCGCTTCTGGCGCCAGTGCCGGCGGCTGCGGCGCAGGGCCCGGCGGGGAGTGCGAATGGCGCAGCCGGCTGCGGTCCGGCCGGCGAGCTGCACTTCGTTTGCGGGGCGCACCATCCGGAAGACATGGTGCGGATTCCGGGAACGCGATGGGTGATCGTCAGCGCATTTGTTCCGGGCGGCGGATTGCAGGTCCTGGATACCCGGGCGTTGACATTGCGGCGTTGGTACCTCGGCTCGCCAGGCGAGCGCGGCGCCGGCAGGCGTGCGGGCGCGGCGGATTGTCCGGGCTCGCCTGAGGGTGGTGAGCTCGACACTCAGGGCCTGAGTCTGCGTGCTTTGAGCTCCGGGCATTATCGCTTGTACGCCGCAAATCACGGCGGACGTGAAAGCATCGAGATATTCGATGTGTCCATGGCCGGTGGGGCGCCTGTGCCGCGGTGGCGGGGTTGTGTGCTGATGCCGGCGGGCGATGCCGCGAATGCCGTCTCCTCGTATCCGGACGGCACGATCATCGCGACGGTGCTCAATCGGCCCGGCACCACCAAAGCCGATTTCATGCGGGGCAGGCCCACGGGCGCTGTATTCGCATGGCGCCCGGGAACGGAAGGCTTTCGGTTGCTGCCGGGCACCGGGTTACCCGGAAACAATGGACTCACGGCCGCGCCGGACGGCAAGAGGTTCTACGTCGTGGCGTTCGGCCTCCATGCGATCTACATGTATTCCGCGTCGGATACGCGCCGACCCATTCGGGCGGCCACCGCTCCGGGATTCATGCCGGACAACGTTCACTGGGAGGGGGGCAGGCTCATCGCCGCCGGAATGACTTACGATGAGCCGGCGTGCGGCGGGGTTCGCAAGATAATCAACGGGCATGCCGACCCGATGCTCTGCCATCGGGGCTATGTCGTGGCAGCGCTGGATCCGCATACGCTGCATTACACCGTACTCGCGCATGGCGGGCCGAATCCGGCCTTCAACGGTGCGACGACGGGACTCATCGTGGACAACCGGCTCTGGATCTCCTCATACCAGGCGGACCGGGTGGCCTATCGAGCGCTGTCAGGCGCGAAGCCGGGCGGATGAGCGGGCGCTCAGCGCTCGATGTCGTCGCGGTATCGGGACTGAGCCGCCAGGCGAATCGGAGCGTTGGCGGCGCCATAGCCGCGATAGCCCCTGCGCTCGACGATCTCGAAGAAGAACCGCTTGGCGAAGGCCCGCGAGACGAGTTGGAAGTATTCACCGCCCGCGTCGCGATCATAGAGGATATTGAGCTGCGCGAGCTCATCGAGCAGGGCCGGCTCGAGCGCGAAGCGAGCGGCCAGGTCGTCGTAGTAATTGCGAGGGATGGGCAGGATCGGCAGCCCGAGAGAGCGCAGGCGCCTGGCCGTGGCGATGATGTCGCCGGTGGCGAGCGCGATGTGCTGCAATCCGGCCCCATGGTAGCCCTGCACGAACCGCGCGGAGAGCGTTCGCGATCCGGTCGAGGCGTTGAGCACGAGGCGCAGGCCGCCGCCGGGCGACTCGAGGGCGCGGGTCTGAACGAGCCCGAGGGGGTCTGCGATCTCCGCGACCGGCGTCTTTGCGAGCTCGAACAGGGACACGTAGTAGAGCAGCCACGAGGACACTTCCTCGTACGGCATCGTCTGGGCAATGTGATCGATCGATTCGAGACCGGCATCGGGACCGCCGCCGCCTGCGGCGAGGAACTCGCAGTCCCAGATCTCGTCTTCCCTGCCTGCGGGCATGAAGTAAAGGAGACTTCCGCCGAGCGCCTGAATGGAAGGCATCACCAGCTCACCCGGCCCGATGGGCTGCGAGAATCGCGGGATCTGCAGGCCCTCTGCGCGATGAAGCGCGCCGGGTATGTCGCGCACGCTCACGCCCACGGCGCATACGGAAGCGCCGTGCACGGCGTCATACGCCCGCGCAAAGCTTTCCGGCTCGCTGTTGATCACGAAATTGATGCGGTTCTGCCGCCAGCGCGCGACGTTTTTCGACCTGTGCCGGCCCACTCGGCTGAAGCCGAGGGCAGTGAACATGGATTCGAGTTGACCGGATTCCTCCTCGTTGGCGGCGAACTCGACGAATTCGAAGCCGCCCGGCGTGGCGCGTGGCGGCAGCTCGGGCAAGAAGCGCGGCGCCAGCCGGCGGACGGCCTGATCGAAGAGGAAGGTGAGCGAGCGGTGGCCATCGAGCGCCACGGTCGATGACGACGTTGCGCGAAACTGATCGTTGAAGATCTCGAGCGACAGCGGCCCGCCGTATCCGATCTCGAGCAGGGTGGCGAGGAAGTCCACCAGCGGCAGCTCACCCTGGCCCGGCATGTTGCGGAAGTGGCGGCTCCAGGAGAGATAGTCCATCTGCACGATGGGAGCATCGGCGAGCTGCACGATGAAGATGCGCGCCGGATCGATCTCCCGCAGGCTCTCGATGGGTATGGAGCGCGCCAGGGAATGGAAGCTGTCGAGGATCAGCCCCAGGGCCGGATGGCCGACTTCCTTGACCACCGACCACGCATCGCGATGATCGAACACATGGCGACCCCATGCCAGCGCCTCGTAGCCGACCCGCAGGCCGCGCCTGGCCGCGCGCTCCGCGAGCTCGCGGAAATCAGTCACTATCCGGCTTCTGTCCCCGCTCGATGCCGGTGAGACGCTCGAGCAGACGAGCAGCAACCCGGCCCCCAGCTCCTGCATCAGGTCGAACTTCCTCTCGAGGCGGTCGAAGGTCCGCACCCTGAGGTCGTCCGGCATGCCCTCGAAATCCCGAAACGGCTGAAAGAGGGTGCAGGTCAGACCGAGATCGCGCAACTGCGCCGCGACCTCTCGCGCGGTGCTGCGGGCCGTGAGCAGGTCATTCTCGAAGATCTCGGCGCCGTGAAAGCGCGCCTGAGCGATGGCTCTCAGCTTTGCCTCCAGCGTCCCGCTCAGCGATACCGTCGCAATGGAGGTGAGCATGGCGGTGCTCCCGCTCGATCAGCCGGCGGCGATGCGCTCGAAGTGCCGCCGCATGCGCTCGGCGTCGGCAGTCCGGCCGGTGAAGATCTCGAACGCGCGGACAGCCTGATAGACCGCCATTCCCCCGCCGTCGAGCGTCCTGCACCCGGCTGCGCGCGCGGCGCTCAGCAGCTGCGTCTCGCGCGGGAAGTAGACGATGTCCGCGACCCACAAGTCCCGATGCAGGATTTCGGCCGGCACCGCGGAGCCGGGGTGCTTGGCCATGCCCATCGGGGTGGCGTTGACGATGCCGTCGGCGGTGCCAACGGCAACGGCCTCGCAGAGGTTGCGCCAGGCGCGCACCTCACGGTCCGGAAAACACTCCGAGAGACTCGCCGCCAGAGCCTCCGCGCGGCCGGAATCGGCATCGAAGATCCGCAGCTCCCGGGCACCGAGCTCGAGAAGGGCGTAAGCCGTGGCCGCTCCGGCACCGCCTGCACCCACCTGGACGACGGCCGCCAGCGATGCGCCCTGCATGTCGTGTCGGAAGCTCTCCTCGAAACCCCAGGCATCCGTGTTGTAGCCCGTGCGCCGGCCGCCGTAGAAATGAATGGTATTGACGGCCCCGATGGCCTGCGCGTGCGGGCTCAGCTCATGCAGCAGAGGGATGACGGCCTGCTTGCAGGGATGGGTGATGTTGAGTCCCGCGAATCCGCGCCGCTCGGCGTCCGCGAGCAGGTCCGGCAGGCGCTCGACGCCGGCCTGCAGGGCATCGAGGTCGAGGAGTTGATACGCGCAGCGAATGCCCTGCGCGGCGGCTTCCGCCTCGTGCAGCGCGGGAGCCTTGGACGCCTGGATGCCGCTGCCGATGAGGCCGAGCCGCAGGACCGCTTTCGCATCCGCGGGTGCGTCGGGAGGTCCGTGAGGGTTCGCCATGAGGTCCTGGCTGAGCATTTCAGGCACTAACTAGATAGTGCATTATAGGGGCCGGACGTGGAGGGCGCCATGCCTGTGCACCGGCTGGATCACATCAATCTACGCGCGTCGGGCCGCGCTTTCGCGGCGCTGCGCGAGTTCTACTGTCAGGTCATCGGCCTGAGGATCGGCTATCGGCCGCCGCTCGCCTCCGAGGGGCTATGGCTCTATGCCGGCGACGCTGCGGTCGTGCATCTGGTCGAGGGGCTCGAGCGGACCGAGACGCCCGCCGCTGCCGTACCGGCTCGGGCGTTCGACCACGTTGCGTTCGAATGCTCCGGGCTCGAGGAGGTGCTGAGCAGGCTGGAGGCGCTGCGCATACCGAATACGGTGCAGCCGAGCTCCGTCACCGGGCAGGTACTGGTGCGCCTCGCGGACCCGTCCGGGCTGTGCGTGGAGCTGGTGTTTCCGCCGGGCGAAGGGGCGGGGCGATTTGCGGCGGCCCCGGGCCGCCCGAGCCAGGGCGGCGGCTAATCGCCGGCGCCGGCCGGATTGAGGAGGACCAGCCGCTCCACCGTCTCGACGATCAGGCGCTTGTGCCGCGACAGTGTTCGCGTCTCGGACAGGTCCCGCTTGAAGATCGCGCCGACCGTGTGCCGGTTCGACACGCGGAAGAAGCAGAAGGAGCTGATCAGCAGGTGAAGATCGAAGGCGTTGATGTCGGCGCGGAATATCCCCGCAGCCCGGCCGCGCGCCAGGATGTCCTCCACGGTCTCGATCGCGCTGACATTGATCCCGCGAATGGATGTCAGCTTCTTCAAGTGCTCGGCGTAGTGGATGTTCTCCACCGAGATCAGCCGGATGAAGCCGGGATGGCCCTCGTCGTAGTCGAAGGTGATCTCCACCAGGCGCCGCAGCGCCTCGCGCGGCGGCAGGTCCCGCAGGTGCGTCTGGGTCTCCCGGGTCCTGATGCCGTTGTAGGCTTGCTCGAGCACGGCGCGATACAGCCCCTCCTTGCTGCCGAAATAGTAATAGATCATCCGCTTCGAGGTGCGCGTGCGGTCGGCGATCGCATCGACCCGCGCGCCGGCAAGCCCGTTCTCGGCGAATTCCTCCATGGCGACGGCCACGATGTCGGCCTTGGTCCGCTCGGCGTCCGAGAGGCCTTCCAGCGTCTCGCTGGGGGATGCCGCGGGATTTCTCTTGGCCATACGCTGTCGACTTTCACCCGCACCGGATGGATGCGGCTCCCAAAACCCACCGCTCACAATGATAAGGCATAAGCGCTTCGGACCCCATAGGCGCCCGGCACTATTGCCAGCGGCTCAGCAGCTCGCGGAGCCTGACACCCGCCGCGGACAACGGACGCTCGCTGGCGCGGTGGAAGTAGATCCGAAAGGGGCGCCGGAACCGGACCGGGACGGCCACGAGGTTGGGGAATGCGCCCCCCGAGACCGTGAACTCATCCACCAGGGCGATGCCGTTCCCCTGCTCGGCCAGCGCGCACGCCGACTCGGCGAACCGCACCGTGCAGGCGATCCTCGGCATCGGCGCTTGACCGAAGAACTGCGCGACGACTCTGCCGTGCGGTGTGTTCGCGTCGAAAGCGATGAGCGTCTCGCCGGTGATGTCCTGCGGAGAGATGGCCGCGGCGCCGCTCAGCCGGTGATCCCTGGGGACGGCGCAGACCAGCGCGCCGGTCGCGAAGGTTTGCGACTCGATGCGCGGATCGGCAACCGGAAATATGGTGCACGCGCATTCGCCCTGCCCGTAGGCGAGGTAGTCCATCACCTGCGAGACCGAGAGGATGTCGAGCTTGATCGGCAGGGAAGGAAAGTCGCGCCGCAGGCGCGACAGCAGCGAGGGCACGACGAATCGGCCGAGGCTCGGCGAGGCGCCGACCGGAAAGCGGTCGAGCTGACCGCTGGCGATGCGATCGACCGCCTCCTGCACCGACTCGAGATGAAGATGCAGCGACTGAACCTCGCGAAAGAGCGCGTGCGCCTCCGGCGTGGCGAGCAGCCGGCCGTGCTCGCGCTGAAACAGGCCGAGTCCGAGCCGCGATTCCGTGTATTTGAGCATTCTGCTGACGTTGGGCTGCGAGACGTGGAGCAGAGCGGCCGCGCCGCTCACGGTGCCGGTCTCCATCACGGCCCGAAAGTACTCGATCTGCTTGAGGCTGAGCCGGCTCACGCGGCCACGATTCAGGCTTGCGCGCCCGGCAACTCGATCTGCCGTACCGGCCCGAGGAGCACCAGGTAGCAGAGCATGCCGAGGAGCGCGATCACGCTGACGAATGCGAGGCCGCCCACGAAGGAGCGCGTGCTGCCGAGGATCACGCCGATCACGGCCGGGATCAGGATGCCCGCGAGGTTGGCGAACAGATTGAACATCCCGGTGGTGAGACCGCGCAGATCCGGCGGCGCGAGGTCGGTGATGAGCGTCCATCCGAGATTGCACATGCCCTGGCCGAAGAACACGAACGAGAAAATGCCGATCACGGCGGTGATGTCGTGCATGAAGCCGGCGAGCAGCAGTGTGCTCGCCATGGCGAGTCCCGTCACGAGGGGGGTCTTGCGGCCGATCGTGGCGGAGCCGGTGCGCCGGATCAGCCAGTCCGACCACCAGCCCCCGAACATCAGTCCCACGGAGGCGGCGATGTAGGGCAGGGCGGCGAGGATTCCCGCAGTCGCCAGCTTCAGGTGCTGAGCCGAGGCGAGGTACGTGGGATACCAGGTGAGAAAGAATACGAGGGTCGAGTTGCTCGCGAACTGGCCGAGTCCGGCTCCCAGAAACGCGCGGTTGCCGAGCAGCAGGCGCATGCTCCGCCACGACCATCGGGGCGGAGGCGGAGGACGAACGAGGCCGCCGCCGCTTTTGATGTGATCCAGCTCCGCACTGTTGACCGAGCGGCTGTGTTGGGGATCCCGATAGAAGACGAACCAGAAGGCCGTGAAAATCAGCCCCGCGGCGCCGGTCAGAAAGAACAGGGCGCGCCAGCCCCACGTGTCGGCCACCCAATAGAGGGGCGGACTGAGAAATGCGAGTCCGAAGTACTGTCCGAGCGAAAAGACCCCGTTGGCGCGGGCCCGCTCCCCCTGGGGGAACCAGGCCCCGAGCACCCGGCTGTTCGAGGGAAAGCAGGGCGCTTCCGCCGCGCCGAGGCCCAGCAGGCAGCCGAGCAGCGTCACGAAGCTCCAAGCGGCCCCTTGCAGGAAAGTGAAGATCGACCAGATGCCGACCGCGAAGCCGTAGACGATCCTGGTGCCGAGCCGGTCGAGGAGTATGCCGCCCGGAATCTGCGAGGCAACGTAGGAGTACGAGAAGGCGGACAACAGGAACCCGAGCTCGCTCGGCGACAGGTGCAACCGGGTCTTGAGGAGCGGCGCCGCGATGCCGAGCACGGCGCGGTCGAGGTAGTTGATGGTCGTGCCGGCGGTGACGAGCGCCAGCGCGAGAAAGCGGGCTCGGGTGGGCCTCACGGTGAGCGCCGGGGTGCGAGCGAGCGTATGTTCCGATTGGTTCATGATGCAATCTACCAGATTTGGCCCCCGGTCCCGGCTGCGGCGGTGGCCGGGTTTGGCCGGCTCCCGGCGCAGGATGCTATTATGCTCACTAGTTCGTACACTACGTCAAATGCCGCGGTGCGGGCGGCGTTTGACTGAACTATCCAGTTCGTCCATACTGGCGCGGATCAGGCGACGCCCGAGTGAGGCCGGCCAGCGGCCACCGGCGCCGAGCGAGGAGTTCGAAGAATGGCTACGGCAGTGAAAGAGGCGCGCGGCGAGCTCGGTGAGGCCGAGCGCGCCGAAATCGATGCGATCATCGGACGCGCCCGCGCGGCGATGCGCGCCGTCGAGCGCTACAGCCAGCAGCAGGCGGACCGCCTCTGCCAGGCGCTCGGCTGGGCGACCGCCAACGAGAAAACCTTCACGCGCTTTGCCCGCATGAGCGTCGAGGAAAGCAAGCTCGGCGATCCGCAGGGCCGCATATCCAAGCGCTTCAAGATCATGGGCGTTCTGCGCGATGCGTTGCGGCAGAAGAGCATCGGGATCGTGGAGGAGCTTCCCGCTAAGGGGATCGTCAAGTATGGCAAGCCGGCGGGGGTGATTGCCTCTCTCGTGCCGACGACCAACCCCGAGCTGACACCGCCCTACACCGCCATTTACGCCGTCAAATGCCTCGATGCGGTCATCTTCTCGCCGCACCCGCGCTCGAAGAACACCACCCGCGAGGTGGTGCGCGTCATGAGGGAAACCCTCGAGCGCCAAGGGGCGCCGGCGGATCTGCTGCAGTGCGTCGGGCGCCCGAGCATTGCCTCGACGCAATATCTGATGTCCCGTTGCGATCTCACTTTCGCGACCGGCGGCCAGCCAATGGTGCGCGCCGCCTACAGCTCCGGGCGTCCGGCTTACGGCGTCGGCGCGGGCAACTCGACGATGGTGATCGACGAGACCGCGGACCTCGACATCGCGGCGCGCAATACCCGCGTTTCCAAGACCTCCGACTTCGGCTCCGGCTGCTCGGCCGACGGCAACCTGCTCATCGACTCGCGGATCTACGAGCCGTTTCTCAAAGCCCTCGAGGCCGAGGGCGGGTTCCTCGCGAGCGAGCCGCAGGCCAAGGCGCTGGAGCGGGTGATCTGGGACGAAGAGGGTCATCGTCTGCCGGACAGCGTGGCGTGCGCACCGCAACGCCTGGCGGAGCTCGCCGGCTTCGGGATCCCCGCCGACCGCAAGTTCATCATGGTGAAGAACGACAGGATCGGCCCGCAGCACAACTGGTCGCGGGAGAAGCTGACCACGGCGCTCGCGGTCTATCGCTACGAGGGCTTCGATCAGGCGCTCGAGATGGTGCGGCAGATCTACGAGGTCGGCGGCAAGGGACATTCGTGCGGCATCTACTCGCACGACGACGGCCATATCGACCGGCTGGCCCGCGTGGCGCCCGTGAGCCGCATGATGGTCAGGCAGCCGCAGTCGAAGGCGAACGCCGGCGCGTTCAACAACGGGATGCCGATGACCTCGAGCCTGGGGTGCGGCATCTGGGGCGGCAACATCACCAACGAGAACATCCACCTCAAGCATTTCATGCAGACGACCTGGGTCAGCCGCCCGATTCCCGAGGATCGCCCGTCGGAGCAGGAGCTGTTCGGCGAGTTCTACGACACCGAGGTACTCTGAGTGGCAGGCAATACGGTTGCGGATCATCTGGTTCGCTACCTCGAGCGGCGCGGCGTCCGCCACATCTTCGGACTGTGCGGACATACCAACATCGCGGTGCTTTCGGCGCTCGCCGGCAGCAGTATCCGCTTCGTCAACGTGCGTCATGAGCAGGTCGCCGCCCACGCCGCGGACGGCTATGCCCGCGTTAGCGGCAGGGCGTCGGTTCTGCTGACGCATCTGGGCCCCGGCCTGACCAACGCGGCGACCGGCGTCGCCAACGCGGCGCTCGACTGCATTCCCATGGTAGTGATAGCGGGCGATGTCCCCGCGCACTATATGGGCAAGCATCCGCACCAGGAGGTGAATCTCCATGCCGATGGCTCGCAATTCGAGATCTACCGGCCTTTCGTCAAGCGGGCCTGGCGCGTCGACCGGGCGGACCTGTTCCCCGAGACCCTGATCAAGGCATTCCAGCTCGCCGAGAGCGGTCAACCGGGTCCTGTTTTGGTCGACGTTCCGATGGATGTCTTTTCAGCTTCGCTCGATCCCGCATTCCACGGACGCTTCGACGCCGTAACGCCCGCCCTCAGTCCTCCGGCCATCGATCTCGTTGCTGCGAGAGCCATCGTCAAGGCACTCGCAGAGGCGCGCAGCCCGGTGATCTACGCCGGCGGGGGAGTATTGCTCGCCCGCGCGTCCGAGGAGCTGCGCGAGCTCGTCGATCACATGGGCATCCCCGTCGCCCACAGCCTCATGGGCAAGGGCGCGCTGCCCGACGATCATCCTCTGGTGCTGGGCATGAGCGGCTTCTGGGGCACGCGCCTCGTCAATGACGCATGCATGGCGGCTGACTGGGTGCTCGGGCTGGGGACGCGCTTCAAGGAGGCCGACAGCAGCTCCTGGTACCGGGACTTCACCTTCAACATACCGCCGACGCGGCTTGCGCACATCGACATCGAGCCGAGTGAGATCGGCCGTAATTTCCCGACCGAGATAGGCGTGGTTGCGGACGTGAAATCTGCGCTCGCGACGCTTTGCGAGGTGGCGCGGGAGCTGTATCCGCAGGGACGGAAAGATCCCGAGACGGCCGCGCGGATCGCGCGGTTCCGCCAGCAGTTCGCGCAGTCCAACCGCGCGATGCAGCTCAGCGACGCGTTTCCGATGATGCCCGAGCGCATTCTCGCCGAGACGCGGGAGCTGCTGCCGCGCGATGCCATTCTGACCACCGATGTCGGTTGGAACAAGAACGGAGTCGGCCAGCAGTTTCCCATTCACACTCCCGGAAGCGTACTGACCCCCGGCGGCTACGCGACCATGGGCTTCGGACCCCCGGCGGCGATCGGCGCCAAGCTCGCCGCTCCCGGCCGCACTGTGATTTCCCTCGTCGGCGACGGCGGCTTCGGACAGAATCCTGCCGCGCTCGCGACGGCGGTGGAGCACGGGCTGGCGATCGTCTGGGTGGTCATGAACAACAATGCCTTCGGAACCATTGCCGGTCTGCAGCAAGCCCATTATGGGCTCACGCTGGGCACGGTGTTTCCGGGCGATGAGCGCGGGTGGAGCGAGATGCGCCCGAAATACGCCGACATCGCGCGTGCATACGGCTGCGAGGCCGAGCGCATCGGCTCGGCGGCGGAATTCGCCCCCGCATTGCGGCGCGCGCTGCAATCCGGCCGCCCGTATCTCATCGACGTGCCAATGAAGAACAACCCTACGCCGACCACCGGGCATTGGAACATTCTCGATATCTATTCCCCGGGCAAGCACGTGTCGCACGTCGCGACGGACTGAGCATTCCGGCATGCAACCTGACATCGACGTGCTGGTCAGCGAGGTGGGCCCGCGGGACGGACTGCAGAGCATCAAGCCGGTCATGCCGCTCGCCGCCAAGAAGGAGTGGATCAGCGCCGAGGCCGCGGCCGGAGTGCGCGAGATCGAGGTCGGCAGCTTCGTCTCGCCGAAGCTGCTGCCGCAGCTTGCGGACACGGCGGAGGTCGTCGCGCACGCCCGCTCCATCCCGGGTCTGACGGTTGCCGTGCTGGTGCCGAACCTGAAGGGCGCGCAGGCGGCGGTGGCGGCGGGGGCTCACAAGATAACGCTGCCTTTTTCCGCCTCGGATACGCACCTGCTGAAAAACGTGCGGCGCACGCCCGAGCAGATGCTGGAGGAGACGCGCGGCATCGTCGCGCTCCTGCGCAGCCAGCCCGCAGATCGCAGACCGAGATTCGAAGCAGGCATCTCGACGGCGTTCGGGTGCAGTTACGAGGGCGCCATCCCGGAAGACAAAGTGGTGCGTCTCGCCGAGACGGTCGTGGAAGCGGGATGCGACGAGGTGGGACTCTCGGACTCGACGGGCTATGCCAATCCGGCGCAGGTCAAATCGCTGGTGAGGCGGGTGCGGGGCGCGATTGGAGAGTCCGCGTTCGCCGGTCTGCATCTTCACAACACGCGCGGCCTGGGACTCGCCAACGTGATGGCTGGCCTGGAGATGGGCGTGAAGACGTTCGACAGCTCGCTGGCCGGCCTGGGGGGCTGCCCCTGGGCGCCGGGAGCGTCCGGTAACATCGTCACCGAAGACCTGGTCTTCATGCTGGAAGCCATGGGGC
>JAGWPE010000120.1 GCA_028870635.1 Gammaproteobacteria bacterium | reverse complement strand
CGACAAGCACGATCAGCCGATCTACGCTCCGGTCCCTCTCATCCGGGCGGCGGTGCTGCACGCGCACCCGCAAATCGCCGCGCTCGTCGCGCCGCTCATGCAGGGCCTCGATCGTGAGACCCTGCAGCAGCTCAACGAGCGGGTGCAGGTCGACGGAGAGTCGATCCAGTCCGTCTCGAAGGATTATCTCGGGAAGAATGGTCTTCTGAAGTGAGCAGCCCCGGTTTCCTGCTGCGCCGGCCGGCTTCGGCACGGGACGCCCCAGCGCTCCATGGCATCGACCGCCTGGGCGCCCTGCTGACGCTCGTGGGAGCCGCCGGACTCTTCCTGCTGCCTTTTGTCGCCTTCAAGGCGAATCGCATCCTGCCGGGCGACCCGCGCGGCCTGGAGCAAGTCCTGCCGGTATGGGCAGCGCTGACCTGTTGGGCGACGCTCGCGGCGGTGGCGGCGGTGGCGCTCCTCTGCGCGAATGCGTCGCTGCGTCTCGCCGCCGCCCTCGCCGGCCTCGTAGTGATCGCAATGGCTCTCGCGACCGCGGCGAACGCCTTGACGCCCCCGCACAACCGGATCGTGCGGGTCGCGCCGGGGGCGGGGTTCTGGTTGCTGCTCGCGGCGCTCGGCCTCCTCGCGACCGATGCAATCACTCGCATGCGTCCCGGGCCGCGTGCGCGCGTGCTGTTGCTCGTCCTTTTCCTGGGTGTCGTGGGACTCACGCTGGCGCACGGCACGTTCGACAACGTCTCGGTGATGCGCGAATACGCGGTGAACTCCTCGGCTTTCGCGCTCGCGGCGCGGCAACACATCCTGCTCTCCCTCGGCTCGCTCGGCGCCGCCGTCATCGTGGCGCTGCCGCTCGGGATCTTCTGCCACCGCGCGCCGCGCCTGCAGCCTGGCGTCCTCAGCGCTCTCAACATCATCCAGACGATACCTTCCATCGCGCTCTTCGGCATCCTCATGGCCCCGCTCGGAGCGCTGGCCGCGCACGTTCCGCTGGCGGCGGCCGCAGGTATCCGCGGCATCGGCGCCGCTCCGGCGGTGGTGGCCTTGTTCCTCTACTCGCTCCTGCCGATCGTCGCCAACACGGTCGCGGGTCTCAAGCGTGTCTCGCCCGCCACGGTGGAGGCGGCCCTCGGCATGGGAATGACGCGATGGCAGACACTGAGGAGTGTCGAGCTCGCTCTCGCGCTGCCCGTCATCCTGACGGGCATCCGCATCGTGCTCGTGCAGAACATCGGGCTCGTCACGGTCGCGGCCTTGATCGGCGGCGGCGGTTTCGGCACGTTCGTCTTCGGGGGTATCGGACAGGCGGCCACCGATCTGGTGCTCCTCGGAGCGATTCCGACCGTGGTGCTCGCTTTCTCGGCCGCAGTGTTGCTCGATGCGCTCGTCGAGCGCCTGGACCGCGTGCGCCAATGATAGTCATCGAGAGTCTCACCAAGCGTTATGGCTCGGCCACGGCGGTCGATGCGGTGTCGATGGTCATCGAGCGCAACTCGCTCACGGTGATCGTCGGCACATCGGGCTCGGGAAAATCGACGCTGCTCAGGATGATCAACAGGCTGGTTGAGCCGACGAGCGGCCGTGTCCTCATCGAAGGCCGCGACACCGAGAGCGAGCCCGGACATACGCTGCGGCGCCGGATCGGCTACGTGATCCAGGGACACGGCTTGTTCCCGCACCGCACGGTCGCGGAGAACGTCGCGACCGTCCCGCGCCTTCTCAAATGGGAGGAGGCTCGAATCCGCGCGCGGACCGAGCAGCTCCTCGCGGCGCTGCAGCTGGATCCCGCCCTCTACTCGGAGAAATATCCGCACCAACTGTCGGGCGGCCAGCAGCAGCGGGTCGGCGTGGCGCGGGCGCTCGCGGCGGAGCCGGCGGTGCTGCTGATGGACGAGCCGTTCGGGGCGCTCGATCCCATCATCCGCGAGAAGGCGCAGGACGACCTTCTCGACATTCAGCGCAAGTTCGGTACGACGATCGTGCTGGTCACGCACGACATCGACGAGGCATTCCGGCTCGGCGACCGCGTGGCCGTCATGAGCGAGGGACGTCTCCTCCAATACGATCGGCCCGAGGTGCTGGTGACTCGTCCGGCCGATTCGATCGTTGCGCGCATGACGGGCAGCGCCGAGCGCGCAATGCGGTTGCTCTCACTCACGACGGCGGGCGAGGCGGCGCTGCCGTTGGCGTCGGATGGCGGCAAGGAGGACGCACCCGTCGTTCGGGCGTCCGCTTCGCTGCGCGAGGTGCTCTCGGAGCTGCTGTGGCGCGGCAGCGAGATCGCCACCATCGTGGATGAGAACGGAACACCGTGCGGTCGGCTCACGGTCGCCGCCATTCTGGCGCGCGGGCGGCCGAGCTGATGCGGCGCGCCGCGACGCTCCTTCGGCTCGCGGGCCTGGGCCTCCTGCTCGCGTTCCTTCTTGCTCCCCAGCTCTTTGCACCGCTCTTCGCGCCGCTCACCGAGGGCGGTGCGCCGCCGATCTACGACCAGGGCAATCTGGGAATGCTCGCGCTGGCGCACCTTGCCACCGTGCTCGCGGCTTGCCTGGGGAGCACCGTCCTCGCTGTCGCGCTCGGCATCCTGGTCACGCGCGCCGGCGGCCAGGAGTTTCTGCCGCTGTCGCGGGCGGTCGTGAGCTTCGGGCAGACGTTTCCTCCGGTCGCCGTCCTGGCGCTGGCGGTGCCGCTCGTCGGCTTCGGCGAGAAACCGACCCTGATCGCCCTCTTTCTCTATGGCCTGCTCCCGATCTTCGAGAACACGGTCGTGGGCCTGCGAACCTGCCCCGCCGCCGTCCTCGAGGCGGCGAGCGGCATGGGGATGAGCGCCCGCCAGCGTCTCCTCACGGTCGAGCTGCCGCTAGCCATGCCATTGATTTTAGAAGGAATTCGTATCTCCCTGGTCATCAATATCGGCACGGCGACGCTCGGCTCGACCGTCGCGGCCAAAGGCCTCGGCGAGGTGATCATCGCCGGGCTGCTCTCCAACAACACGGCCTTCGTCCTGCAGGGTGGCCTCGCCACCGGACTGATGGCCGTCCTTCTCTATGATGCCGTGGCCGCCCTGGAGCGGCGGCTCTGCCGCACCGCCCGCATCGATTGAGGCCCGCAGCGACGCCCGCGCTGCCGCCAGGCGACACGAGCGTGCAAACCCGCGACCTGCTTCAACAATTGGCCCCCGTCGACCCACGCCGCCGCTGTTATAATGAGCCGGCAAAGTTGTAGGTTTCGGTGTCGCCGAATCCAAACGTGCGCTCTAATCAGGTCGTGACTTCAGGCACCAACCCCACTCGGCCCGCGGTCGAGCTTCCGACGCTGCTGCTGCTCCTCCTCACCTACGGCGGCTGGCTCGAGGTCACCTCGAGATACGCGCACTGGCCGCTGTGGCTCGTTGCGCCGCTCGCGACGCTGCTCATCACGATGCACAGCTCCCTGCAGCACGAGATCGTTCACGGTCATCCCACGCGCTGGAAGCCTCTCAACCGGCTGCTCGCAATCGTTCCGCTCGGCTTGTGGATCCCGTACCAGCGCTATCGTGACCTGCATCATGCCCATCACTCCGATGCGCGGCTGACGGACCCCATCGATGACCCGGAATCGTATTACTGGACGCCCGAGGACTGGGGACGGTTGAGCCGCCTGATGCGCGGCGCCCTGCGCATCGAGCAGACCCTCGCCGGGCGCCTCGCAGTCGGGTCCTGGCTACGCATCGGAATGTACCTGCGCTGGGATCTGCGCAACGCCTGGCGCGACAAGCCGGGAATTCGCGCGGCCTGGGCGGAGCATCTCCTCTGGTGCATCCCCGTCGTCCTGTGGGTGAAGGTCGTCTGCGGCATCCCGCTCTGGCTCTACTTCGTGGGCATGGTCCTTCCCGCCAATGCCATTCAGTTGATCCGGTCTTTCGCCGAGCATCGCGCGCTGCCCGGTGTGCGCGAGCGCGTCGCCATCGTCGAGGGGTCGTGGATCCTCGGACCGCTGTTCCTTTTCAATAACCTGCACTCGCTGCACCACGAGTCGCCGGGCATTCCCTGGTATGACCTTCCCACCCGCTACCGCCAGGAGCGCGAGCGGCTGATGGCGGAGAACGCCGGGCTCGTCTATCGCACGTACTTCGATGTCGCGCGGCGATATCTGTTTCGCAATCACGATGTGTTGCTGCATCCGACCGGACGCGTTCCGGTCGTGTGACGCCGTGGCAGCCGGCAAAAGTCGCGCCTTTTACCGGCGGCAACGGCGCTGATGTCCGAAAGACGGCCGCAGGCCGGCTTTTCCGATCAACGAGGCTCCGGGTATCCGGCCTCCCTCGCCTGCCGATCCCATTGCAGCGCCAGATCGAACCCCGGGAGAGTCGCCTCCGCGAATCCCTCGAGCACCAGGGGACCGGCCAATTCCGCGAACCACGGCCTCGTCGCAGCGCTCGTGAAGGCTTCGCGAAGCCGTGTCACTGCTGCCGCAGGCGTGCCCGCAGCCGCGACGAATGCCGGCATGGGCGCGAGAGAGGTCGCGGCCAGCACGCGCACCCCCTCGCAGAGCTGCGGCGCATGCCGCGCGATCAGCATGTGCCAGTAGGCATCCAGCGGCCCTACGTCGATGCGCCGCTCGCGCACTGCATCGAGCACGTTGCGCGCGGTTACGAGGTTGCCCACCATCTCACGGTACAGCTTCCGGCGCTGCGGAGTGCGGTACGCGAGCAGATGGTGACGGAGCGCATTGAAGCCGGAGTGCGAATGCGCAACTGTCCAGCCGGCACGCCCGCCGAACGTATCCTCCAACTGCCCGTATGGCGCATCCTCCCTAACGACGAGATCCGTTCGATAGACCGCTCGGCCGTGAGCCCACGGCGCACTCGGGATCGGCGCTGCGATCGGCTGCACCGCAGCGAGCTGCAGCGCAATGGGATAGCCGCACATGAGCACGGCGCCGAGGTCGGGCCGCGACCAGAGCTGCTCGAGCGGCTGCGGGGCGGGATACGGCAGGTATTGCAGGTCGACTTGCGCCTCGGCGGCCACCCGCTCGAGGAGTCGGCGCCAGAGCGCCTCGACATCCGCGGTCACCGCGTACATGCGCGCGTTGGCGATCACCCGCCTGCGCCCAGCTCGCGAGTCCTGCGCGCGACGTAGTCCGCGATGGCCTCCTTGACGGCTGGATCGAGCGGCGGCGGCACGT
>JAGWPE010000119.1 GCA_028870635.1 Gammaproteobacteria bacterium | reverse complement strand
TCGAGCTCGAATTCGTTGTGGTCGCGGTGATAGCGCTCGATGCGCTCGACCTCCGAGCGCGCGCCGAACACGAAGCTGACGCGCTGGTGCAGAGTCTCGGGGACGACGGAAAGGATCGGCCCGTGCCCCGTGCTCGCCCGCCCTCCGGCCTGCTCGATGAGATAGCCGATCGGATTGGCCTCGTAGAGCAGCCGCAGCCGCCCGGGCTTCGCCGGGTCCTTGCGGTCGCGCGGATACATGAACACCCCGCCGCGCATCAGGATGCGGTGCGTCTCGGCCACCAGCGAGGCGATCCAGCGCATGTTGAAATCCTTGCCGCGCGGCCCGCTCTGTCCGGCCAGGCACTCGTTCACGTAGCGCCGCACCGCCGGCTCCCAGTGGCGGGAGTTGGAGGCGTTGATCGCGAACTCCGAGGTGGTCTCGGGCACACGCAGGTTGGGGTGCGTCAGCATGAACTCGCCGATCTCCCGGTCGAGCGTGAAACCGTTGACCCCGCGCCCGGTCGACAGCACCAGCATGGTGGCGGGCCCGTAGATCGCGTATCCCGCGCACACCTGCGCGCTGCCCGGCTGCAGGAAGTCCGCCTCGGTGGGGTTGCAAACCCCTTCCGGACACTTCAACACGGAAAAGATGCTGCCCACGGAGACGTTGACGTCGATGTTGGAGGAGCCGTCGAGCGGATCGAAAAGCAGCAGGTAAGGCCCGCGGGGATAGGTATCCGGTATGGAACACGGCCGCTCCTGCTCCTCCGAGAGCATCCCCGCCAGCTGTCCGCCCCATTCGTTGGTGCGCACGAAGATCTCGTTCGCGAGCACATCGAGCTTCATCTGCGACTCGCCCTGGACATTGACCGTGCCCGCATCCCCCAGCGCATTCGCCAGCGCCCCTTTGCCTATCAGGGTTGCTATGCGCTTGCAGGCGAGGCGCACGTCGTTGACGAGCGCGGTAAAGCTGCCGGTGGGTCCGCTCACTCCCGCCGCGACATTGAGCCTGCGTTGCTCCTCGATGAGAAACCGCGTGATGGTGCCGGTGTTGAACACGTTGCTGGTGGTCACGTTCGCCCTCCCCCTCAATTGTGGTGCTCTCGGAACACGCGACTCGCCCTGATGTCAGCCTCCTCTATGGCTTCCAGCTCTTGTCTCGATATCGCCCCCCGCTTGCGCTCGAACAGGCGGCTCGCCTGCCTGAGACGTGCGCGGTCGAGCGCATTCCTGATCGATCTGGCGTTGGCGAAGTGCGGCTGCACCCGGCGCTTCTCGATGTACTCCCGCAACGCCTCACCCGCCTCCGCGCTCAACCGGTACTGCATCTGCTGCAGCATCAGGCGCGCGATCGCCAGCAGCTCCTCGGGCGTGTAGTCGGGAAAATCGATGTGATGCGCTATGCGCGAGGACAACCCCGGATTGCTGCGGAAGAAGGTCTCCATCCGGTCCTTGTAACCGGCGAGGATGACGACCAGGTCATCGCGCTGGTTCTCCATGACCTGCAGCAGGATCTCGATGGCCTCCTGGCCATAGTCGCGCTCGTTCTCCGGCCGGTAGAGATAGTAAGCCTCGTCGATGAAGAGCACGCCGCCCATCGCCTTCTTGAGCACCTCGCGCGTCTTCGGCGCCGTGTGCCCGATGTACTGCCCCACGAGGTCATCGCGTGTCACCGCAATGAGGTGGCCTTTGCGTACATAGCCGAGCCGATGGAGGATCTCCGCCATCCGCATCGCCACCGTGGTCTTGCCGGTGCCCGGGTTGCCCGTGAAGGACATGTGCAGCGCCGGGGGGCCGGAGGAGAGGCCAACGGCGCGCCGCAGCTTCTCGATGAGCAGCAGGGCCGCGATGTCGCGGATGCGGCTCTTGACCGGAGCCAGGCCTACGAGCTCGCGGTCGAGGCTATCCAGCACCTCCCCGACGTGCGAGTCGCGATAGGCCGCCTCGAGGTCGAGAGGGTTTCCCAGCGCGTCTTCCTGCTTCGCACCATCGGGTCTCAGGGGGGTGGGCTCGCCGCTATCCCGCGACGGTGTGGGATCGACTCTCGCGCTCATAGGAGGTCAATACCGCTCTCCCTGCGGACGCTCCGTCGCATACGAGCGCGTCGTGTAGCGCACGCTGCGGCCCGGGCCCTCCTGGCGCTCCAGACCGAATCCGGGCTCCTCGGCGGGGCGGCCGACGATGAACGAGAGGCGCAGCGACTCCCGCCCGCGCGTGGAGTCGAACGCGTTGACCTTGATGTAGTGCCGGGGAAAAGTCTTGCGGCAGGCGTTCAGCTCCGTCATGACTCCCGCGGCATCGCGAATGTCGAACATGGGCATGCCGAACATCTCCCAGTAGGCATTGCGCGGATGCGGATCATCCGTGTACTCGATGGAGACCGCCCAGCCCTTGCCGAGGCAGTACTCGATCTGGCTGGCGATCTGCTCATCGGTGAGGTCGGGGAGGAAGGAGAAAGTGCCTTGGGTGATTCTCATGGAGGGCTCCTCAGGCGACCGCGGGCGTCGGCACGAAGTCGGGTGTATCGGTGCTCGTGTAATTGAAAGTCACCTCGCCCCAGACATCGAGCGCCGCCTTGAGAGGCGCGCAGTCCTTCGCCGCCGCGGCGAGGATCTGCGGCCCTTCGTTCCAGATGTCCCTGCCCTCGTTGCGGGCGAGCACCATCGCCTCGAGCGCCACGCGGTTCGCGATCGCGCCCGCGGCGATGCCCATCGGGTGGCCGATCGTGCCGCCGCCGAATTGCAGCACCACGTCCTCCCCCAGGTAGTGCAGCAGCTGGTGCATCTGGCCGGCGTGAATGCCGCCGGAGGCGACCGGCATGACGCCGTTGAGCCCGGCCCAGTCCTGCTCGAAGAAGATGCCGCGCTGCAGGTCCTGCGGGTTGCGCCCCTCGCGCAGCACGTTGTAGAAGCCCTGCACGGAATTGGGGTCTCCCTCGAGCTTGCCCACCACCGTGCCGGCGTGGATGTGATCGACGCCCGCGAGGCGCATCCACTTGGAGATCACCCTGAAGGAGACGCCGTGCGTCTTCTGGCGCGTATAGGTGGAGTGCCCCGCCCGGTGCAGGTGCAGGATCATGTCGTTGCGGCGCGCCCAGCGCGACATCGACTGGATGGCGGTGTAGCCGATCACGAGATCGATCATGACGATCACAGAGCCCAGCTCCTTGGCGAACTCCGCCCGCTCGTACATGTCCTCCATGGTCCCGGCGGTCACGTTGAGGTAGGTCCCCTTGATCTCGCCGGTGGCAGCCTGCGCGCGGTTGACCGCCTCCATGCAATAGAGGAAGCGGTCGCGCCAGTGCATGAAGGGCTGGGAGTTGATGTTCTCATCGTCCTTGGTGAAGTCGAGCCCCCCCTTCAGCGCCTCGTACACCACCCGGCCGTAATTCTTGCCGGAAAGCCCGAGTTTGGGCTTGACGGTTGCCCCGAGGAGCGGCCGGCCGAACTTGTCGAGGCGCTCGCGCTCGACCACGATCCCGGTCGGCGGCCCGGCGAAGGTCTTCACATAGGCGGCGGGGAAGCGCATGTCCTCCAGCCGCAGCGCCTTCAGGGGCTTGAAGCCGAAGACGTTGCCGATGACCGATGCGCTCAAGTTCGCGATCGAGCCCGGCTCGAAGAGGTCGAGGTCGTAGGCGATGTAGGCGAAATACTGGCCCGGGGAGCCGGGCACCGGCTCGACCCGGTAGGCCTTCGCCCGATACCGGTCGCAGGCCGTGAGCCGATCGGTCCACACCACGGTCCAGGTGGCGGTGGAAGACTCGCCGGCCACTGCCGCGGCTGCTTCCTCCGGCTCCACCCCCTCCTGCGGGGTGATGCGAAAGAGCGCCAGCACGTCGGTGGCGGCGGGCGAGTACTCGGGGTTCCAGTAACCCATCTGCGCATACTTCAGCACTCCGGGCCGGTAGCGCGCGGCGCCGGACTTGGCTCGCTTGGTCTCATCGAGGACTCTCATGCGGGGCTCCCACGAATGCTTCGGTTGGGGTACGCCGCGATCCTCAGGCTTGATTTGTATTAGGTCCAGTTAGATATTATTGCTATCTCCATAAGAGCTCCTTATGAATGCGTAACGTAACGCTCAGACAATTGCGGGTATTCGCCGCCGTGGCGCGCCATCTCTCCTTCACCGGCGCGGCGCAGGAGCTGCACCTGACACAGCCCGCGGTATCCCAACAGGTGGGCCTGCTCGAGGAGGAAGTCGGGATGCCGCTCTTCGAGCACATCGGCCGCAGGATCCGCCTCGCGCCCGCCGGGACGGAGCTGCTGCGCTACGCGACGCAGATCACCGAGCTGCTGCGCGAGGCGGGCGAGGCGCTCGCCGCCATGCAGGGCCTGAAGCGCGGCGTGTTGAAGCTCGGCGCCGTGAGCACCGCGAAGTATTTCGCCCCGACGCTGCTCTCAGCCTTCACGCCCGCATATCCGGAGGTGGCGATCAAGTTCACCGTCGCCAACCGCGAGGAGATCGTGAAGCTCCTCGGCGCCAACGAGCTCGACCTCGTCATCATGGGCCGGCCGCCCCGCGAGCTCGACACCACGGCGGAGCCCTTCGCCCGCCATCCTTTCGTGATCATCGCCTCCCTCGACCATCCGCTCGCTAGGCGCCGGCGCATCCCGCTCAAGTCGCTGGCGCGGGAGAGCTTCATCATCCGCGAGCATGGCTCGGGTACCCGCGCGTCGATGGAGCACGTGTTTCGCGAGCGCGGCGTGACGTATCGCGCCTCGATGGAGGTGAGCAGCAACGAGACCATCAAGCAGGCGGTGATGGCCGGCATGGGCCTGAGCTTCATCTCATCCCACACCATCGGCCTCGAGGTCGCGACCGGAAAGCTCGCCATCCTCGATGTCGTCGGGCTGCCGATCGTGCGCGACTGGTACGTGATCCACCTGCGCGAGAAGATACTCTCGCCGATCGCCGCGGCGTTTCGCGCCTATCTCCTCGAGAACGGCGCGCGGGTCATTCTCGAGACCGTCGGCGACGTCACGGCGCCGCGGCTGCCTAGTGCAGAATCCGCCCGGACTCGGTCACCTCGTCGGCCTCGACCGTCGGCACGTCGGCCCACGGCTTCAAGACGACCTTGATGCAGCTGTCCTGCTTGTCGCGGAACATCCGGTAGCCGCGCGGCGCGTCCTCGAGCCGCAGCCGGTGCGTGACCACGAAGCTGGGGTCGATCGAGCCCTTCTCGATGAGCTCGAGCAGCGGCTTCAGGTATCGTTGCACGTGCGTCTGGCCGGACCTCACGGTCAGCGCCTTGTTGACGACGGCGCCGAAGGGGATCTTGTCGACGAAGCCGCCGTAGACGCCGGGTATCGACACGGTGCCGCCGTTGCGACAGGTCGTGAGCGCCTGGCGCAGAGCCGGCGGCCGGTCCGATTCCAGCATGAGCGCCTGTTTCAGCCGGTCGTAGCCGCCGAACGCGCCGTGCGCGTGGCCCTCCATGCCCACCGCATCGATGCAGGCATCCGGGCCGCGGCCTCCGGTCATGACTTCCAACGCCTCGGCCACATCGACCTGCGCGTAATTGAGCGTCTCCGCCTCCGCCCACTGGCTGGCCTTGCGCAGCCGCGCCGGAAAGCGGTCGATGGCGATCACCCGCTCGGCCCCGAGGAGCCGGGCGCTCTTGATGGCGAAGAGACCCACCGGTCCGCAGCCCCAGACCGCGACGGTATCGCCCTGGCGGATGCCGCACTGCTCGGCCGCCATGTAGCCCGTCGGGAACACGTCCGAGAGGAAGAGCACCTGTTCGTCGCTCAAATTCTCCGGCACCTTGAGGGGACCGACGTCGGCGAAGGGAATGCGCGCGTACTGCGCCTGGCCGCCGGCATAGCCGCCGAGCAGATGCGAATAGCCGAAAAGTCCCGCCGGGGAATGTCCCCAGAGCTTCTCGGCGAGCCAGGCGTTGGGGTTGGAATTCTCGCACAGCGAGTAGAGCGACTGCTGGCAGAAGAAGCATGCGCCGCAGGAGATCGGGAAGGGATTCACCACCCGGTCGCCGACCTTGAGGTTTCTGACCTCGGGACCGACCTCCACCACCTCGCCCATGAACTCGTGGCCGAGGATGTCTCCCGGGAGCATTCCGGGGATGTAGCCGTCGAAGATATGGAGATCGGAGCCGCAGATCGCCGTCGAGGTGATGCGCACGATGGCATCCCGCGGATTGAGGATCTTCGGATCCGGAACGTTCTCCACCCGCAGCCGCTCTCTGCCGTACCAGACATTCGCTTTCATGATGTCAATCCCCACTGCTGCGTGACGCGTCCGAAGAGACTGCGCCGCCCCGTCGGCTGGCCGCGCGTCGTCGCGATCTCGCCCGTCTCAATCACCTGCTTGAAGCGCCGCAGGTCCTCGCGGATGCGCGACTGCGGATCGTGGCCGAGGAGCCTCACCAGGCCCGCGCCGAGGGTACCGCCGAGCGGGCTGTAGTGGAGGCTCACACGCACGATCGTGCCGCGGCCCGCCGGTGCGGCCTCGAATTTCACCGAGCCGGCGTTGGCGGCGCCGGAATCGTCCAGCGTTCGCCATGCGAGCTCCTCGCCCGGGCGGTCGGCGGTGATTTCCGAGGTCCATTCCAGGCGCGCCGCCATCGGACCCTTGGCCACCCAGCGCGAGCGCCGCTCATCGAGTTGCCGCACGGACTCGAGGCTCTGCATGAAGCGCGGCAGATTCTCGAAGCTGCGCCAGAAGCGGTAGCACTCCCCGGGAGACTTGCTGACGGCGATGCTGCGCTCGAGATAGATGTCGGCTCGGCCCGACACCCCGGGTATCGTCCGCCCCGCCCTGCTGCCCGTGAGCCGCACTGCGGCGAGGACATCGAGCGCGGTGACGCCCGCCACGGCTGCGAGCGCGGCGGCAGCCCTGCCGCGCCGGCCCCGCCGCGCAAGAGCGACGGACAGCACCGCAAGATCGAAGGTGTCGCCAACCACGCGCGACCACAGCCACGGCGCGCGGTCGCGTTGCATCAGGATGCCGATTCCGGCTGCGACCTCCCTCGTGCCAAAGAGCCGCATGAGGCTCGGGCTGCGAAGGCCGCTCAACCAGCAGACCGCGCGCGGCGCGGCAACGGCCGCGGCTCCGAGCCCGATGCTGAACCAACCGAGGCCGCGCTCGAGCGACTCCGCTCCCTCGAGCCGCGCAAGTCCGCGCCGTGGACTGTGACGCCCACCGGCCGATCCGGGCTCGAGCCCGGCGAAGTCCGAGTGTCGCGGCGGGCTTCGTCCCAAGCCCTGCTGTGTGACGTTGGTTGCCATGAGTTCTCTCCGGAAATAGGGGCGCCTGGCCACCCGGGCGCGCTCACCTAACAATCCGAGAGAGACCCGGCGGTTCCGGCCGCCGGCCCGATTCACTCAGCCCCGGGAAGAGCCGAAGCGCCGCCCGCCCTGGGAACCGAAGCTGCGGCCGGAGGGCCGCGGATGGCGCGCGGGCGGGTGCTTCGGCTGCGAGGCGCGCGCAGGCGGCGCGGCCGGCCGAGGCGCGGACCGCGGCTCCTGGGTCACGACGAATTCGGGAGTCGCGGTGATCTGCAGCGAGCGGCGCAGCAGGCGCTCGATGTCCTTCAGCAACCCCCCCTCATCGGGCGCAACGAGCGAGATGGCGCAGCCCGCGCCGCCGGCGCGGGCCGTGCGTCCGATGCGGTGCACGTAATCTTCCGGCACGTTCGGCAGCTCGTAGTTCACCACGAACGGCAGCTCCTTGATGTCGAGGCCGCGTGCCGCGACCTCTGTGGCGACGAGCGCGGTGATCTTTCCGCTCTTGAACTCCGAGAGCGCCCGGACACGCGCGTTCTGGCTCTTGTTGCCATGAATGGCCGCGGTTGCAATGCCGCTGGCCGCCAGCTGCTCGGCCAGCCGGTTGGCGCCATGCTTGGTGCGCGTGAAGACCAGTACCTGGTGCCAGCCGCCGTCGCGGATGAGATGCGCCAGCAGATGGCGCTTGTGCTCCTTCGGCACGCGGTAGGCCCGCTGCTCCACGCGATCGGCCGTCGCGTTGCGCGGGGCGACCTCGACGCTCACCGGGTCGCGCAGCAGTCGCCTCGCAAGCTCACGGATGTCGTCGGAGTAGGTCGCCGAGAACATCAGGTTCTGCCGCCGCTCCGGCAGCAGCTTCAGCACCTGACGGATGGCGTGGATGAAGCCCATATCCAGCATCCGGTCGGCCTCGTCCAGCACGAAATGCCGCACCTCGCGCAGGTCGAGCGCCCGCTGGCCGGCAAGATCCAGAAGCCGTCCGGGCGTGGCGACCAGAAGGTCACAACCGGCGCGCAGGGCATCGATCTGTGGGTTGATGCTCACGCCGCCGAAGACCACGCAGATGCGGGTTTTCGTATGCCGTCCGTACTGGCGGGCGCTTTCCGCCACCTGGGCGGCGAGCTCCCGCGTGGGAGTGAGGACGAGGGCGCGCGGCGCACGGCCGGCCGCCCCCTGTGCCAGCGCCTGCAATATCGGCAGCACGAATGCCGCCGTCTTGCCGGTGCCGGTCTGCGCGCCGGCGAGCACGTCTCGCCCGGCGATGACCGCGGGGATCGCCTGCAGCTGGATGGGGGTGGGCGTCTCGTAGCCCTGCTCGGCGACGGCGCGCGACAGCTCGGGCGCAAGCCCGAGTTCAGTAAAAGGCATTGTCCGGGGAAACCTCTGTGTTGGCTTGCGGGCGATCGGCCCGCTCTGCCGGGTAGGCATCGCCAAGTGAAACGGGCTGGGTTGGGGCGCCCGTGGGGATGCGGCGCGGACTCTACCGGCTTTCCGGGCGCGCGTCGAGCCCTGAGAATGGCTAAACTACGCGTTCCGGGCAATGTGAACGGAACGGAGGCCGGCACCTCTAACCAAGCCATACGGGTCCCGAGCGGTCCCGGCATTGAGCACATGCCCATCCATCCCGCGACAGGGGGAGCTTTTGATGATTCTCGATCGCGCTCGCGCCACACCGGGCGCCTCCGGCGCCCTGCGCCTCTGGATTTACGGCTTCGTTGCGGCGCTCGCCGGCTGCAGCACCAATACAAAGATTTACAATGGCACGCCGGTCGTGACCGTGGCCAGTCAGGCGGCGGGCGATTTCTCGACCTACGTCGTCGGCATCAGCCTCTACAGCATGACCCGCAGCGACGGTTACGTCGCCTATCCGGCGGGCTACACCTATGAGGAATTCGCCGATCTGACCCAGCGGGTCGATCTCAGCGAGCTGCTGAACGCAGTGGGGGTACCCACGGGCACCTATACGTCGCTCGTGATAGGCATCGACTACTCGGTTCCGAACGTCTACCTCAAAGGCCAGACGACGGCGGCCACGGTGGAGAACTCGAGCGGCACGGTGGATCCCGGCATCGTCTATGTCACCATCAAGCTCGACCCCTCACACCCATTGGTCGTCAACCTCAATCAGTCGACGCCGCTCGCTCTCGACTTCGATCTGGCGGCCGGCAACTCCGTCGACGCATCCGCCAACAAAGTGACCGTCAGGCCCTTCGCGGAAGCGAGCGCACCGCCCAACGATACGCAGCAGATCCGGGCTCGCGGGCTCTTCGTCGCCGCCAACACGAGCCAGAGTAACCTCGTCATTGACCTGAGACCGTTCGAGGATAACATCTACTCCACCGTCGGGGCACTGACGGTGAATACGTCCTCCACGACGTACTACAACGTCAATGGAACCGTCTACACCGGTGCCGCCGGACTTGCAGCAATAGCAGGGCTCGCCGCCAATACACCAATAACCGCGTACGGTACATTGGGCGATTTGTCGACGATCACTCCCGCGTTCACGGCAACGCAGGTATATGCCGGCACCGTCGTCTCCAACGGCGTGTACGAGCACGTTCGCGGCATCGTCACAGCCATCAGCGGCAACAGCCTTTCCGTAGCCGGTGCGACATACCTCTATTACGCGGGTTACTGCGTCAGCAACCTCTGTTACACGTACGTTCCGACCGCTACCGTCAATGTGGGCTCTTCCACATTG
>JAGWPE010000118.1 GCA_028870635.1 Gammaproteobacteria bacterium | reverse complement strand
GAAAGGCTGCACGCCGGCGGACGTCTCGATCGGCATCGAACCATTGTGCCCTCCGGGGTACTACGCTGTGTTGCATGAGCGATCGGCCCTCAGTGAAACGTGTGTCAGCCGGCGCACTCGTGCTCGCCATCGCTGCACTCGTGTTCGACCGCGCGGCACCGGCTGACATCGCATCGACGCAGCAGCTCCGCGGAATGCCGCAGCAGGCGGTGCTCACCGAGTACGACCCGCTCTTCAGCAACGCCGAGATAATGCGCCGGCTGTTGAGCCCTCTCACGCAGGTGGCGGTTCGACACATGCTTGCCCGCACGGGCAAGCTGCTGAGCCGCTACCCCATCGATCTCACGAACGAGAAGTTCCTGGTCTATGTTCCATCCACCGCGCCGCCTTCCCGCGGCTACGCGCTGCTCGTGTTCATCCCGCCGTGGGACCAGACATTCCTGCCGTTCGGCTGGGCTTCGCAACTGGATCGGTACGGCGTCATCCTCGTCAGTCCGGCGAGCGCAGGTAACACGGCTGCCGTTCTGAACCGCCGCGTGCCGCTCGCCCT
Source organism: Gammaproteobacteria bacterium (assembly GCA_028870635.1). Lineage (GTDB taxonomy): Bacteria > Pseudomonadota > Gammaproteobacteria > Steroidobacterales > Steroidobacteraceae > 13-2-20CM-66-19. The sequence continues at coordinate 1,117 of JAGWPE010000118.1, read as the reverse complement.
CAGCGCGGAAACAAACATCGCTCGCGAATATCCCCTCGATCGGCAGCGGGTCTTCATCGGTGGATTCTCCGGCGGATCGGGCGTGGCGCTGCGAATTGCGCTCGGTTATCCGGATGTCTTTCGCGGCGCCCTTCTCAATGCCGGAGCCGCACCGCTGGGCGGCGCCTATCCTTTGCCGCGGCAGGATCTGTTCCAGCGCTTTCGAGGCACGAGCCATCTGGTGTACGTCACGGGCGAGCTCGACACCACCAACCTCGGCGGCGATGCGGGCAGCTCGCAATCCATGCAGGATTGGTGCGTCTTTGAGGTGGAAACGCACGAGACGACCGGTGCAGGTCACGAGCTCATGAGCGCGGCGGCGTTCGGGCGCGCGCTCGAGCGATTGCTGAGCCCCGCGCCTGCCGATCCTGCGCGGCTCGGCGCCTGCCGCTCGCGCGTGCAGCAAGAGCTCGGCGAGAAGCTCGCTCGAGCGGAGGCGCTCGTCGCCGAGAGCAGGCGTGCGGCCGCCCGCCAGCTGCTGCTGGAGATAGACGAGCGATACGGCGGGCTCGCGGCACCACGCATTCTGGATCTCGCGCGCAGGTGCGAATGCGGCGTCGCCGGATCGTAGGGGGAGAGTTGATGCACAAACTGCAGATCGACGATTACGGCGCGGTGCGCATTGCCATCCAGCAGGAAATCGGGCGCAGCGAGGAATCCCGCTACGACCACAGACTGCACGGTCTGCTGCTGCTGGCCACCGGTCACTCCTGCCGGGAGGTGGCGGCGCTCTTCGGCGAGGACGACACGACGGTACAGCGCTGGGTGCATCGCTTCGAGCAGGGCGGGTTGCAGGCATTGCGCGAGACCACGAAGCCGGGTCGGCCGCGATCGCTCGACGCGGCACAGTGGCGCGAGCTGCAGGCCGATCTGCGCATGAGCCCGCAGGATGCCGGCCTGAAAGCCGCCGTCTGGGACGGCATGAGTCTCTCCGAGCACCTGCGGCGCCGCTTCGGGGTGCAGCTTGGAATACGCCAATGCCAGAGAATCTTTCGGCAGATGGGTTTCCGCTCTGCGATGAGCGGAGAACGGCGGGCGGCAGAAGCGATTCCCGCATCTCGGTCGCCGAGCGTAGCCT
>JAGWPE010000117.1 GCA_028870635.1 Gammaproteobacteria bacterium | reverse complement strand
TGTGCGTGGATGCCATGAAGTACTGGCAATAGTGTGAAGTTACCGGTTAAATTTCCGCGTCCGAATAAGTAAGGTCGGAGGCCGGAGCACCCTGAGACCCGCTGGCGTGAGTGCCAGCGCCCCAGGAAACGCTCCGCTGCCAGAAGAAGTTAACACGCCTTTCAGAGGGTCGGGAACTTGGCGACGGAAAGACTTCGAGCCATTCGTATTGCATTGCTGATTACCGCGCTCGCGGCGCTTGCTGCCTGCGCTACGCGCCAGCCCCTGCGTCCACAGTCCGAGCAGCCCGTCGCGCCGCCGGCCGCCGCGGCGCCCCCGGTTGCCGAGGCTCCCTCTCCCCCGCCTGCGCCGCCGCCGCCGGCAGCCGCCGCCCCCGTCCAATATCCCGATCTCTTCGCCCGGATTCGCGGCGGCTTCGTCCTGCCCGATCCCGATGAGGCCGCCATCGATCAGCAGCTCAACTGGTACGCCTCCAATCCCGATTACCTGCAGCGCGCCTTCGGCCGCGCGGACATGTACCTCTACTACATCGTCACGCAGCTCGAGGCGCGCCACATGCCGCTCGAGCTTTCGCTTCTGCCGGTCATCGAGAGCGCCTTTGAGCCCTACGCCTATTCCCGCGCCCGTGCGGCCGGACTCTGGCAATTCATTCCCGGCACCGGCTCGCGCTTCGGCCTGAAGCAGGACTGGTGGTACGACGGCCGCCGCGACGTGGTGGCGTCCACCAATGCGGCGCTCGATTACCTGCAGGCGCTGCATGATGAGTTCAACGGCGACTGGCTGCTCGCCGTCGCGGCCTACAACTGCGGCGAGCTCGCCGTCGAGCATGCCGTGCAGGTGAATCAGGCGGAGGGCCGTCCGATCGACTTCTGGCATCTGCGCCTGCCGCGGGAGACGGAGGCCTATGTGCCGAAGCTCCTCGCCATGAAGCGCCTGGTCGAGGACCCGGCGAAGTACGGGCTCGCCTTCACCGCCATCCCCAACCAGCCGTATTTCGCGCGGGTGAACACCCAGGGGCAGGTCAACCTGCAGGTGGCCGCGCAGATCGCCGGCATCACGGCCGATGAAGTCTACGAGCTCAACCCCGCGTTCCACCGCTGGGCGACCGACCCCACGGGCCCCTTCTACCTGCTGATGCCGGTCGATGCGGCGCCGGTCTTCGCGCAGAACATCGCCGATCTGACGCTCGATGAGCGCATGGGGATAGAGCATTACGATGTTCGGCGGCACGACACGGTCTTCTCGATCGCACGGCATTTCAAGACGACCGCCGAGATCCTCCGCAAGCTCAACACGCTTCCCTCCGGCCGCCTCACCGTGGGCACGGAGCTGGAGGTACCGGCGACGGTCTACACCCTGCCGGAGAACGTGAAGCTCGCCGCGGAACGCGTCGATGGCCGCTATCGCTGGACGCGGCACTTCCGCTTCCAGGTCGTGCGCCGGGGTGACTCGCTATGGGCGATCGCTCGCCGCCACGGCATGAACGTCCACACGCTCGCGCGGCTGAATGGCCTGACCCCCGGACAGACGCTGCATCCGGGGCAGCGGCTGCGCCTGGTGGCGATGGCGCCCGCCTCGAGGCGCTCGCGGCGGTACCGGCGTCACTCGCGTTACGCCTCCTCGCTCTCACACAGCAGTCACCGCCGCGTGGTCTACACCGTTCGCTCGGGCGATACGCTGTGGCGGATCGCGAGGCTCTTCCAGGTGAGAGTCGGGCAGATTCTTGCCTGGAATGCCATGAGCTCGCGCGCCCATATCCTCGCGGGCCAGAAGCTGACCATCCGGGTGGCCTCGGGGGGGTAAGGGCGGTGCATTTATCGACGACACTTAACGTGTCGTCGATCCGCCCGAACGCCCGGCCCCGGATGGCCGGGCCGGGTGCATGTCCGCCATGGACGGCCTGACCTGACGAGTCCGATCGTCTAAACTGCCCCTTTCCCAATCATCGGGGCAGCCTCAGCATGGGATTTCTCTCAGGCAAGCGCGCGTTCATCGTCGGCGTCGCGACCGACCGCTCGATCGCATGGGGCATCGCGCAGGCGATGCATCGCGAAGGCGCCGAGCTGGCCTTCTCCTACGTCAACGACAAAATGAAGGACCGCGTGGAGCCTCTCGCGCAGTCGGTGGGCTCACGGCTGACGATGCCCCTGGACGTGATGGTCGACGGCCAGATCGACGGCGCATTCGATCTGCTGAAGCGCGAATGGGGCAGCCTCGACATCGTGATCCACGCCGTGGCGTTCGCTCCGCGAGAGGCCCTCGCCGGCGGCTTCGTGCAGAGCACGACCCGCGAGGCTTTCCGCATCGCCCATGACGTCTCCAGCTACAGCCTCCTCGCTCTCGCCCGCGGCGCAGCGCCCTTGATGGCGGGCCGGTCGGGGGCCCTGCTCACCCTGTCCTATCTCGGCGCCGTCCGCTCCATCCCCAGCTACAACGTC
>JAGWPE010000116.1 GCA_028870635.1 Gammaproteobacteria bacterium | reverse complement strand
GAGGTGAACACCTCCGCTGCGTGCACCGTCGCGCTGGTGATGAGCGGTGGGATGCCGAGCGTCGCCAGGATGGAGCTCGCCGAGATCCCGTAGCCCATGCCGACGCAGCCGTCGACCATCTGGGCGATGAAGCCCACCGGAATCAGCCAGAGGATTTGCGATGACAGGCTCACGGCGCCCGCTCAGGCAACCATGACCTTCTCGAGGGCGATCGGCGGTCCGGCGGGAGGCTGCTCTGCCTCACCCGCCAGGCCCTTCATCCGCAGCCACTCGGGATTGAACAGACGCGACTGGTACTTCGAGCCGCCGTCGCAGAGCACGGTGACCACCGTGTGACCGGGGCCGAGCTCACGCGCCACCCGCACGGCGGCGGCGACATTGATGCCGCTGGTGCCGCCGAGGAAGAGACCTTCTTCGCGCAGCAGCCGGTAGACGAAGCGGACCGTGTCCGGGTCCTCGATGTGCACGGCATCATCGATCGGCGCGTCCTTCAGATTGGCCGTGACGCGGCCGATGCCGATCCCCTCGGTGATCGACCCCGAGCCCGTTGCCTTGAGGGTCCCGCTGCGCACGTACTCGTAGAGGCTGCTGCCGGGAGGATCGGCCAGCACGCACCGTACGGAGCGACGGCGGGACTTGAGGTACTCGGAGACTCCGGCAAAGGTTCCGCCGGTGCCGCAGGAGGCGACGAAGGCGTCCACGCGTCCCGCCGTCTGCTCCCAGATCTCAGGTCCGGTGGTGTCGATGTGCGCCTGCCGGTTCGCGGTGTTGTCGAATTGATTCGCCCAGATGGCGTTCGGCAGGCTCGCGGCGAGCCGTTGCGACACTTTCTGGTACTGATTGGGATTGCTGTAGGGAACCGTCGGCACCTTGTGGACTTCGGCGCCGAGGGTCTCGAGCAGCCGGTATTTCTCCGGAGACTGGTTGTCCGGCATCACGATGATGCAACGGTAGCCGCGCGCGTTGCAGACGTGAGCGAGACCTATCCCGGTGTTGCCCGCCGTGCCTTCGACGACCGTGCCGCCAGGCGCCAGCTCGCCGCTGCGCTCCGCGGCGAGCACTATGGCGCACGCGGCGCGGTCCTTGACGGATCCGCCGGGATTCATGAACTCCGCCTTGCCGAGCACATCGCAGCCGGTCTCTTCGCTCAGCCGCCGCAGCTTGATCAACGGCGTGTTGCCGACCGACCCGACGAACCCTTCGCGCATGCGCAATCTCTCCCCGGTCAAATGGGCCGGTCAAATGGGCTGAATCAGGTCGGCCGCGGTCTCGGCCGGCTGCGGCGCCGGCGGCACCGCGGATTCGGCAGCAACGGAAGTCCCGACGACATCGCCGACGATGAGCAATGCCGGCGGCAAGATACCCGCGCTGCTGCTGAGGCCGGCGATCTGCGCCAGTGTAGCGCGCAGTACCCGCTGCTCGGGCAGTGTCGCGCGCTCGATGAGCGCCGCCGCAAGCGTATCGGGTGCTCCGGCCGCGCGCAGGCGCGCCACGATGGACTCGAGCTTGCCGACGCCCATGTAGAAGACGACCGTCTGGCGCCCGCGAGCCAGTGTCCGCCAGTCGAGAGTGTCGTCCAGCGCAACATGCCCGGTCACGAAGGTCACGCTCTGAGCCAACCCGCGGTGCGTCAGCGGGATGCCCGCGCCGGCTGCCGCGCCGAGCGCGGCGGTGATGCCCGGCACGACGAGATACGGAATGCCTGCACGCGCGAGCGCCTCGACCTCCTCGCCGCCGCGTCCGAAGATGAACGGATCGCCGCCCTTCAGGCGCGCCACTTTGAGCCCTTCGCGCGCGCAGCGGATCATCAGCTCGTGAATGTCTTCCTGAGGGGTGTGGCCCTCGTTACCGTCATGACTCTTGCCGACGAAGATCCGGCGCGCCTCGCGCCGCGCCCGCTCGAGCACCGCCGGCGGAACCAACCTGTCGTAGAGCACCACGTCCGCCTGTTGGAGCAGTTGCAGCGCGCGCAGCGTAAGGAGGTCCGGATCGCCGGGACCCGCCCCGATGAGATAGACCTCGCCGAGCGCGCTGCCGCCGGTTGCGGCCGAGGTGGTGAGCTGGGAGATCAACAGCTCCGCCTCGAATGCGCGCCTGGCACCGGGCTCGTCACCTGCGAGCAGGTCAGTGCCCGCCTTGCCGCGCACGATGCGCTCCCAGAACGCACGGCGTGCGCCGGCGCCCAATGCGCGCTGCACGCTGCTGCGCCGCTCGCCCATGAAGCGCGCGAGCGCGCCCAGGCTCGCCGGAAGAATCGCCTCGATCCGCTCCCGGACCCAGCGGGCGAGCACCGGCGCCTGTCCGGCGGAGCCCACGGCGACCATGACCGGAGAGCGGTCGATGATGGCGGGAAAGATGAAGGTAGAGAGCGACGCGTCGTCGACGACGTTCACGGGTACGCCGCGCTCGCGAGCGGCCTGTGAGACCGCGGTGTTGACATCCCTGAGGCCGGTCGCTGCGATAGCGATGACCGCGCCATCCAAATGCGCCGGGAGGAAGCTCTCGGGGAGGTATGTCAGATCGCCGGCGGCGGCGCGGCTATGCAGATCCTCGTGCAGCCGCGGCGCGACCACGGTCACGCGCGCACCGGCCCTCAGCAGGAGGTCCGCCTTGCGCGCTGCGATGCGCCCGCCGCCCACGATGACCGCGCGCGCCGCGCGCAGCTGCAGAAAGACCGGCAGATAGTCCATCGCGGCCGGTTCGTCCTTCAGGCCTGCGCGGCCGCATGGCGCACTCTGGGATGTAAGCCGCATTCGCGAGACTCGGGTTGCTCCCACCACCAGCGGCCGGCACGGCGGCTCTCGCCCGGCTGGATCGCACGCGTGCAGGGGAAGCAGCCGATGCTGGGAAACTGGCGATCGTGCAGGGAATTGTACGGCAGCTTGCGCGCGCGGATGTACTGCCAGATCTCCGTCTCGCTCCAATCGAGCAGCGGGCTCACTTTGTACAGCCCGTGCTCGGCATCCCATTCCACCGGCTGCGCCTGAGCGCGCGCCGCCGATTGCTCCCGGCGCACGCCCGTCACCCATGCGGTGTACCCCTGGATGGCGCGCTTGAAAGGCTCGACCTTGCGCACGCGGCAGCAGGCGAGGCGCGCATCGAGGCTGTGATAGAAGCCGTTGATGCCCTGCGCCGAGACCAGTTGCTGCAGCGCCTGCGCGTCCGGGAAGACCAGGTGCAGCGAGCGCTTGTAGCGCCGCTCGAGCTTCTCCATGAGGTCGTAGGTTTCCTGGGGGAGCCGTCCGGTGTCGATGCTGAATATGTCGATCTCGGGCACGTGTGTCCAGATGATGTCGGTCAGCACCATCGCCTCGGCGCCGAGGCTGTTCGAGTAGACCACCCGGCCGTGGTCGCGCAGGGCCGCGAGGAGCTGCTCGCGCACGCCCACCGCCTTCTGTTCGAGATCGAGATTCAGCAGGTCACCCATAGTGCGGGCAACTATAGCCAGGGGAGCCCCGCCGGCAGAACGAATGAATTCTTCTTAGGCACTGCGGCCCGGTTATGGGCGGACTACCCCCTCCGGGAGTCGCGGGCACCGCCAGGGTTGCGCTAGTCTCTGCCTCATGAAGCTGCACCAGTTACGTTATCTCGCCGCCGTGGCCCAGAGCGGCCTCAACATCACGGCGGCGGCGCAGAAGCTGCACACCTCCCAGCCCGGCGTGAGCAAGCAGATCAAGCTGCTGGAGGACGAGCTCGGCTTCCAGATCTTCGTGCGCGAGGGCCGCAACCTCACCCGCATCACCCCCGCCGGACAGCAGGTGATCGACCGGGCCCTGCGCATCCTGCAGGAGGCGCAGAGCATCCGGGCACTCTCGACGGAGCTGCGCGACGAGGGCAGGGGAAGCCTCTCGATCGGCACCACCCACACGCAGGCCCGCTACGTCCTGCCTGGGGTGATCCGGGAATTCCTCGCCAGGTACCCGAACGTGCGCCTCAACCTGCACCAGGGAACCTCGGAGCAGATCGCCGAGATGGTGGCCCAGGACCGCATCGATTGCGCGATCAATACCGGCTCCGAGCGTCTCTTCTCCGACCTGACGATCCTTCCGTGCTACCGCTGGAACCGCGTCGTCATCGTCCCCCGCGATCATCCGCTCGCCAGCGCCGGCAAGCTCACCTACCGTGCCCTTGCCGCGTATCCCATCATCACTTACACGTTCAGCTTCTCGGGCCCGTCCTCCCTCATCGACGCGTTCGCCAAAGCCAACCTCACACCCAATGTCGCGATCACCGCCAGGGACTCCGACGTCATCGTGACCTACGTTCGCTTGGGGATGGGGGTCGGCATCGTCGCGCACATGGCCGTCGATGAGAACGACCCCGATCTCGCCGTCATCGACGCCTCCCACCTGCTGCCCGCCCACACCACCTGGCTGGGCTTCCGCCGCGGCACCCTGCTGCGCAAGTACATGTACGATTTCGCGCAGCTGATCGCTCCCCACCTCGACCGCCGTCTGGTGGAGCGCGCGCACCGCGCTGCAACCCCCGAAGAAGTCGCCGGGATGCTCGCCGACGTCAAACTCCCGGTGAAATAGCACGGGATCGGTCGAAATCCATTTTCCGCAGCGGCCCACAAGGCCGTATTCACGGCGGTCCCGGAAAGGGCCTTTCAGTCGAACCTTCGCGAAAGTCCTGTCGCGAGAGCAGCGACGCTCAATGTGCGGCGGCCTGTCCCCGCCTCCGTATCCAGACCGGCGTATGGTGGTCCGCCGCCGCCTGGTAAGCGACCGTGATCTCATTGAGCGCAGCCCGGCAGGACTCGAGATTCTGATCCTTCCGCGGCACGATGCTGTCGAACCCGCACCGCCCCAACCAGAACACCAGATCCCGGATCACATCGCCGAGAGCCCGCAACTCACCGCGAAATGCAAGCCTCTTGCGCAGCACCACCGCCTGGGAAAGAGCCCGCCCGTCGGTGAAGGTCGGAAATTGCAGCGCGATCAGAGGACGATCGGAAATCTCCAGGTGGGCAGCCTCGATGTCCGTCGTATTGGGCACCAGCACGCCGACGGCCGCATACCGCGCGAGCAGCGCTTCCCGCTCGGTCCTCCAACGGGCGAGCGTTACGATCACCCTGCCGACTGACGACTCGATCTCCGCGCAGCCATCCTCGAGCACTGTCCAGGCATCCTGGACGATCTCGCCACCGTGCAGAATTTTCGCCGTCATGCCGCGGCCGCCTCGGACTCGTTCACGTAGAGGAGGGCTTTGAACGGGGCCATGCCGAGCCGCCGATAGCACTCGATGAAGGTCTCATCCTCATCGCAGCGCAACTCGAGATAACCCCGGATCAGCCGCTCCACGCCATCTGCGATCTCATCGCGCGCCAGCGCGCGCCCGATGCGTTCGCCGATTGCAGCGTCGTTGCCCGGACTGCCCCCAAGGGTCACCTGGTACCACTCCTCGCCGTGCTTATCGACGCCGAGAATGCCGATGTGTCCGACGCTGTGGTGACCACAACCGTTCATGCATCCGCTGATGGTGATGCGGATCGCGCCAATCTCATACTGGGCATCGAGCGTATCGAAGCGGCGGTAAATGTCCTGCGCCACTCCGATCGAGCCCGCATTCGCCAGGCCGCAGAAATCGAGTCCCGGGCAGCTGACGATGTCGGTGACCAACCCGATGTTGGGCGTGGCGAGCTCGACCGCAGCGAGCCTGCGCCAGACCTCCTGCAAGTCGCGCTCCGCGACATCGGCGAGTATCAGGTTCTGATCGTAAGTGGAGCGCAACTGCCCGAAGCTGTAGGCGTCACAGATGTCGGCCAGCGCCTCGAATTGCTCCGCGGTGCAATCGCCCGGCACATGATCCGGCGCCTTGAGCGACACGAAGACCACGCGGTAGCCCGGCGCCTTGTGCGCGCGGACGTTGCGCTTGATCCAAGCGGCAAAACCCGCATCGCGAGCGGCCAGCGCCACAACGTCGGCGCCGGCCTCGGAGACCGGCTGGTAGTCGGGCGCTGTGAAATATCCACGCATCCGCTCGATGTCTTCGGGGAGGAGGAGGAGCTCATCGCCCTCGACGCTCGCCTTGATTTTCGCGTACTCCTCCTCGATCGCGGCGCGGAAGCGCTCGATGCCCCACTCGCGCAGCACGATCTTGATGCGCGCCTTGTGGATGTTGTCCCGGCGCCCGAAGCGGTTGAACGTGCGCAGGACCGCGCACGCGTAGCGCAGCAGGTCCGACTCCGGCACGAAGGGATTCATCTCCTGGGCCAGCAGCGGCTGGCGGCCGAGGCCGCCGCCGACGAAGAAGCGATAGCCGATCGCGCCGTCCACGCGGCGCACGAGATGTACCGCCACGTCGTTGGTGCGCGTGGCAGCGCGGTCCACCGCGGCGCCGGTGAAGCCGAATTTGAACTTGCGCGGCAGCCAGTAGAACTCCGGGTTGAGCGTGATGTACTGCCGCAGGAGCTCGCAGTAGGGGCGAGGGTCGGTGTGCTCGTCGGGAGCGACCCCCGCCAGGTAATCCGCCGTGATGTTGCGCGTGTCGTTGCCGCACGCCTGGATGCCGTGTAGCTGTACCTCAACCAGCTCACCCAGCAGGTCGGGCACCTGCTCGAGCTTCGGCCAGTTGAGCTGGATGTTCTGCCGCGTGGTGAAGTGGCCGTAGCCCTTGTCGTACTTGCGCACGATGTGGGCCATCTTCCGCAGCTGGGCCGACTCGAGCAGGCCGTAGGGCACCGAGATGCGCAGCATCGGCGCAAACCGCTGCTGGTAGAGTCCGTTGCGCAGCCGCAGGTGACGGAACTCGTCCTCCGAGAGCTCGCCCGCGAGATACCTGCGGGTCTGATCCCGGAACTGCTCGACGCGCTGCATGACGAGCGCGCGGTCTGTCTCATCGTAGCGATACATGGCCGGGGACTATAGGCGGCGCTCGGCGGGGCGCTAAATACCGTGTGGTTTGGTGGCCCGCGCCGCGGGTTATGAGTGCGATAATCCCCGCTCAGTCACGCAATGGAGGACCGTCCCGTGAAGCTCAGAATCAAAGGCGACTCGCTGCGGCTGCGGCTCTCGCAGGGAGAGATGCGCACGCTCGCCGAGCGGGGCGCGGTCGAGGACAAGGTTTCCTTCCCGGGCGGCGAGGCGCTCAGGTACCGGCTCCGGCTGGACAATAATAGCGTTGATATTTCAGCAGCTTACGGATCAAATCTCATCGAAATCTCGGTTCCGCGGGCGCTTGCCGAGCGCTGGCACGGCACCGACCTCGTGACCCTGACCGCAAATCAGCCGTTTGGCGGCGGCGAGCTGCGCCTCGTTCTCGAGAAGGACTGGGCCTGCCTCGCGCCCCGCGAAGGCGAGGACGAGTCCGACAACTTCCCGCATCCGCAGGCTGAGCAGGGCGCTAAGACCTGTTGAGCTCGAGCAGATCGTCCGGGGTGTCGAGATCGAACGCTGCGCTCGTCATCGGCACTTTCACCAGGCGGTCGGCGTGGCGCCTGAGCAGCGCCCGGGCGCCGGTATCGCCCTTGAGCTCGCTCAGCTCGCCGAAGAGATGTTGCGGGAAGATGGCCGGCACGCCGACCGTCGCTCCGTAGCGGGCGGCGGTCAGACACAGCGGCTGGCGCCGCCATGCGCCGGCGAGCCGCCGCAGATCCTCCGCGGTGACGCAGGCCTGATCGGCCAACACCAACATGACGCCGGCGCACGAGGGCGGCAGGCGCGCGACGCCCGCGCGGATGGAGCTGGCGAGCCCCTCACGCCAGTCCCGATTGACCACCACGGAGCCCGGTGAATGCTTCAGGAGGGGCGTGAGCTCGGCGGCCCGGGCGCCGAGCACGATGATGAGCGCATGACCCACGACCTCCGCGGCTCGGCCGGCGACGAGACTCAGGAGAGGGCGGTCGCCGATGCGCACGAGCTGCTTGGCGGAGCCAAAGCGGGTCGAGCCGCCCGCCGCGAGCACGATCGCATGCAGGCCCGCGGCGTCGCTCTCCGCGATCATGCCCCGGTGCCGGTGGCGGCCGGCGCGCGCCGCAGCTCGCTACCGGCGGGCAGTTGCGCGATGACGCGCGTGTAGCGGTTGCGCTCATCGAGAATGGAATCCGCATCGATTGCGCACACGGCGCGCCAGTCCGCAACGCCGAGGTGCTCCGCCAGCGCCCTCTCGAGCGAGGCGCGCCGGGGAGCCCATGCGGAGTTGAAAAAGCGGGCGAATTCCTGCCAGCCCGCCCTTGCCGCCTGCGACTCGCCCGCGGCGAGCGCGCTCTCGAGCCGCGACAGCGCCTCACGGCTGGTGCCGGAGCCGCCGATGAGGCTCGTCAGGTGGCGCGCGCTCGCGGCCGCAGCGCCGCCGGCAGGCGATTGGCGCGAGGCGAGCAGCTCCGAGAGCGTCTGATCGCGCTCCTCGAATCGCGCCAGCACCCAGACGAGGTAGCTCACGCAGGCCTCGCGAAAGAGCGCGGTTGTCGCGGAGGGCGCCGCGGCGGCGCCCGTCGATCCGAATACCGCGGCGCCCGCATTGGCCACTTCGGCCGCGTGCGACTGCTCCACGGCAAGCTGGGAGCGGATGATCTCGAGCTCATTCACTTGTCGCTCCTTTCTGGCTGCATGCCGTGCACGAACGCATGGATTTCGGCGACGATCGCCAGCGCGATGGCCTCGGGCGCGCGGCCTCCCAGGTTGAAGCCCACCGGTGCGCGCAGCCGCGGCCGCAGAGGCTGGGCTTGCGGCCCGAGCTCCGCCAGCAGCTTCTCACGCCTGGCGGGAGGACCGAGGAGGCCGACATACCCCAGGGCGCTCGCGCTCAAGGCCCGCAAGTACTCCAGATCCGACGGCAGGTGATGGCTCATCACCACCGCCGCGGCGAATTGCCGCAGGTCCAGAGCCTGCGCGAGCTCCTCGGGACGAGCCAGCAGCACGCGCTCCGCCGACGGGAAGTGTGCCGGTACCGCGTACGCTGGGCGATGGTCGACCAGCGTCACCCGCCAATGCAGGCGCGCGGCAAAGTCCACCACCGGCCAGGCATCCGGACCCGCCCCGAGAAGGAGAAGCCGCGGCGGCAGGCAGAGCGGCAGGAGCAGGAGCTTCCAGCCGCTGCCCGGTCCTTCCAGCCAGCCCACGGCCCCCGAGCCCGGCGCCGCCGCCAGGGCCGCGAGCGCACCCGGCTCGAGGAGGACCGCCTGCGCGGCGCAGGACAGCGAGCGCGGGAGAGGGAGCGCGGCGGCCCCGGCCGCCTGCGGCAGCAGCAGAGCCCCGGCCGGCAGGCCGGGATCGCGCGATTCGGTGACTATTCCGACGGCCGTCGGGCTGAGCGCGGCCCGCGCCGCGGCCAGGTGCGCCAGCGGCTGCCACTCCTCCTGCGGTCCGACGCGCAGCAGCAGGATGTGCATGGCGCCTTCGCACCCGAGGCCCAGCCCCCAGACGAGATCATCCGAGTTGCGCAGATCATAGGTCACGAGCGCGGCTCGGCCGGTCTCGATCACCGCCCGGGCGCGCTCCCCGAGATCCCCTTCCAGGCAGCCCCCGGAAATCAGGCCGGCGTACTCGCCGCCGCCCGCGATGAGCAGCATCGCCCCGGGCTTGCGATAGGTCGAGCCTATCGTGTGCACGAGGACGCCGAGGGCCATCGCGCGGCCGCCAGCCCGCTCGCGCTCGAAAAGGGGGAGGAGGGGACCGAGTTCGGAATCCATTCGGGGATTATGCCGCGAAGCTCATTGCGCGCACTCGGGCTCGTCAGTAGAGTCGCACGGCCTTTCCTCTGGTCGATTCCAATCCATGCCCAATCCCGCTCCCTGGGTCGTGCACAAGTTCGGCGGCTCGAGCGTCGCCGATGCCGGCTGTTTCCGCCGCGTCGCGGCCATCATCGACTCCCTGCCGGCCGCGCGCGTCGCAGTCGTGCTGTCCGCCTGCAAGGGCGTCACGGATTCCCTGCTCGGTCTCGTAGCTCTCGCCGAGCAGCAGGACGATCGCTATCGCGTGGAGCTCGGCGCGCTGCGCTCGCGCCATGCGGAGATCGCCGAGACGCTCCTCAGCCCGCAATCCGCGCGGCTGTACCTCGCTGGATTCGACCGGGATTGCCACGACCTCGAAGGCATCCTGCACACCGTGAAGCTCACCCGCTCGGCGGCGCGCAACGTGAGCGACCTCATCGCCGGATACGGTGAGATCTGGTCCACCAAGCTCTTCCATCGCTTCTACGAGGAGCGCGGCAGCCAGCGCGGTCCCGTCCAATGGATCGATGCGCGGCGGGTGGTGGTCGTCGATTGGGGTCCGCTCGGTCCCGCGGTGCACTGGGCGCGGTCGCGTACCAACCTGTCGGATCTCGTGGACAGCGACTTCAAGGGCACGCTGATCATCACCGGCTTCATCGCTTCGGATCCGCGGGGTGTACAGACGACGCTCGGTCGCAACGGCAGCGACTTCTCCGCCTCCATCTTCGGCGCGTTGCTCGATGCCGCGCAGATCCACATCTGGACCGACGTCGACGGCGTGCTGTCGGCCGATCCGCGCCGCGTTCCCGATGCGACGGTGATCGACTCGCTCACCTACAACGAGGCGATGGAGCTCGCCTACTTCGGGGCGAAGGTGATCCACCCGCAGACCATGGCGCCCGCGGTGGGCGGAGCCATTCCCATCTGGATCCGCAACACCTTCGCGCCGGAGAAGCCCGGCACGCTGATCTGCGCGCAGCCGACCTCGAAGCTGCCGGTGAAAGGCATCGCGAGCATCGACCGGGTGGCGCTCATCAACGTCGAGGGCGCCGGCATGATCGGCGTCCCGGGCACCGCCCACCGGCTCTTCGGCGCGCTGCGCGAGGAGGGGATCTCCGTCATCCTCATCTCCCAGGGCAGCTCCGAGCACTCGATCTGCTGCGCCGTCCCGCAAGAGCAGGGGGAGCGCGCGGCGGCGGTGGTCCGCCAGGCCTTCGAGCGGGAGCTGAAGGAGGGCCAGATCCAGAGCGTCGAGTTCGACCCGAAGCTCGCGATCCTCGCCATCGTGGGCGATGGGATGGCGGGCACGCCGGGCGTCGCGGCCAAGGTATTCAACTCCCTGGGCGCCGCAAGCGTGAATGTGCGCGCGATCGCTCAGGGCGCATCGGAACGCAACATTTCCGTCGTGGTCGACGGGCGATCCGCCACCCGGGCACTGCGCGCGGTGCACGCCAGCCTCTATCTCTCACCGCACACGATATCCGTCGGCGTCATCGGCCCCGGAACGGTGGGAAGGGTGTTCCTCGACCAGCTCGCCTCGCAGAGCGCGCGGCTGCGCGAGCAGTTCAAGATCGACCTGCGGGTCCGCGGCATCCTCGGCTCCAACCGCATGGTGCTGGCCGAGATCGGCATCCCGCTCGAGCACTGGCGCAAGGAATACG
>JAGWPE010000115.1 GCA_028870635.1 Gammaproteobacteria bacterium | reverse complement strand
GTGAGCTGTCCTTAGTACGAGAGGACCGGGATGGACGCACCTCTGGTGTTCCGGTTGTCACGCCAGTGGCACTGCCGGGTAGCTATGTGCGGACGGGATAACCGCTGAAAGCATCTAAGCGGGAAGCCCCCCTCAAGATTAGATCTCCCTGGGAGCTCGACTCCCCTGAAGGGCCCAAGAAGACTACTTGGTTGATAGGCTGGGTGTGTAAGGCCAGTAATGGCTTCAGCTAACCAGTACTAATTGCCCGTGAGGCTTGACCATATAACCTCAAGGGGTTTGCTTCGGCAGACCTGCGAGGATGATGCAATGGAGCTTCGCTACGGCCATGGGCCGGAGCGACATGGAGGAGCATTCGAACGCGACAGGCGTCGGAAACGAAACGAACCGAATTGGAGGCGGATGAGCCGGGGCGCAAGTCCCGGCTCGTCAACCTCAAACAGTTTCCCTGGCGGCAATAGCGAGCGGGAACCACCCGATCCCATTCCGAACTCGGAAGTGAAAACGCTCTGCGCCGATGGTAGTGTGCCTTTCAGGCATGCCAGAGTAGGTCACTGCCAGGGTCCTAACGTGAAGCCCCCGGAACCGCGAGGTTCCGGGGGTTTTTGCGTTTTGGGGTGGCTTGTTCCTTCTTGAATGCAAGTCGCGCCGGATTTGTGCGGTGCGCCCGCATGCCGCGCTCGAGTTTCAGCCACACTGCCGCAGTATGGGGACGAGGGGTCCGTGACCATTCCATTCTGGCGGCGGTGGCTCTCCGGTGCGGGTGTGGGGGGAGCGTACGAGGCCGCATTCTCGCAGTCGCCGCACGGGATGCTGGTCGTCGACGGCCGCTCGCTCGCCGTCCGCGACGCCAATCCCGCGCTGCAGGCCAGCCTCGGCTACAAGCTGCGTGAGCTGCGGAAAATGCCGCTCGCGCAGATCTTCAGCGACGACGGCGGGCCGCCGGAGGCGCTGCTCGCGCAACTGCGGCAATCCCCTGAGATGCTCCTCATCGAGACCGGGCAACGCTGCCGCAGCGGGCGCTTCCTCTACGTCGAGGTCAGCGGCTACCGCCTCGATGTCGGCAACCGCTGCCTCTATGCCCTGACGACCCGCGACATCACCATGCGCCGGCGCATGGAGGCGCAGCTGCTCGAGAAGCAGCAGCATCTCGATCACCTGGCTCACCACGATCAGCTCACCGGCCTGCCGAACCGCCTGTTCCTGGCGGCGCACCTGCCCGGGGCGATCGAGGAGGCAAAGCGCAGCGGCAGCATGCTCGCCGTGCTCTTCCTCGACCTCGACCGCTTCAAGCACATCAACGATTCCCGCGGCCACGAGACCGGCGACAAGCTGCTCAAGGCCGTGGCCCAACGCATCCGCACCACCACCCGCACGGACGACATCGTGGTCCGCATGGGCGGCGACGAATTCATCGTGGTGCTGAAGACCGTCGCCACCCCGGAGCAGATCAACGAGACCGCAAGCCGCATCACCGAGGCGCTCGCCGCGCCGGTGCTGATCGACGGCCGGCCGCTCGTGACGACCGCGAGCATCGGGGTCAGTCTCTTCCCGCGCGACGGCTCCAATATGGGAGAGCTGCTGCGGCAGTCCGACACGGCGATGTACCAGGCGAAGGACCGCGGCCGCAACAACTACCAGCTCTTCAGCCCCGTGATGGAGCGCAAGCTGAAGGAGCGCATCGCCATCGAGTCGAGCCTGCGCGCCGCCCTGCAGGGCAGGCAGCTCGACGTGCACTACCAGCCGATCGTCGACATCGAATCGCACCGGGTGGTGGCGCTCGAGACGCTTCTGCGCTGGCGCCACCCTTCCCTCGGGTTCATCCCTCCCGACCGCTTCGTCGCGGTGGCGGAGGAGACTGGCCTTATCGTGCCCATCGGGGAATTCGTGCTGGAGCGCGCCATCGAGGACGCGGCGCGCTGGCGCGCGGCGGGGTCCATGACCGTTCCGGTCTCGGTGAACATCTCCGCCGTGCAGCTGCAGCGCTCCGATCTGCCTGCGACCATCGCGCGGCTGACGCGCATGCACGGCGTGAGTCCCAATATGCTGCAGCTCGAGCTCACCGAGAGCGCGGTATTCGAGCGCCGCGAGAGCCGCAACGGCGAGTCCGCGCAGGATGCCATCGCGCGCCTGCGCGAGCTCGGCACCCGCATCGCCATCGACGACTTCGGCACCGGCTATTCCAGCCTGTCGTACCTCAAGAAGTGGCGGGTGGACTACCTCAAGATCGACCGCAGCTTCGTGCGCGACCTGGTCACCGACATGAGTGACCTGGCGATCGTCGAAGCCATCATCGCCATGGCGAAGCATCTCAACATCGAGGTTGTGGCGGAGGGCATCGAGGGCTGGCAGCAGCTCGAGAAGCTGCGGCAGCTGGGATGCCCGTATGCGCAGGGGTTCCTGCTGGCACGGCCGGCGCCGTTCGATCTCTGCCGGCGCTACCTCACCGGGCAGCCGCTCGATCTCACGGTCCAGCACCCCTCCGGCTATCAGCTGGACGCTACCGGGAGCTGACTGCAGCTGCTCGCGCATGCCCTTTCCGCGGGCCAGGACGAGCCGTCCGAGGCGGAGAAGGATCCCAGCCGCCGGCGCCATTTGCCGGGTCCTTCGCGCAAGCGCGGCAAGCAGCCCCAGAATGCGCGCGCCATCCGGCCCCTGCCGCGATCGTGCGACAATCCGGCGCCATGAGCAGTGATACCTCTGCTGCGGAGGCCGCCGTCGAACGGCGGACGGCGCGCCGGCAATGCGCCGAGGCGGTGCTTGTGGTTCGGCCCGCGAGCTTCGGGTACAACCCGGAGACTGCTGCGACCAACAGATTCCAGCGCCAGGCGTCAGGTGCCGCCGATGCCGATGCGCAGGCCGCCTGCCGGGAGCTCGACGGGCTCGCCGGGGCGCTGATCGGCGAGGGGGTTCGGGTCTGCGTCGCGGAGGACACCGCCGAGCCGCCGAAGCCGGATGCCGTGTTTCCGAACAACTGGGTGAGCTTTCACGAGGACGGGAGCGTGGTGCTCTACCCCATGCAGGCGGAGAGCCGCCGCCGGGAGCGCCGGCAGGAAATCGTCGACGAAGTCGCCCATCGCCTCGGCTTCACGGTCTCGCGCGTTCTCGATCTGACTTCCCACGAAACGCACGGCAGGTTTCTGGAAGGGACCGGAAGTCTGGTGCTGGATCATGTCGAACGCACCGCTTACGCCTGCATCTCTCCGCGCACCCACCCTGACGTGGTGGCGGAATGGGGGAGGGAGCTGGGATACGAGCCGATCGTCTTCGGCGCCGTCGATCGCGCGGGGGTGCCGCTCTATCACACGAACGTTCTCATGTGCATTGGCGAGAAAGCGGCGGTGGTCGCAACGGAGGCAATCGTACCCGCCGATCGCGGGCGAGTGCTCGAGCGGCTGCGCTCGGTCGCGCGGGAGGTCATCGAGATCGGCCACGGAGAGATCGAGCGCTTCGCCGGCAACATGCTGGAGCTCGGCACGTGGGACGAGGCGCTCGGGGATTACCGGGTGCTGGTCATGTCGGAAACCGCGCGGCACGCGCTGCCTGCAGAAGCGTTTGCCCGTCTGTCCGCGTGCACGGATGAAGTGCTGGCGATACCGGTTCCGACCATCGAGCGGCTGGGCGGCGGCAGCGTGCGCTGCATGTTGGCCGAGGTGTTTCTGCCATCGTGACCGAGCTTCTCGTCAGAGCCGTGCTCGGCTATCTGCTGGGCTCGATCGTCGGCAGTCTGCTCATCGGCAGGCTGCGGGGCGGTGTGGACATCCGCCGCGTGGGGAGCGGGAATGCGGGTGCCACCAATGCATTGCGCACACAGAGCAAGGCGTTCGCCTTCTGGGTGCTGTTGATCGATATCGGCAAGGGGTGGATGGCCACCGGGCTTCTCGCCACCGCGAGAATCCCCTGGATTGCCGGAGCGCCTGCGCACTGGCGCGCGTGGTCCGTGGCGGTCTGCGGCGTGGCGGTGGTGTTGGGGCATGTTTATCCCCTATGGCACGGATTTCGGGGCGGGAAGGGCGTGGCGACGGTGGTTGGGGCGGTGCTCGGCGCCTCGCCCGTGCTTCTCCTGCCCATGCTCCTCATCTGGCTGCTGGCGGTCATCCTCTTCGGCTTCGTCGGTCTGGCCTCCATCCTCGGCGCAATTACCTTTGTGGTGGCGGCAGCGGCCGGTAGCGTCGAGCCACGGAAGCCGCTGCTCACTTTCGCCGTGCTGAGCGCCCTCCTGATCACCTTCACTCATCGCGGGAATATCGCGAGGATGCTGGCCGGCACCGAGCCGCGTGCGCGCCGGCTGTGGCTGCTCGGGGCCGCCAGGTCGCGATCCTGACATGCGGGCCTCGAGCACATGACCAAAGCCGCGGCCCAGGGGGGTGATGCTCAGGGTGAGGAGCAGCCGCTCGTCGCGAGAGTCTTCGCCGAGCTCGCGGACGGGGAGTTTCATTCCGGAGAGCAGCTCGCCGAGAAGCTGGGCGTCAGCCGCAGCGCCATCTGGAAGGCCGTCGAATCACTGCGTGAGCTCGGCGGGACACTGCATGCCGTGCGCAACAAGGGGTACCGGCTGCGGTCGGGCAGTGATGCGCTCGATTCCAAGCGGATCTCGGGTCTTTTGCCGCCGGCGGTGCGCGGCCATGTCCGCGGAGTCGAGACGGCTTGGACCACCGACTCCACCAACAGCGGTCTCCTTGCGCGCCAGAGCCCCCCGTTCGGCAGCTGCGATGTCTTGCTCGCCGAATATCAGACGGCCGGCCGCGGCCGGCGCGGACGCGCATGGGTGGCGCCGCCCGGCGGCTCCATCTGCCTGTCGCTCTCATGGGCCTTCCCGGAAGTGCCGCAGGACCTCGGCTCGCTGGGGCTCGTAATGGGCGTCTGCGCACTGAGAGCGCTGCGGGAGTCGGGCCTGGAGGATGCCCGGCTCAAGTGGCCGAACGACCTCGTGGTCGAGGGCAAGAAGCTCGGCGGTATTCTCATCGAGCTGCGGGCCGAGTCGGATGGCCCGGCCTGCGTGGTCATCGGCATCGGCCTCAACGTGGCGCTCGGTGTGAATGTGCTGAAGGCACTGGAGGAGATGGGCGCGACGGCCACTGATCTTGCGACCGCGGGACTGAAGCAGCCTTCTCGCAACGCTTTGGTGGCGGCCCTCGTCACACAGTTCGTCCGCGGACTGCCGGTCTTCGAGAAGGAGGGCTTTCGGAGCTTTGCCGAGGAATGGCGCGCCGCTGATGCCCTGCGCGGCCGTCAGGTCGACGTGCACACCGCGGAAGGCGTTGCCCGGGGGCTGGCGCGCGGCATCGATCTCCACGGGGCACTCGTTGTCGAGACGCTCAACGGCGTCAGGCGC
>JAGWPE010000114.1 GCA_028870635.1 Gammaproteobacteria bacterium | reverse complement strand
GTCCGTGAGGGCCGCGATCTCCCTTTGGACGCGCTGCCTGGCATCCCGATAGCCCCGGAGGTAAGCCTCGTTCTCGGTGAGGAGATAGTCTCGCTGGCTCCTTTCCGCATCCCGCAGGGCCGACAGCAGGCGATTGAGGTCGACGAGAGTATCGTCCGAGTGCGCGACCAGGCGCTCGTTCCCGATCAGACGGTGCGCGTTGAGATAGCCGGTGAGCGCCCCGCCTATCAGAACCGCCAGCGTCAACCCGAACGCCCAGGTGGGAAGAGAGCGGCGGCGGCTGGAGGGGCTCAGCACTCGGCTACGGACTCACGCTGGTCGGAGACTGCGCGGCGCCCATCGCTCGCATGGGCCTCATCTGCCCTATGAGCGCCTCCTCGAAGCCGAAGTTCCGCAGGTCGCGCACGCGCTGCGGGTAGAGAATGCCGTCGAGGTGGTCGACCTCGTGCTGCACCACCCGGGCATGGAAGCCCTCGACCGTGCGGTCGATGGGCGCGCCCTCGATGTCGAAGCCGCGATAGCGCAGCTTCCTGAACCGCGGCACGAGTCCGCGCATCCCGGGGACCGAAAGGCAGCCTTCCCAACCTTCTTCCTGCTCCTCGCCGAGGGGGGCGAGGTCGGGATTGATCAGCACGGTGTAGGGGATCGGCGAGACGTCGGGATAGCGTGGGTTGGAGGCGACCTCGAAGATCACTACGCGCACGCTTACGCCGATCTGCGGTGCGGCGATGCCGGCGCCGCTCAGCGCGCGCATGGTGTCGTTCATGTCAGCGACGAGCGCAGCGAGCTGCGCATCGAAGCGCTGCACGGGGGCGGCCACTTGCCTCAGCAGCGGCTCGCCCATCTTGAGCACGGGGCGCACGGCCATGCGGTCATTCTATATTGGCTCGAAGTCGCCTGCGGCGCTTCGAGCGGCCAGCGATCTCCCTACGTGCGGCCCGCGGCCTGGCTCCCTGCGCTCAGCCTCGGCCTCCGAGCTCGGGTGCGGATCAGGTGTGCGCACGGGACACACCGAGCAACCGCTATGCCCGCGAATCTTCTCCAGCGCGATGGTCGCGAAAGACGAGCGGCTGCTCCGCAGCGAGCGGTGTCCCGCGCCGCTCGGCGCGATCGACGGCCTCGGTCACCAGATGGTGATGGGGCGAGAGCTCGCAGACCGGATCGGTGTTGGCCGGATCGCCCGTCAGCAGATAGGCCTGGCAGCGGCAGCCGCCGAAGTCCCGCCCGCGCTCCGGGCAACTGCGGCAGGGCTCCTTCATCCAGCCGTCGCCGCGGTAGCGGTTGAATGCGGGCGATTCGTACCAGATCGAGCGGACGCTCGCCTCGCGCACGCTCGGGAAGGTGAGCCCCGGCAGCATCCGCGCGGCCTGGCAGGGCAGTGCGACGCCGTCCGGGGCGATGCTGAGGAACACCTGCCCGAGTCCGCTCATGCACGGCTTCGGCCGGGTCTCGAAGTAGTCGGGCACCACGAAGAAGATCCGCATGCGTGAGCCCACCCGCTCGCGAAAACGGGCGGTGACTTCCTCCGCCCGCCGCAGCTGCGCGCGGCTCGGCAGCAGCTGCTCGCGGTTGCGCCATGCCCAGCCGTAGTACTGTGTATTGGCGAGCTCGACGTACTCGGCGCCCATGCGCTCGGCCATGCCGAGGATCTCCTCCACGTGATCGATGTTGAGGCGGTGCAGCACCACGTTGAGCACCATCGGATAACGGTACTTCTTGATGAGCGCCGCCACGCGTGATTTCAGCTCGAAGGTGCGCGTACTGCTCAGGAAATCGTTCATCCGCCGCGTGCTGTCCTGGAACGAGAGCTGGATGTGATCGAGGCCGGCTTCCGCGAGCGCCTGCAGGCGGGTCTCGGTGAGACCCACGCCCGAGGTGATGAGGTTGGTATAAAAACCGAGCCGGTGCGCGGCGGCGACGATGGTCTCGAGATCGTCACGCACCAGCGGCTCGCCGCCGGAGAGCCCGAGCTGCACCGATCCCAGCGCCCGGGCTTCCTCCAGGACACGCAGCCACTCTCCGGTCGCGAGCTCCCGCCCGACGCTCCCGAAGTCGGTGGGGTTGTAGCAGAAGACGCAGTGCAGAGGACACCGGTAGGTGAGCTCGAGAAGCAGCCACAGCGGCGGCCCGGGGCGGCCGCGGCCCGTGCCGGGATCCTGCGCAGCGGCCTGCGCCAGCATCGGATCGCTCACGGGAGCAGCTCCAGCCAGGTCCGCCCCAGCGCGAGGGTGATGAATGCGCAAACGTCCGGCGTGAGCCCGGCGGCGGTATACGTCCGCTCCAGATCGGCGACGATGTCGGCCACCGTCCGCACGCCGTCGCAGCGTGTCAGGATTGCGGCGGCGCTCTGATTGAGCTTCACCATTCCCTCGGGATAGAGCAGCACATGCGCCTCCTGCGCAGGCTCCCACTGCAGGCGAAAGCCCCGCCCGATGGCCGGACGTGCCGCGGCGTCAACGGCCCGCACCGAAGCATTACCTGTCAACTTACTGCACCCCGTATTTCAGAGCCATCGCATCGTTCATCTGCCAGAGCACATCGAGCTTGAACTGCAGGATCTCGAGCGCCCGCTCCTGCTCGGCCCGGGTGCGAAAGCGCTCGAGCGTCGCCGCCAGCGCCAGGTCGGCATCGCGGTTGGCGAGGCCGATGCGGCTCTGGAAGTAGTGCAGCCCCGCGCGGTCGATCCACGGATAGTGCTCGGGCCAGCCGGCGAGCCGCTGCTTGTGGATCTGCGGGGCGAAAAGCTCGGTCAGCGCGGCGCACGCCGCCTCGTGCCACGGCGCGCGGCGGGCAAAGTTGACGTACGCGTCGACGGCGAAGCGCACGCCCGGCAGGAGGTCCGTCAGGCTCTCGACCTGCGAGCGCTCCAGGCCCACCGCCTCGGCGAGCCGCAGCCACGATTCGATGCCTCCGGGATCATCGCCGTATCCGTCATGATCGAGAATGCGCCGCACCCAGTGGCGCCGCACGCTGCGGTCGTCGCAGTTGGCGATGATCGCGGCATCCTTGAGCGGAATGTTGATCTGATAGTAGAACCGGTTCGCCACCCAGCCGCGGATCTGCTCGGGCCGCGCCCGGCCGCAGTTCAGCATCACGTTGAAGGGATGGTGGATGTGATAGCCGCGGTCCTTGGCGCGCAGCCGACTCTCGAACTCGGGCAGGCTCCAGGGCATTGCGCTCACAACTCGATCTCCATGCCGTCCCAGGCAACCTCGACTCCGCGGCGGCCGAGCTCGGCGCGCTCCGGGGAGTCCTCGTCCAGGATCGGATTGGTGTTGTTGATGTGGATCAGGATCCTGCGCGTGCCCTCGGGCAGCCGCCCGAGCCACTCCAGCATGCCGCCCGGGCCGCTCTGCGCCAGGTGCCCGATGTCGCGTGCCCGCTTGTGGGACAGGCCGAGCCGGAGCATCTCGTCGTCGCTCCAGAACGTGCCGTCCACCAACACGCATGCCGCCGACCTCATCGCCTGCCATCCCGCCTCGTCGATTTCGCCGAGGCCCGGGGCGTAGAACAGGGACTTGCGCGAGCGCTCGTCCGTGATGAGGAGCGCGACGTTATCGCCCGCAACCGGAGACTCGCGATTGGGCGAGTACGGCGCCGGCTTGCCCGCGACGGGCAGGGCCTGCCAGCGAACTCCCGCTACTCCCTCGACCGCGAATCCGGCGCCGTCGAGGACCATGCGCCTGCGCTCGATGCGGCAATAGTGCGACAGCACTTCGATGACGGGGTTGCCCCGTGTGAGGTCGCCGTACACGGCATCGGTGCACCAGATCGGCCAGGGCCGCGTCGACTCTCGCAGCATGTAGAGACCGGTCGTGTGGTCGACCTGCCCGTCCACGAGCACGATTGCGCAGATTGCCGTGTCACGCGGCGAGCGCGCGGGCTGGAAGTCGGGATTGGCGCGAAGCTGGGCGAGGATGTCGGGTGAGACATTGATCAGCGCCCAGGAGGAGGCGTCCTGACGGCCTGCGGGGCTGTCCCGGTCGCCGCCGGCGCGAACGGCGATGGACGACTGCGTCCTGACGCGCGCCCTCAAGGTTCCCCCGCGCAGCCCGGCGCAGTTGCGGCAGTTGCAGTTCCACTGCGGAAACCCGCCTCCCGCCGCCGAGCCGAGGACGCGAATCTTCACTCAGAGGACCTGCAGGAGCGGCGCATGCGCCGCAGCGCGACACATGCGCCGCCCGCTTCCCGGTCAGCGATGGGCGATGTACATCGTGATTTCCATGCCGAAGCGCAGATCGATCGCCTGTGGAGTTTCCCACTTCATGACGAGTTCCTCCGATCGGTCGTTTACGGTGAAAGCCCCGGGCCGGGCGGCCCGGCGGGATCCATCCTCGCCAAGGGGCGCCCGCACGGGGAAGCGGAACATCATGAATCGCGCCTCATGATTTTCATGAGTCGCAATTGCGCCGCGGCTGCTACGATGTCGCCCGGAGTCTCGAGCCTCATTGCCGATGAAGCTGCGCACGCGCCTGCATTTGGTGGTCACCGGCCTGACGATCGTGTGGGTGATCGTCCTGGTCGCGTCCGAGGTGCAGCTCACCCGCTCGCGCATACGGGAGGACATCCTGTCGGCGAATCAGGTGGCCATCCAGCTCTTCGGCCGGCTCGTCAACGTCTACGGGCTCATCGGCGGCACGCGGGCGGTGACCGAGTTCCTGACACAACTCGGGCACGTGCGCTCCAACGACATCGTCCTCGCCTATCCGGGCGGCCCCGTGCTCTATCATTCGCCGCCCGCCACCTACAAGGCGGGCGAGTATGCGCCGGCCTGGTTTGCGCACCTCGTCGCCCCGAAGATTCCCCGTTACGTCTTTCCGCTTCCCTCCGGCCTGGAGCTCATCGTGCAGGCCGCGCCCTCACGCGGCATCCTCGATGGCTGGGACGCCATCACTCGCTTGCTCGTCATCGCCGCGGTCATGCTCCTCATCGTCAATGGCCTCGCGTTCTGGGTCGTCGAGCGGGCAGTGGCGCCGGTCGTGATCGAGCAACGGCTCGACGAGGAGCGGCGCCTGATCGCCCATGAGCTGCACGACGAGTTCGGCCAGTCGGTGACCGCGATCCGCAGCCTGGCGCAGGCGATCGTCGGCCAGTCGACCCAGCCGCCGATGCAGGAGGCGGCGCGGCTCATCTCCGACGAGGCCGCGCGGCTCTACGACGCCATGCATGGATTGATACCGCGGCTCGCGCCGGCCGCACTCGACACCGTCGGCTTTGCCGATGCATTGGAGGGATTGGTGCGCGACCTGCAGCGGCGGCATCCTGCCGTCATGCTGACCCTGAGGCACGAGCTGGCCGCCAATCCCGGCCCGGGTGTCTCACTCGCCGCCTACCGCGTCGTCCAGGAGGGCCTCGTCAACGCGCTGCGCCACGCTAACGCGTCGCACATCGACATCGAGCTGCGCACCGAGCGGCGCAGACTGACGGTGACGGTCACCGACGATGGTGTGGGGTTGCCCGAGGACTGGTCCCGGCCGGGACATTACGGGCTGCGGGGCCTGATCGAGCGCGTCGGCCAGTTGGGCGGCAAGCTGACGCTGCGCAACTGCGGCAGCCGCGGCACGCTGCTCGCGGCGGAGATACCCCTCAACGGCCTGCCGCGGGTGAGCGCATGACCCGAGTCCTGCTGGTCGACGATCACGCGGTGGT
The DNA here is from genome assembly GCA_028870635.1 of Gammaproteobacteria bacterium. Classification (GTDB taxonomy): domain Bacteria; phylum Pseudomonadota; class Gammaproteobacteria; order Steroidobacterales; family Steroidobacteraceae; genus 13-2-20CM-66-19. The sequence continues at coordinate 6,868 of JAGWPE010000114.1, read as the reverse complement.
GCGCACCGGCTTTCGGCTGCTGCTGCAGGCGAGGCCGGATGTCGCCGTCGTCGGCGAGGCCGAATCCGGCGAGGCGGCCTGCCAGCGCTACATCGAGCTCTCACCCGATGTGGTCGTCATGGATATCGCGATGCCCGGCATGGGCGGCATCGAAGCGCTGCGGCGCATCCGCGCCCACGACCCGCAGGCACGGGTGCTCGCGCTGTCCGCGCACGATGATCCGATGCACGCCCGGCGGGCGCTGCGGGAAGGAGCGCTGGGGTTCCTCTCGAAGCGCAGCGCGCCCGAGGCCCTGCTCGAGGCGGTCGCAGCCGTCGGTGCGGGGCAGCGCTACATCGATCCGCGGGTCGCGCAGAGGCTGGCGCTCGATGACATCGAAGGAACGGATTCATCGCCCGTCAAGCGGCTGTCGGAGCGGGAATTCGACGTCTTCATCCGCCTGGCGCGCGGCGCCAGCGTGCAGCGCATCGCCGATGACCTGAGGCTCTCGGCCTCTACGGTCGGCACCCATCTTTACAACGTCAAGCAGAAGCTGGGGGTCTCCAACCAGTCCGAGCTCACGCTGATCGCCATCCGCCACGGCCTCATCGAGGCATGACAAAATCGCCCGGAGCGATTGTGGACGGCGGCAGCCGGTCTGTGGCGCCGACCCGGCGGGCGGTGAGCCGCTCCAGGGAGCGTCGTGCGGCGGCTTTGGCGATATGCTTGCACCAGAGGGGGGTTTCGCGCCGCCCCAGGCGACGGTACCTCTCGCAATCGCAGGTCCACTCGATGCGTCCTTCGCTCGTCCGCAGCACCTGCACGGTGCGGCTGGAGAAGAAATACGTCCCGAGGACCGTGGTGTCGTCACGGCGGCTCTGGCGCTTGGGGAGCCTGAAGGGCATGAGCTCGAGCATAGCCCCGCAGGGCTGTGGAACGCTTGTGGATTAGCTGTGCACGGCCTGTGATGTGGCCATGGAGGCGCGAAAAGAGGATGCGGAAGGGGTGTCCAAGGGGCGGCGAAGGCCGCCCTCTCGGCATTGCTCTCGAGGAGGTCCGGCGCCTGGGAGACTTCACTACCAGGCCGCGCGTCCTGCTCATCTCGGCCATCGCCGTCCTGGTCGGCACCGGCGGGCCGTTCGGCGCGCTCTTCTACAAATTCCGGCGCGGCGCGCGCGGCGAAGTGAAATCCTGAGGTCAGCCGATGTCGGCGAGGGCAGCCGGCACGTGCCGCCTCAGCAGCACGTTGCGCGCTTCCCATTGCAGCGGCGCATCCAGTGTGTCGAGGAAGCGCACCTCCCCGCCGGCCAGCGTGGCGAGCGCCAGGCCGTCGCGGTAGAGGATCCTGTTGCCGGCGAGCGCCGGCAGCCGCGGGCCGGGTGTCAGGATGCCGAGCAGGTTGAGCGGGTCGGCCGCCGAGAGCGACACCCACTCGCCATCACGCGGCCGGCGGCGCACGTCCCGCAGGAGTCCCACCGCCTCCGGCGCCGCGAACTGCTCGCCCGAGAGGCCGGCGACGAAGCGGCCGCCGCGGATCTCGCCTCGAGCCTCGAGGCGGCGATAGCAGAAGAGGAGATCGCGCCAGGGCGGCAACCAGTCCGCTTCGCGCGCGATCAGACGCCAGAAGACGACGCCCCAGCGCCGTAACAGTCCGCGAGCCACGAGCTCAGTGGTCTCGGCATCCGTGCGGTCGAGCGTGGCGCTTTGCTCTTTGCGCACGAGTGCCCAGCGCCCGGCCGAATCCATGCCGAAGAGCGCGCGTCTACGGCGGCGCGGCCCCGTGGAGGACCTGCGCCGCTCGGAAGGGACCAGCAACGCCCGAAGCCCGCCGAAGCTGTCGGAGTTGACGCGGCCGAGCCCCACGAGCTCCGCCAATCCTTCCTCCGCCTGCGAGGCCAGGAGCCCCGTGCTCTCGACGATCTCATCGAAGAACGAGGCTCCATGTGCGCTGAGGTGCTCCAACACCCTGCGGGCCTTCGACGACGGCGCGCCGGGATCGACGGGACCGGCGAGCGCCGCCCAGAGACGTAGGTGGCGCCTGCTGAGCAGTGAGATGGGCGTGCCGCGGACGGGGCCTGCGGCCGGTCCGGACTCGGCCCTGCGCCGCGCCAGGCGCGTCCATACGAAGCGTCCCGCCAGGCATTGCTCATCGAGCCACGCCGGATCGTACTCGTTGATGCGTGCCGGCAGGATCTCGGTTTCCCAGGCCCCCGCAGCCGCCTCGAACCCCTCGAGCTGCGCCAGGACGGCAGCAACGGCGTCGGGTCCCTCCATGCGCGCACGCGGCGCGGCTCGCTGCCACTCGAGCAGGAATCGCAGGAAATCCCGGGCCTCGACGGGCTCGATCTCAGCGCGCAGACGCTTCACCGTATAGCGATGGATGCGTGCGAGCAGCCCACGCTCGCACCATTCCCCATCGTCCGGCGGCTCGGCGGTGAAGCGGCCGTGCATTACCGATCCTTCCGCCTGCAACGCAGCGAGCGCGGACGTCATTCGGCCGGCGGTCACTCCGATCGGTCCCGCGAGACTCGCGGCGGACACCGGCCCCAGGCCCTGCAGACGGCCGCGTGCAAGCTCGACGAGCGCCTCGTCCGTGCTCCAGGGCTGCGCGTACTCGGCGGGGGTGGCGATCGGCGGCTCGGGCCGCGCGCCGGGCAGGAGAGCCTGCAGCAGCGGCAGGCGCTCGGCGGCGACCCAGAGCGCCGCTCCTCCCAAGGACAGGCGGGCCGCCCTGTGGGCCGCGGCCAGGGATGCGGCCCATGCGGCCCAGTCGGCCCTTGCGCCGACCTCGGCTTCCGTCATGAAGGTGAGCCAACAAAGCGCATCGTGCAGCTCGTCGGGATCGCTCGCGTCCGGCCACGCCTCCTCACGCACTCGGGCGATGGCTGCCGGATCGAGAGCGCCGAGGTCGCCTGCCGCCTCGGGGTCGAGCCAACGGCGACTCAACACCGCCTGCGTGCGCCGCTCCTCGAGCGGCGCATCGTCGAGGAACGCGTACGGTCTCGCCGACAACACCTCCAGGGCGAGCGGCGACGGCTCGGTGAGATCCCGCGCGGCCACGCGGATGGCGCCGCTCTCCAGTCCGCGCAGCAGCTCTTCCAGTCCCTCGATGTCCATTGCCTCCTCGAGACAGTCCCGGATCGCCTGCCGCACGAGCGGGTGGTCCGGGATTTCCAGCTCACCCGAGAGGTTCTCGGCGCATGCCACCTGGTCGGGGAAGACGGAAGCGAGCAGGTCCTCCGCCGCCATCCGCGCCAGCGGTGCCGGCACCTTGCGGCCGCCGCGAAAGCGCGGCAGGGCGAGCGCGATCACCGCGCTCCAGCGCCAGCGGGCGGGGAACATCGGGGCCGCGCACAGCGCCTGCACGAGAAGCGGCCGCACCGTGTTGGAATGCAGATAGCGCGCCACCTCCTCGAGCTCGAAGCTGTGCGCGGTGGTAAGCGACAGCACGATCGCATCCTCGGTGGCGGCGGCCTGCAGCTCGAAATTGAAGGAGCGGCAGAACCGCTTGCGCAGCGCGAGCCCCCAGGCGCGATTCACGCGGCTGCCGAAGGGCGAGTGGACGACGAGCTGCATGCCGCCCGCTTCGTCGAAGAACCGCTCGAGCACCACCGTCTCGCGGGTGGGCAGCGCGCCGAGGGCCGCGCGGGCAGCCGCGAGGTATGCGATGGCCTGCACCGCCGCCGGTCCGGCTACACCGACTTCGTGCTCGAGCCAGCTCACCGCCGCCTCGATGCCGCCCTCCAGCCTGCTCTCGACCTCGCGGCGCAGACGCGACACGCCCTGCGACAGCTCATCCGTGCGGCCGGGAGCCTCGCCGAGCCAGAACGGGATCGAAGGCGGCTGGCCGTGCGCGTCCTCCACCCGTACGGTGCCCTGCTCGATGCGCAGGATGCGGTAGGAGGTGTTGCCCAGCTGGAATACATCACCCTGCAGACTCTCGACGGCGAAGTCCTCGTTGATCGTGCCGACGGGTTGCGATTGCGGCTCGAGCAGCACTGTGTAGTCGGCCGTATCCGGTATCGTTCCGCCGGAAGTCAGCGCAGTGAGACGCGCGCCGCGCCGGCCGCGCACCTTCCGATTGACTGCGTCGAAGTGGATGAGGGCGCCTCGGCGGCCGCGGCGCGTGGTGAAGCCATCCGCGAGCATGCGCACGACGTCATCGAGCTCGGCACGCTGCAGATCCCGGTAAGGATATGCGCCGCGGAACAGAGCGAAGAGCTCATCGACATCCCACTCGCGCGTCGCCACCTCTGCCACGATCTGCTGCGCGAGCACATCGAGCGGCTTCGCGGGAATGCGCAGCCGGTCGAGCTCCCCGCGCCGCACGCAATCGAGCAGTGCCGCGCACTCGATGAGATCGTCGCGCGAGAGCGGGAAGAGCCGGCCTTTGGGCGTGCCGCCCAGGCTATGGCCGGAGCGTCCGACGCGCTGCAGCAGGGCGGCGATGGACCGCGGCGAGCCGAGCTGGCAGACGAGGTCGACGTCACCGATGTCGATGCCGAGCTCGAGGGATGCGGTGGCGATGAGAGCCTTGAGCTCTCCACGCTTCAGGCGCGACTCCGCCGAGAGACGCAGCTCCTTCGCCATGCTGCCGTGGTGGGCCGCGACCTGCGCCTCGCCCATGCGCTCTGACAGGTGGCGCGCGACCCGTTCCGCGTGCCGGCGCGTGTTGACGAAGACGAGCGTCGTACGGTGCTCGTCCGCGAGCTCGGCGAGACGGTCGTACACCTGCGTCCAGACGTCGCCCGACATCACGGCCTCGAGCGGCGCCGCCGGCACCTCGATCCGCAGGTCGCGCCGCCGCACGTGGCCGGTGTCGATGATCGCGCAATCGGCCGCGCCATCCGCGCGAAGTTGCCGCGCGCCGACGAGAAACCGCGCCACCTCCTCTATGGGCCGTTGGGTTGCGGACAGTCCGATGCGCGTCAACCGGCGCCCGGCGAGCGCTTCCAGCCGCTCGAGTGACAGTGCGAGATGCAGGCCGCGCTTGCCGCCCACCATCGCGTGAATCTCATCGACGATGACGCTGCGCACGCTCGCGAGCATGGCACGGCCGGACTGCGAGCCGAGAAGGATGTAAAGCGACTCCGGCGTGGTGACCACGATGTGCGGCGGCCTGCGCCGCATGCTCTGGCGCTCGTGCTGCGGCGTGTCGCCGGTGCGCACGAAGGTGCGGATCTCGACATCCGGCAGGCCCATCGCGCGCAGCTCGTCGCGAATGCCCGCGAGCGGCGCCTCGAGATTGCGGCGGATGTCGTTGGAGAGCGCCTTGAGCGGGGAGACATAAAGGACGTAGGTTTCGTCCTGCAATCCACCGCGCTCCAGACCCTGCCGCACCAGCAGATCGATCGCCGCCAGGAAGGCGGCCAGAGTCTTCCCCGAGCCCGTGGGCGCGGCGATCAGCGTGTGGCGGCCCGCCTGGATCGCCGGCCAAGCCTGCTCCTGCGCCGGTGTCGGCGCCTCGAAGGCGCGCTCGAGCCAGCGGCTGACTGCGGGATGAAAGGCTGCAGACATGGGGCAACAGGCAGGGCTCAGGCTCAAGTGCGATCCGGCCGCGATCAGAGTAGAGTATCTCGATTCCCCAATGCGCGGAGAGCCGCTGGATGTGGAACAAGGCGACGGACTCGGAGGAGTCCTTCCGGGACAAAGCCATCTGGTGGTCGGCCGGGATCGTCATCGCCGCCGCCATTGCCATAGGCGTCTACTACCGCTATTACTCGCCCGTGCCGGCGCCTCCCGCGCAGCACCCGGCCGCCGCCCCGCAGCCCGCGGCACCGCCTGCGCCAGCCATCCAGCACCCGGTACCGCCTGCAGCTGAGCAGCAGCAGACTCCGCTGCCGCCGCTCGATCAGAGCGACCCCGTCGTCAGCGACTCGCTGATCGGGCTTCTCGGCAAGCCGGCGGTGGCGAAGTTCCTGGTCCAGCACCACGTCATCCGTGACGTGGTGGTCACGGTGGACAACCTGCCGCGCAAGAAGGTCGCGGCGGAGCTTCGGCCGCTGCAGCCGACACCCGGTGACACGGCCGTCGACACCCAAGGCAGCTCCACGACTCTCAGTCAGCAGAACTACGCGCGCTATGCGCCGCTGATGGACGTCGTGCGCTCGGCCGACCCGAAGGCGCTCGCCGCCATCTACTTCCGCCTCTACCCGCTTTTCCAACAGGCGTACGAGAACCTCGGTTACCCGGGGAAATATTTCAACGACCGCATGGTCCAGGCCATCGACAGCGTGCTGGCGACCCCCGACGTGCAGGGACCGATCGAGCTCGTCCGTCCCAAGGTCTTCTATCAATTCGCGGACCCGAGGCTCGAGGCGCTGCCCGCCGGGCAGAAGCTGCTGATCCGCATGGGTCCGCAGAACGCCAGCCTCATCAAGAGCAAGCTGCAGGCTTTCCGCGCGGCCATCACCGCTCAGCCCCCGCAGATGAGTCAGCCGTCGCAGGCCGCGCCGTCACCGGCCGCCGCCCCGCCGCCCCAGGACAACTCGGGCGCGCAGGCGAATCCGCTGCCGCAGGGGACGCAGGCAACGCCTTCCAATCCGCCGCCGCAGAACCAGGCACCGCCGCCGCTGTAGCGGCGGCGGTGCCGCTCACCCGCTGTCCCACCGCCGCAGCATGCTTGCGCTTTCCGGTCGGGCCCGCGCGGCGGCCGCTCCCGCCCGCTACCTCGCGGTACCTTGGACGGCTCGTTCCATGGCGCTGCTCGCGCTGCTGCTGGCGTTACCGGGATGCAGCCGCGGACCTCGCCATCGGGACTGGGTGATTCACTCCTCGATCGAGGTGGTGAATCCGCCGCCCGCCGGCGGCTACCGCCTGGTCTTTCCCTACATCGTGGGAGATTTCTACGGCTCACCCAACACCGGCAATTTCGTCGCGCCCGTGAGCC
>JAGWPE010000113.1 GCA_028870635.1 Gammaproteobacteria bacterium | reverse complement strand
GGAGAATCCCAACGACCGCAGCCTTCCGGTCCAGGGGCTTTCCTATACCGTCTACCTCGGTGACCAGGAGTTCGCCACCGGAGTCTCGGACGCCAGCTTCGTCGTCCCGGCGCTAGGCACCGCGGAATTCGACATGGACGTGACCGCGAATGCCGCCGGCGCGCTCTTCGCCATCCTGGGCAGGCCCCGCGGCCAGGGCATCGATTATCGGATGAAGGGCAAGGTGGAGCTCACCCACGGCTGGCTGCGCTCGATCCCGTTCGAGCAGAGCGGGACCTTCACCCTGCGCTGACGCACGCCTGCGCTCTTGAGTCTTCATGTCATGTGGCGCAGCATATGCGCCAGTTGTCGCCATGCTGAGCTATGAGCGAGAGATCCCGTAACAGACCCCGTCAGGTCTCGCAGGCGGGGGAGTCGGCGCCCGCGCCGTACGTTTCGGCGTTCAGTCCCGAGCAAATTCGCCGAGGACTGCCCGTGCGGGCGCTGGATCACCTGGCGCAGCTGCTGCGGGTGGAGCGAGCGGAGTTGGCGCGGGTACTGGGAGTCTCCTTGCGCACGTTGCAGCGGAAATCAGGCGAGAATGAGCGCCTGGGCCCCGCAGCCTCTGACCGCCTCGCGCGCGTACGCCGCATTCTCGATCTGGCCACGGACGTTCTCGGCGAGCAGGCCAAGGGCGCACACTGGCTGACCTCGAAGAGCAGGGCGCTTGGCGGAGAAGTACCGCTGCAAATGCTCGATACGGATATGGGTACCCAACGAGTGCAGCAGGAGCTGCATCAGATCGAATTCGGCTTCCCTCTGTAATGGACGTCTGGCGGCTTTACCGGGCCGCTCACGGCCCGGGATTGGACGGCGCGGGCGGTCTCTATGCCGCCGGCCGCTGGCACCCCCCCGGTCGCCGCGTCGTCTACTTCGGTGCGAGCCCCGCGATAGTCGTGCTGGAGAAACTCGCACACGTCGATCCCGACGCTCTTCCGGCCGATCTCCTGTTGGGACGTTTCGCGGGCGAGCCGAGTGTCGAGTCGATAGCGGAGCCGCTGGACATTCGCGATCTCATCGCCTGCCGCACGCGAGGTGAGCGCTTCCTGGCGGGCGGACGCGCCTGCGCGTTGCGGGTCTCCTCGATAGTCTTGCCCGAGGAGACCAACTACATGGTGAACGCCGAGCATCCGGAGGCAGCCGCAATCCGTCTGGTCTCGGAGCGCTCGTTCCATTTCGACGAGCGCCTCATCGCTTGACGCGCCGGCCCGGGGGCACGGGGGCGCTCGCGACGGCCGCGCTATCCCAACAGCCGGCGGTAGATCTCCACGTATTTCCCTCCCTGCTTCTCCCAAGAGAAGTCCTTCGCCATCCCGTTGCGCACCAGGCGCAGCCAGTGCTCCGGCTGCGCGTGCAGGTCGAGCGCCGTGTTGAGCGCCGATTCGAGCGCCTCGGAGTTGAATTCGTCGAATACGATGCCGGTGCCCTCGCGCGAGTCAGGATCGTACTGCTCCACGGAGTCCGCGAGGCCGCCCGTGCGCCGCACGACCGGCACCGTGCCGTAGCGCAGGCTGTACATCTGGTTGAGCCCGCACGGCTCGTAAAGCGAGGGCATGAGGAACATGTCGCATGCGGCCTCGATCCAGTGGGACAGCTCATCGTCGTAGCCCTGCCGGAACGCCACCCGGCCCGGGAAGCTTCGCTCGAGCTCCGCCAGGAAGCGCTCGTACTGCGAATCCCCGCTTCCCAGCGCGACGAAGGCGAGATCCCGCCATTCCAACACCTGCGGCAGCGACTCGAACATCAGCTCGATGCCCTTCTGCGCCGCCAGCCGGCTCACCATTCCCGCGAGCGGAGTCGTCACGGACACGGTCAGGCCGAGACGCTCGATGAGCGCGCTCTTCAGTCCGGCCTTGATCGCGAGAGTGTTCGGATCGTAGTGTGCCGGCAGATACCGGTCGTTGCGCGGGTCCCAGGTCTCATAGTCCACGCCGTTCAGGATGCCCGTGAGCGCGTCCCCGCGCATTCGCAGCGAGTCCTGCAGCCCCATCCCATATTGGTCCGTGCAGATCTCGCGGGCGTGCGTCGGGCTGACGGTGGTGATGGCGTCCGCGTACAAAATGCCGTGGCGCAGCGGATTGATTTTCCCCGCGCGCAGATCGTCCTGATGCAGCAGATAGCTCTTGGGGCCGAGCTCCAGGTCGGCGATGGCCGCCGAGCTGAATATGCCCTGGTATCCGATGTTGTGGATCGTCAGCACCGAGCGCGTGCGCGCGAAGTGAGGGTCACCCTCGAGCACCGTCCTGATGAAGAGCGGCCCGAAGGCCGTGTGCCAGTCGTTGCAGTGCAGGATCTGCGGCGACCATTGCATGCGCTGGCACGTGGCCAGCACCGCGCGCGTGAAGGCGAGGAACCGCAGGTGCTCGTCCGGGTCGGTCGTATAGATCACCGGCCGACCAAACAGCACCGGGCAGTCGATCAGGTATACGGGAGCGTCGGACCCAGGAAGCCGGGTGGTGACGATCGAATAGACGTAATGGTGTGGCCCGATTTGCAGCGGCACGCTCTGCAGCCCCTCGAGGGGCCGCATCGGAAATCTTTCCCGGTCGATCGACGCGTAAAGCGGCGTGAACAGCCGGACGTCATGACCGTCTGCAGCGAGGTACTTCGCCAGAGCGCCGGCCACGTCGGCAAGGCCGCCCGTCTTGGACAGCGGCGCAACCTCGGCGGAGAGCAGGCAAACGCTCAAACTCATGCCGCCCTCCGCAGGGCTATGATGGCGGCCACGCCCGCAAGCCTCGCCTGTCCGTCGATGCAACGCTTTCTCATAGGACTCACGCTCACTCTGCTGCTCATGGTCTCGATCGGTATCGGCATCGCCGTCGCCCGCTGGCCGGAGTGGCGGCACTTCCTCTTCTAGGGTTTCGCGCCGCTCTGCGCCCGGCCGCGCGGGCCTGACCCCCCTTGCGGAGTGTCAATCGGCCGAGCAGAAATCTAAGTAATTGATTCTTAAGGGATAATGTTCCCGCGGACCGGCCGAGGGGCTGGGTCGCTGGTAGACTATGCCCATTCTCCCGCTTCCGGCCACCCCCTTTAGGGCGTAGACGCGCTATTTCCGGGGGACGGCAGGGCCGCTTTGGCCCGGCACAGAACGAACGGACGAGAAGAGATCATGTCAGCCTCCCCATACAAACAACTGGAGCAGGAGTTCAAGCGACTCCACGCTTTTCGCGGAGCCCTGTCGCTCCTTCGCTGGGACGCGGCGGTGATGATGCCGCGGGGCAGCGCGGACGTGCGCGGCGAGCAGCTTGCCGCCCTGGAAACGGAGCATCACGCTCTGCTCACCGCGCCGCGCATCACGCGCCTCCTCGATCGTGCCCAGGCCAATACCCAGGGACTGCTCGACTGGCAAGTGGCCAATCTGCGCGAGATGCGCCGCCAGCGCGATCACGCCATTGCCACGCCGGTATCCCTCATCTCCCGGCTGGCTCGCGCGACCTCGCGCGCCGAGGTCCGCTGGCTCGAGGCTCGCCAGCAGGGCAAGTTCGAGCTCTTCGCGCCGCACCTGGAGGAGGTCGTCCACCTGGTCCGCGACAAGGCAGCGCTCCTCGGACAGGCCTTGAACCTCGCGCCCTACGATGCCCTCGTGGACGAGTTCAGCCCCGGCATCACCACGGCCGACATCGACGCCATGTTCAAGGGGCTCTCCCGGCGTCTGCCCTCACTGATCCGCGAGGCGATCGCCGCCCAGGAGAGCCGGCCGCCCGCGCCGCTCAGCGGCAAATTCCCGGCCGCCAAGCAACGGGCGCTGATAGTGGAAGTGATGAAGCAGATCGGCTTCCCCTTCGATCGCGGGCGGCTCGACGAGAGCGATCACCCCTTTACCGAAGGTGTGCCGGGCGACATTCGCGTCACCACCCGCCTCGACCCGAACGACCTCTTTTCAGGCCTGCTCGGCGCACTGCACGAGACCGGACACGCGATGTATGACCTCGGGCTGCCGCAGGACTGGCGCGACCAGCCCGTCGGCCGCCACCGCGGCATGGCTCTGGAAGAGAGTCAGTCGCTGCTCACCGAGATGATCATCTGCCGCAGCCGTCCGTTCGTGCGCTACGTGCAGCCGCTCATCGTCAAGCATTTCGGCGTCGGCGGCCCGGAATGGGACGTCGAGAACATCTATGCTCACCTCACGCGCGTGCAGCGTGGCCTGATTCGGGTGGACGCCGACGAGCTCACTTATCCTCTGCACATCATGCTGCGCTACGAGCTCGAGAAGCAGCTGCTGAGCGGCTCGCTCGCGGTGCGCGACCTGCCCGAAGCCTGGAACAAAGGAATGGAGGAGCGTCTGGGGATCCGGCCGCGGAACGACAGCGAAGGCTGCCTCCAGGACGTGCATTGGGCCATTGGCTCCTTCGGCTACTTCCCGTCGTATGCCTTGGGTGCCGTCATCGCCGGACAGCTTTACGAGAGCCTGCGCAACGAGGTGCCTGCGCTCGATGAGCAGCTCGCCCGCGGCGAGTTCTCAGGCCTTCTCGGGTGGCTGCGCACTCACGTGCACGAACTGGGCGCCAAGGTGCCGGTGCAGGACCTTCTGCGCGGCGCCACCGGCAAGCCCGTGTCCGCCTCCGCCTTCATCCGCTACGTCGAGGCGAAGTATCTGGAAGCGACGCCCAGCGAGGCCGCCGCTTAGATGTCGGAGCAGGGCAGTCCATCGCGCACCCTCGCGCGCCTGCAGGCGCGCCTGCGCGGCCTCGCCGGCAAGGCGATCGAGGACTTTCGCATGATCGCCCCCGGCGATCGGGTGATGGTGTGCCTGTCGGGCGGCAAGGACTCCTACACCCTGCTCGACATCCTCCTGTCGCTGAAGCGCAGCGCGCCCATCGACTTCGAGCTCCTGGCCGTCAATCTCGATCAGAAGCAGCCCGGATTTCCCGAGCACGTCCTGCCCGAGTACCTCTCCTCGCTCGGCGTGCAGTTTCACATCATCGAGCAGGATACCTACAGCGTCGTCAAGCGGGTCATCCCGGAGGGCCGCACCCTCTGCGGGCTCTGCTCGCGGCTGCGCCGCGGCGCGCTCTATCGCTTCGCCGCGCAGAACGGGATCACCAAGATCGCCCTCGGCCACCATCGCGATGACATCGTCGAGACGCTCTTCCTCAACCTTTTCTTCGGCGGCCGGCTCAAAGCCATGGCCCCGAAACTTCTTTCCGAAGATGGCCGCCACATCGTCATCCGTCCGCTCGCTTACGTCGCGGAGCGCGATATCGAGCGTTACGCCCGCGGCCGCGGCTTCCCCATCATCCCCTGCAAGCTCTGCGGCTCGCAGGACAACATGCAGCGCGTCGCCATCAAGCGCATGCTCGCCGACTGGGAGCGCGCCTACCCCGGCCGCACGGAGAGCATCTTCTCCGCCCTGCGCCGCGTCGAAGTCGAGCACCTCGCCGATCCCCGCCACTTCGACTTCGCCGGCCTCGACCGGCAGCGGGTCGGAGCGCAACCGGCACCGGTCCGTCCCCCGCATATCGTCGCCATGACCCTCGAGGAGGAGGACACCTTGATAGAGGCTGCGGCCGCGAACCCATAATCGGCAATGGAAGTCGCTCCGCCGCTCCCGAACTCCTACTGGGCCGTCCCGGGCTTGCTCCTCGCCGGCGAGCATCCCTCAGGTCTCACCCCCGAGGCTACGCGCCAGCGCCTCGGCCAGCTTCTCGCCGCCGGGATCGAGTGTTTCCTCGACCTCACCCATCCCAGCGAGATCGAGCCCTACGACCAGGCGCTTCCTTTCCACATCGAATACCTGCGCAAGCCCATCCGCGACCACGGCCTGCCCGAGAGGCGCGAGCACATGATGGAGATCCTGGACTGCCTGCACGATGCGCTGCGCTCCGGAAGGCCCTCTTACGTCCACTGCCGCGCGGGTATCGGCCGCACGGGCACGGTGATCGGGTGCCTCCTGGTCGAGCGCGGCCTGACGGGCGAGCAGGCGCTCGATGAGCTTGCGCGAGTCTGGCAGCAGTGCCAGCGCTCCAAGGTCTGGCCCAGCGTCCCCGAGACGGAAGCGCAAACCGACTACGTCCGGCAGTGGCCGCGCCGAGAAGGGCGGACCGGGGGACCGATCGTCCCGGATACCCCGCTGCCCGGCCGGGGCCCGATTGCGAATTCGACCGGCAGTCCGGCGGCGCTCGCCGACCCGCTGTTGGAGCCGGAGACTCTCGCCGCGGCGCGCAGCCTGCGCGAGCGTTTCCTCGGCGCCTTGCTCGGGCTCGCCGCCGGCGATGCCGTTGCCGCCGCGACCCAGTACCGCCGTGCCGGCACCTTCACCCCGGTCGGCGATCTGGTCGGCGGCGGCCCGTTCTCGCTGCCGCGCGGCGGGTGGAGCGACGACACCGCGATGGCGCTCTGTCTCGCGGACAGCCTGCTCGCGACCAACGGCTTCGATGCGCGCGACCAGGTGGAGCGCTACACGCGCTGGCAGCGCGAAGGCTATCTTTCCGCTACCGGGGAGTGCCTCGGCATCACGGCGAGCACCGCGCGCGCGCTCGCAATGGCGCAGTGGCGGCGCCAGCTCTTCTCCGGCTCGCATGCTCCCGAGCAGCTCGATCCGGAGCCGCTGTCGCGAGTCGCTCCGGTGGTGATGTTCTTCTTCGGCGCGGAGGAGGAGGCGATACAGCTCGCCAGCGATGCCGCCCGCACCACCTGCCAGGCACCCGCCGTTCTCGCCGCCTGCCGCGATCTCGCGCGTGCGGTTTTTCTGGCGCTCTCGGGGCAGCCCAAGCCTCGCATCCTCGCGCAGGCCTCGGCCGCGGCCGAGCGCCGGGCGGCGGGCAGGGGGTCCGTGACGGAGGCGCTCGGCGTTGCGCTCGAGGCATTCGCCGCCACAGATACCTTCCGGGAAGCCGTGCTCCACGCCGCCAATCACGGCGGCAATTCGGACGTCGCGACTGCTGCCTGCGGGCAAGTCGCCGGCGCCTTCTATGGCGCGGCTGCGATCCCCGCTCCGTGGCGGGAGTGCCTTCTCCAGCGCGAGCTCATCGAGACCTACGCCGACAGGCTTCTGCAGCACTTCCTGATCGGGTAGGCTTTGCGGCCAGTGATCCCGTGGCGCGGCCGCACCTTCCGATAAATGAAAAAGCCGGCATGGACTCGTCTCTCCGACGAGAGCCTCCTCTCCCTGCGGTTCTGCGACCTCGGCCTGCGGCTCCAGGGCTCCCCCATCGAGCGCCGTGTGCGGCGGCTCTATTGCGAGCTCGAGTCCCGCGGCATCCGCTTCCACCCGCATGTCTGGCTCTCTGAAGAGTGGTTCTCCCCGGACGGGGTCCCGGGCATTGCGATTCCCTTCTATCTGGCGCACCCCCGCCTGGAGCGTCTCGAGCGTCGCATCATGCGAGAGGCGGAGGGCGGCAACACGCGGTGGTTCATGCGTATCCTGCGCCATGAGGCAGGACATGCGCTCGACAACGCGTACCGCCTTCGCCGCCGCAAGCGTTGGCGCGAGGTCTTCGGCCCCGCGTCTCTGCAATATCCCGCGCGGTACAAGGCGCGCCCCGGCAGCCGCCGCTACGTGCATCATCTGGGGGAGTGGTATGCACAGTCACACCCGACGGAGGATTTCGCGGAGACGTTCGCAGTGTGGCTGCAGCCGCGATCCGGCTGGCGCAAGAGCTATGCCGATTGGCCGGCGTACCAGAAGCTGAGCATCGTCGAGGAGCTGATGGCCGAGGTGGGAAGCCGCAGCCCGCCGGTCCGTAACCGCACCCGCATAGAGCCCCTCGAGACGAACACCCGCACGCTGGCCCAGCATTATCGGCGCAAGCTCGCGCGCCAACGCCATTACCGCCGCGGGCTGGCCGACGAGTTCCTGCACAGGCTGTTCGCGCCTCAGCCGATGCGGCGCGGCGCTACCCGGGCGGCGACCCTCCTGCGCGCCAACCGCAAGTCACTGATCGCATCCGTAGCGCGCGAGCTCGGGCTCGAGCGTTATAGTGTGCAGCAGATCGTCCGGATGCTCATCGAGCGAAGCGAGACCTTGAAACTCTACGTCCGCGGCAACCGCCGCGATGCCATCCGCAGCGCCCGATGGCTGCTCGAGCGGCTGGCGAGTCTCTATGCGCAAGGCGAGACACCGCACCTGCGCCTATGAGAAAGCTGCGCACGCTCGTCGTCGTGCACGCGAGCCTGGTGCCACCGGAATCTCTCGCAGGCCACGGCGACAAAGAGATCGAGGAGTGGCGCACCGAATACGACGTGACGAGCACTCTGCGCGCCAGCGGCCATGACGTGCGCTGTCTCGGCGTGCTCGACAGCCTCACCGAGATGCGCAGCATCATCGCCGATTGGAAGCCCGACATCGTTTTCAATCTGCTCGAGGAATTCAACGGCATCGTCACGTACGACCAGCACGTCGTCGCCTTCCTCGAGCTGTTGCGTCAGCCCTACACCGGCTGCAATCCCCGCGGCCTGCTGCTCTCGCGCGACAAGCCGCTGTGCAAGCAGCTTCTCGCTTTCCATCGCATTCCCACACCGCAGTTCGCCGTCTTCCAGCGGGGCGCGCGCATCCACGTTCCGCGCAAGCTTCGCTTTCCGCTCTTCGTGAAGTCCACCGTCGAGGACGCCTCGCTGGGTATCGCGCAGGCTTCCGTCGTCGAGGATGCCGCACGGCTCAAGGAGCGGATCGAGTTCGTCCACGAGCAGATAGGCTCCGATGCCCTGGTGGAGGAGTACATCGAGGGCCGCGAGCTCTACGTGGGCGTGATGGGCAATGACCGTCTGACACGGCTGCCGGTCTGGGAGATGGTGTTCGGCTCGATGCCCGACTCCCTGGCCGCGATCGCCACCCGCAAGGTGAAATGGGACAAGCGGTATCAGACGAAATACGGCATCACCACCCGCGCCGCGGAGGACCTGCCGCCGCCGGTGCTCGCGCGCCTGGACAAGCTCTCGCGACGCATCTACCGGGCGCTCGGTCTTTCCGGCTGCGCCCGCATGGACTTCAGAGCGACCGCCGGCGGCGAGGTCTATGCGCTCGAGGCCAATGCCAATCCCAACCTGGAATCGGCCGAGGACTTCGCCGAGTCCGCGCGCGCGGCCGGCATCGAGTATCCGGAGCTGCTCGAGCGGTTGATGTCGCTGGGGATGTCTTATCGGGCGGAGTGGCGGGCGACCTACAGCTAGCCGATCTCGCTTCCCTCGAGCGTCCACGGCTCCGCCTTGGCGGCTGCCAGCCACGACTGCAGAGTTGCGTCCTCGAGCGCCGCGGCCATGTACCAGCGCGCCGTTTCCGAGACGCGCGCGCCGTAGGTGTTGAACCGCAGCACCACCGGCGCGTACATTGCATCGGCGATGGAATACTCCCCGAAAAGCCACGGGCCCGCGGCCCCGAAGCGCCGCCGGCAGTCGTTCCAGATCTCATCGACCCGGTCGATGTCCGCCTCCAGGCCCGGCGTGATGACCGTGCGCCGGTTGCGCGCGCGGGCATTCATCGGCCATTCCGTGCGCAGATTGACGAAGCCCGAGTGCATCTCGGCGCACACCGAGCGCGCTACGGCGCGGGCGGCACGCTCCCGCGGCCAGCCGCGACCGGTGAGCTCCGCCACATACTCGCAGATCGCCATGGAATCCCAGACGCAGAGATCCCCGTCGAGCAGTGCCGGCACGCGCCCGCTGGGGGCGTACTGCTCGATCTCGTCCTTCGTAGTCGGCGTGTCGAGCCGGATCAGCACCTCGCGGAACTTCAGATCGAGCTGCTTCAGCAGCATCCACGCCCGCAGCGACCAGGAAGAGTAGTTCCTGTTGCCGATCACCAGAGTCAGATCCGACATGAGATGGTAACCTTCACAGCATGAGGCCGGGAAACTTGAGCCTGGGCGCGGCCGGGCTTGGCGAGCTGCGTGCAGTCGCCTTCGATCTCGATAATACACTGTGGGATGTTGGTCCGGTGATCGTTCGCGCGGAGCAGCGGCTGCACGAGTGGCTGGGCGAGCATTGCCCGCGCATCACCGAGCAGGTAACGATCGAGGAGATGCGCGCCGCGCGCGAGCGGCTCGCGCGCAGCGAGCCGCATAATGCCCATGACTTCACCTATCTGCGCATCACTGCGTTGGCGGCGCACGCGCGCGCATGCGGGTATGGGGAGGAAGTGGCCGAGCGCGCCTTCGAGGTATTCTTCGCGGCGCGAAACGAGCTGCAGCCCTACGGTGATGTTCAGCCCGCGCTCGAGCGCCTGCGCACCCGATACACTCTGGCGTCTCTCAGCAACGGCAATGCGGACCTGGAGCTGATCGGGCTCGCAGGGCTCTTCAGTCTATCGTTGAATGCGCGTCAGATCGGGGCAGCGAAGCCGCATCCCCGTTGCTTTCAGCAACTGGCGCGCGATCTGCGCCTCGAGCCGCGTAACATTCTTTACGTCGGCGACGATCCTTTCCTCGACGTCGAGGCGGCACGCGCCGCCGGCCTGCGCACCGCCTGGATGAACCGCAGCCACGCGCCATGGCCCGCCGCCCTCGAGCCGGCCGAGCTCGATGTCGCCGACTGCATTCAGCTGACCGAGCTGTTAGCACTCGCTGGCGTCAGCTGCCAAACCTGAACGCCGAATAGATACGATCCCGTCGCCGTTCGAAAGCAGGTGACTAAGCGGCCCAAAGCCGTCTTTGGGCCGCGAGCCCGAACGAGTCATGCGGCTCGCCGCGGAAATCGCCGGGGGCGATTTGCGCCAATGAACACTGCGTCACGGAACTCCGCCATTATGTGAGGTGAACTTTAGGCGTGCGCTGCCGTTGTTTTTTATAGGCGCAAAGTCGGCATCCTGCCGCTTTGCGCGAGCGCGGGGTACTGGCCCGTTCGACTTCGCGGCCCAGGGAACGGCCCCGGGCCGCTCGGTCGCCTGCTTTCGCACTGGTGAACTGTTTTGTAGGGGTGCTGTCAGGAGGTCATTGGCTCATGCATGACACACACTCATCCGCCCGGGTGCAGCCGGTTGCCAACTTGAAGGAATACTTCAAGGACGCCCTGCACGGCGCTCTGGCGAGCCAGCAACTCTCGGTCGAGGACCAGACCGAGCACTACGTCGTCAATCTGCTGACCCTGTTCTCGCGCTCCGAGGCCCTGTTCGACCGCACTCCGGAGGGCCCTCGCGTCAAGCCGCTCGTGGTGATGCTGTCCGAGGCGCTCGAAGCGCGCTCCGCGGACGACCGCAATCGCAATCTGCAACGCCTGGGCGACGTATCCCTCTTCATCGCGGGCTTCTTCGCACAGAGCTTCGCGCGCAAGTTGATCGACATCGATTATCACATCGCCATGGGCGGCCGCGCCTATGGCGTCCTCGCCGAGACGCTGGCGCGCGGCAAGGGCAGGGTGCTCGGCGGCGTTTTCGCCGAGCTTTCCGCAAAATTCCAGCCCATGGTCGATGCGCTCAACGAGCTCGCGGAGACCGCCCACACGCATTCCGACGAGGACATCCTGCGGCTCTACGAGATATGGCTCAAGACCGGCAGCCGCCGCTCCTACGCGCTCCTGAAGCGCCTGGGCGTCGATCCGACCGCGGCCGCCGGCGCGCAGCTCGCGCACTGATCCCGTGATCCTCACGCAGCTGCAGCAGCTCATCGGGGGCATATACGACGTGAGCATTGCTCACGACGTCTATGACTTCCTCGTCACCGACCGCAGGCGATTGCCAGCCGCGGTCCGCGGCCGGGTCTCGGAAGAGGATCTGATCGTGGCGCAGCCGGCGGACGCCGGCGGTGAGGCGGGAATCTCTCTCTACATCGATGCGGGGCTGTTGGAAAGGCTGCGGCGCGAAGACCCCATGGTGCGCCTGCACGACGGCAACGTCGCCGACTATTGCAAGGCCCTCGAAGGCGTCAGCCACTTCCTGTATCTCGCCTGGAACGCCGGCCACGACCGCCCCGTCTCCATCCTCGAGCTCGAGATGCAGGCGGAAGTGGACAAGTACGTCGCAAGCTACTGGCTGCTGCGCCGGCAGCTGCCGGGTCGGTTTCCGGCGGAGCTGCGCCGTATTCTGTTCGAGCGCACGCGCATCGACCCGCGGCTGGCGGAGGGCAGAGAGGAGCTGTACCGCGAGGCCAGCCGTTACGCGGAGAAGTTCTGCCGCCGCCTCGAGCGATCGCTGCGCCGCTGCGGCGGCACGCAAGGTGAGGTGCTGACGGAGTTGCGGCGCTTCTACCGCCTGACCAACGCGCGCAAGCTCGCGCACATCGAACGGAGTACTTTATAGGCGCAAATCGTCGAGACGATTTCCGCGAGACCCTACACGTTTCGCCGCGGGCCAGGGAACGGCCCTGGCCCGCTATTCTGCGGGCGGAAATTTCGGAGACGATTTGCGGCCCTGACCGGCTATTCCTCGCCGCCGCCGCCGCCGCGCTTGCGCTCCTCGAGCTCGCGCATCATCTTGATCCACTCGGAGAGCTTGCGCAGGTCGGTGCGGGTCGTGTTGCCGGTCTTGCGCGCGACGCCGGAGCCGTTCGCGTAGGGATCGTAGGCGCTGCGCTCGCCGTCCAGCTGCAACTCCCCGGGCTCGCGCTGAATCTCGAGCTTCGGGCGCTCGACCAGCGCCGCGGGCGCATCGATCCATTCGACGTAGGCGTTGCCGCGGTCGTCGTGGCGGACACGGGAGAGACGGCGGCGCTCGCCCGTGCTGTCCTGCTTGCGGTCCTCCCCGCCCTCGATTTTTTTTACACTGGTGTCCAAGGAAGGCATTGAATCGGCAGTCCGCGGATCGCGGACGCATGCACCTTAGCAGTGCGCCTGTCGCTGTTCTGAGACAGCCGTCACGAATCAGCGGCAGCCGGCCCGGACGGATCAGTCCGCGGCCGGCGCCTCGAGGCCGCCGTTGCGGACATAACGTGCCCTGATCAGTCCCATTGCAGTCTTGCCATCGCGGATCCGGCCGCTCTCAGCCCATCCGCAGGCTTCGCTGAACGGCACCCAGTGCACCTCGATCACCTCCGCCTGCTCGTGAGCGACGGCCGCCGGCTCGACACCCGTCGCGAGGAAGAGGTGCAACACCTCGGTGAAGATTCCGGGAGAGCTGAGGTAGGAGCCGAGGCTGCGCCATTCGCGTGCGCTCACTCCCGCCTCCTCGATGAGCTCGCGCTGTGCGGTCACGAGGGGCGGCTCGTTGGGCTCCAGCTTTCCCGCCGGTAATTCCCACAACCATCCGTCCGCGACGTAGCGGTATTGCCTGAGCAGACAGACGCGCTCCTGCGCGTCGATGGCAACAGCCGCCGCTCCGCCAGGGTGGTGAACAACCTCGAGCGACGCCAGGTGCCCGTTCGGCAGCCGCACCTCGTCGGTGGTAAGCGAAATGATCCGTCCGCGAAAGTGCGTCGTCTGCTTCTCGGGAGTCATCGACCGAGCCTAGCACGTCCACGTTTACCAGGATGCGCGGAAAGCTCCTGCAGTCATGCCGGAGATGGATAGCGCGACGGGGAGGAGGCTCGAAGCCGCCGCAGGCGTCTAATCCGGGTTTTTCTGCTGCTCGATGTACTGGCGGAGGATGGTGATGGGCGCACCGCCGCAAGAGGCGGCGAAGTAGCTCGGGGACCAGAGCACTCCCCTCCAATAGCGTTTGCGGATGTCTGGTCGGCGCTGTCGCCCCATGGGCTATCATGGGGGTATGGAACGGCTGCAAGCCTACAAGTTCGAGCTGCGCCCGGATGGAGCGCAGCGACGCTTGATGCGCCGGTTCGCGGGCTCGTGCCGCTATGTCTATAACCGGGCTCTGACCTCGCAGAAAGCGCGCTACGAGCGCGGAGAGAGGAAGCTCGGCTACGCCGGACTTTGCAAGGAGCTCACGGTTTGGCGCGAAGAGGCTACGTGGCTCCGGGCCGCGCATTCTCAAATCCTGCAACAGGCGTTGAAGGACCTGGAGCGCGCCTATCGGAATTTCTTCGAGAAGCGGGCGGCGTTCCCGCGCTTCAAGAAAAAGGGGCGGGGCGAGAGCTTTCGATTTCCCCAGGGAACCAAGCTCGATCAGTGCAATGATCGAATCTACCTGCCCAAGCGCGGATGGATGCGCTACCGCAACAGCCGCCCCGTGCCAGGGGAGGTATGCAATGTCACGGTGTCCTTGAGCGCAGGCCGATGGCTCATCTCGATCCAGACCAAGCGCGAGACCGGTCCATCCGTTTCGCACGCCACCAGCGCCGTGGGTATCGACATGGGCGTGGTGCGTTTCGCCACGCTCT
>JAGWPE010000112.1 GCA_028870635.1 Gammaproteobacteria bacterium | reverse complement strand
GATTCAGGCTGCGCGAGCAGTGCCGAGGCATCGGCGCCGACGCGGGTGGCGGAGAAGAGCGCCAGCGCGGGCCGGTTGAAGGCGAGTACGCGATCCTGCGCATCGATGACCACGATCGCCTGCTCCGCGGCCTCGACCGCGGAGCGGACGGCAAAGGCTTCCGTCATCTCCTCGATGAGAATCAGACACAGGCGCCGCCCTTTGTACGGGATGTGCTGTGCCCGGACTCGCGCGAGGACGAGCTCGGCGCCGCGGTGCAGCACGACATGTTGCGCCGTGCCCCCCACCCCGTTCACGAGCTCCTCCACGATCTCCGGATAGGAGAACTGAATCACCTCGGTGAGCTTGCGGCCGGCCGCCGGCGCACCGTCCGCGGATACGCTGACGAGCTCGGCGCTTTCCGACACGACCTGCAGCGTGCGGGCATCGACGAGCAAGGCCGGCAGCGGCAGCTCCTCGATGAGGGCCGCCCACAGTTGCTGTCCCCGCTCGGCCTCCGCGCGCGCGGCCGCAAGGTCCGCGTGGAGACGATCGAATACCGTGCCGAGGTAATCGGCGGCGAAGGCGCACGCCGCCATCAGGATGGCGAACCCTTCCAACAGCACCACGAAGTAACCGGGCGGGGCATAGAACCCCGGGAAGGGGTCATTCCCGCCGGTCGCATCGCCGAACAGGCGAGTGAGCCAGGAAGCCTGCGGCGCGAGCCCGCTCGCGTACCAGCGCAGCTCTGGCGATTCGCTCAGCGCGACGGCCGACACGGCGAGGATCGCGAGGACGGCGATGGCGTAGGGCTGCCAGCGGGAGAGAAAGATCGCGCCGATGACCGGCAGCACGAAGACGACCAGGAACGCGGGATTGTGGATGCCGCCCGCGAAATGCCATATGACTGCGACCAACACGACGCCCGCGGCATGAAGGACCGTGAGCGCCCGCTTGCGCCCGCGGTGGATGCCGGGCGCCGGCGCCGTGAGCACCGTGAAGCCCACGTGAACCGCAGCGAGGGCGAGCAGGCCGAGGAGCGCGGCGCCGAACCGGATGTCGAACGAGCTGACGAGCCAGGGGAGGCCGGCGGCGAGCAGGATCGCGAAGATCGCGAGCAGCCACAGATCATCGAGCAGGTGCAGGCGCGGATCGGTCCACGTGGGCAGGGGAAGGAGCTGCGTGCTGTCGAGGGACTTCATGCCGCCCTCATCGCAGCGACGGGCGGCTCGGCCGGGTGGCGGCGGCCGCGACCAGCCCACCGAAGGAGTTGTGGTCGAGGAACGGCGCGCCTCGCACCTCGCTGCCGTCGGGGCGCTGGAAGTCCTGCACGCGCAGGGCGAAGGCATGCGGCTGCAGGACATGGTTTTGCCGCAGAATGGGCGCATCCCCCACGACGTCGATGCCGTCGTAGCGCGGCT
This sequence comes from Gammaproteobacteria bacterium, assembly GCA_028870635.1. GTDB lineage: Bacteria > Pseudomonadota > Gammaproteobacteria > Steroidobacterales > Steroidobacteraceae > 13-2-20CM-66-19. The sequence goes on along the minus strand of JAGWPE010000112.1, from coordinate 4,437 downwards.
CGATGATGACGTTGTCCACCGCCGTGCTCGGGTTGCGGGTATCCCCCAACACGAACGCCATGCCGTAGGCGCACTCGTACATGCGATTGCCGCGTACCAGCACATTGCTCGAGCCGCGGATCATGATGCCGTAGGCGGCGAGCCCGTTGAGCTCGTTGTCCTCGATCACCGCCGCCTGCGCCCCTTCGGCGACGATGCCCATCCCTGAGCCGTTGCTCACGCGGTTGCGGCGAACCACGGCTCCGGCGCCCACCAGATCGACGGCCGCCGCCTGGGCGCCCGTGATCTCGTTCTGCTCGATGAGTATCTTGACGTTCCCGGCGATTATCGCCGAGTGATCGTCATCGAAGCGGTTGCCGCGTACGCTGATGGAGCCGCCCTGCAGGTCCGTTTGCCCGTGCACGGCCCAGACGCCCGCTTCCTTCTCGCCCGTGAACTGGTTCTGGGCCACGGTCGTATCGGGGCTCGCGGCCGTGAACCGCACCCCGATGCGATCATCGACGAAGTGGTTGCTCTCGAGGAGCAGATCGTGCGCATTCTCCGCCACGTCGACGCCGATGTCGCAGCGGTCGAGGGTTGCGCTCTGCACGCTGACGTGGACCGCCCGCACCAGGATGGCAGCGCCCGCGCAACGGCTGATGGCGAGGCCCTCGAGCGAGACGTTGGGCGCGGCTATGTCCAGCACCGGACCGCCCCTGAGGGCCTGCGCATCGATCTCTCCGCGCCCCTCGCGCGCCACGATGTGCATGCCGTGCGGGTTGACGATCGGCGGCAGAGCGGTGGCCAGCGAGATCCTCTGCACCTCGAGCGAGATGCGGGCCGGTCCCGGCGCGGTGGCGGCGACGAACAAAGCCTCGCGCAGAGTGCCGGTACCGCGGTCGGCGCCGTTCGTCACGCGCAGGGAGATGGTGTTGGAGAGAGACTCGCGTCCGGCACGCCGCGCCTCGAGGGACCACCCGGCGACGATGAGCCCGGCGACTGTGAGAAATACGGCGAGCGAGAGCGTGGAGCGGCGACTCAGGCGCACGGCCGCTCTCCCGAGTCATGCTGCAGGACGAATACCGCGTGCCAGGAGCGCTCGGTCAGCTGCCGCCCGCAGATGGCATCGAGAGGCGCCGAGAGCGCCGTGACCAGCGCGAGCGCGCCCATGCGCAATGGACGGGGAAGGCGCGGCAGATGGGGCAGGAGCCATGTCTTGAAGGGCGCGGGATCGACTCCGGAAACCGCTTGGACGCGTAGTCCGCACTCCTGGAAGAGTCTGAGGTAGAAGGAGCGGCGGCGCGCCGTGAAGACCGACGTGTCGCAGCGGTGGGCCGCGCGCGCGGGCGCCGCCTCCAATACGACGAGGCGGCCTTGCGGCGCCAGATGCAGCGCCATCCGGTGCAGCGCGCAGCGCAGCGCACCGAGGTCGGGAATGTGCTGCAGGACCGTGACACACACGATCAGGTCGAAGGAGCCGTCGACCGCGAGCGCCGCGGAGTCCTGCACGAGGAAGCGGCAGCGGGCCGCGAGCCCGCTGGCCGCCGCCCGGCGCTCGGCCTCGGCGATCATGGTGGGACTGAGGTCGACGCCGGTGACGCGAGCGCCGCGTGCCGCGAGCAGTCGGCTCCAGCGGCCGATGCCGCAGCCTACATCGAGAACCCGCGCGCCGGGCGCAGCTTGCAGCCACGGCTCGAGCGCGCGCCGCTGGCAGAACTGAATGAGCCTGTTGTAGAAGCCCGGCATCCCGTAAGAGCAGACCGCGGCCAAGCCGTCACCCTGCACCGCGAAGCGCCGCGCACGCGCTTCCCAGTACTCGGCGGCCCGGTAGCCCGGCGGGGCGGCTGCCGCGCGCGCCGTCATCGCAGCCTCCTGGTCGCCAGCGAGTGCGCGCCCCGGGGCTCGTGCAGATCACTCGGCTCCGGCTCGTAATGATCGCGATAGACGCGCCGGCCGATGAGCTTGAGCGCAATCCAGTTGAGGTACCCCACGGACATGGGCGCGATGTGCACCAGTGCGTAGAACAGATAGAGCGGAACGATCGGCGCCGCGTAGGCGCGCTCGGATTTCGGCACGACCGTGAAGAGCGCCACGACGCCGAGCACCAGGTAGCTGCCGATCGCGGCCATGAAATATGCCGGGTTCGTCCAGCTCTGGGCGTGCTGCTGCCAATGGGCAAAGAAGAGATTGTCGACGCCGCTCGCGAAGCTGCCTAGCAACAGCGCCGCACTCACCACCTTCAGGACGTGCAGGAGGATCGTGAGGCCCCCCACGTAGACGAGGTAATGGTACAGGGCGAAAGGCGTGCGCTTGGCGACGTGCCAAACCAACCCGAAGCGTTCCACGTACACCCTGATCAGCCCGTGATACCAGCCCACACGTTGCGAGAACCAGCGCGGGAACGAGCCTGGCCCCTCCGTGGCCACCACGAGCCGGCCGTCGTAGTAGATCCGCTCGCCGCGGTCCAGCAGGACCACCGCGTTCTCGAAGTCTTCCGCGTACACGGACACCGAGTGCTCCCTCAGGGCACGCGCCAGCGCATCACGGCGATAGAGGGACACGCCGGAGGTGATGCTGTAGTCAGCCAGGCTCTGGCGCCCCGCTCGAAACGCCAGCGCGTACTCGAACGATTGAAAGCGCGCGAGAAAGCCATCCGGCTCGATCATGACTCGCGGGCAGGCCGCCGCGGCTCCCGACTGCTGGAACTCGCTGATGAACTGCTCGAGGTCGATCTCGCTGCCCGCGCCCGGCTGCAGGATGCGGATGTCCGGATCGACGACCAGAACGGTCTCGATGTATTCCGGCAGAGTCTCGAGCAAACGGCGCAAGGCCGCGGGCTTGCGCCGGTTGATGCCGTCGTCGAAGCAGCGCCAACCCGCCTGGCGCAATCGTAACAGCGTGTGGTCGGTGGAGCCGTCACTGATCAGCCACATCCGCTCCCGGTAGCGCCCATAGGCGGCGAGGAACTCTTCGATATGCTCCTCGAGATTGAAGACCGAGGCGATGATGGCGTACGGCTCCACCGGCACGACGGGCAGCGCACCGGCCGGCAGCGCCGTGGTGAGGTCGATCGAGATCTCACGCTCGCGCCCTGTGCCGCGCGCCGTGGCGGTGTGACGGCGCTTCATGTAGAGACGCAGTACGAAATCGAGAGCGTCGGTGTAGACGATCAGATTCGCGAGCGCATAGACGAGCATCGAGAAGCTCGCGGCCTCGGCGTTCGCGGCCGACAGGGCGATCCAACCCGCGAGAAGGCCGCAGACCGCGAGCGGCGCCGCGACGCTCACGAACTTGCGGGTCGTCATGCGGTCACGACGGCCGGCAGGTCCGTCCCTCCCTGCATCTGCGGCAGCCGCGCATCGAGCTCCGCACGCACTTCGCGCGCATCACCGACCGGGATGCCGCAGTCGGCGAGCACGGAGAGTGAGCTCAGGATCCAGACGAGCGAGCGGACCCGGGAGGGAAGATGCGCCACCGTCTCCCCGATCGTGGCCATGCTGCTCTCGAAGCCGCCTTCGATGCGCAGCACCGCCTCGCGCACCGCCGGCTCGATGGGCAGGATTTTCGCCGGCTGATCCCACTCCACGTCGGTTCCAGCGACGCGCCTGCGTGCGTGAGTCGTATGCGGAGCGAGCGAGGCGTCGCGCGCGAAGGCGGCGCCGGAGAAAGGGATCACATATGGATAGATCCCGATCTCGCACCCCCGCAGCAGCCACCGGTACGCTTCCCGCACGGTCTCGGCCACATCCTCCAGACTCGAGCGCGGCGAGCTCAGAATGAGATCCAGGAACGGCGTGATGCCGAGCTCGAGGGCGGCGCTCAGCACCGGCTCGATGTGGCGATGGATGTGGGCCTTGTTGAACTCGGCGAGAGTGCGGCGGGAGAAGCTCTCGATACCGAACCCGAGCACGCGAAAGCCGGCGCCGCGCATGGCCGCGAGCCGCTCCCGCGACATCGCATCGATGCGGTTGGTGCTGATGAACTGCAGCCCGCGCGGCAGGGCGCCGCGCTCCTTCGCCGCGAGGATCCCCTCGCAGAGCGGCAGGACCCGCCGATCCTGCGTGAAGGCGAAGATGTCGTCCTGGAAGATGATCGTGCGCACGCCAGGATGGGCAGCGACGATGCGCTCGATCATCGCGACACACTCATCCGCCTCCAGCCGCGCGACCGCGGCGACCCGACCCTGCGATTCGTGCAGGAAATTCGTCGCCGAGCAGAAGGTGCAGCCCATCGGACAGTAGTTGAGGGTGATCAGCCGCACGGAGCGCACCTCGGCGAGACGCGCCTCGCGCGCGGCCTTGCTCGGCAGCTGGCCGACGCGGTACGCATGCTCCAGGCGGCTCCAGTAGGCCGGGTAGGGCATGCGCTCGTAGGGTATGCCGAAGATCGCCGCGCGCAGCTCCTCGCGGCTCAAGGCGGGCTGCGTGCGCTTGCGGATCGCACCGTCCGCTTTCGCGG
>JAGWPE010000111.1 GCA_028870635.1 Gammaproteobacteria bacterium | reverse complement strand
TCATCAACTGCAATCTGCAGCGCCTCGACGGGCCGGTGCGCGGCAACGGCAAGATCATCCAGGAGCTCGAGGCGGCTTTCCTCGGCGCGGGCTGGAACGTCATCAAGGTGTTGTGGGGCTCGCGTTGGGACCCGCTCCTCGCGCGCGACACGCAAGGCCTTCTGCGGCGCGTGATGGAGGAATGCGTCGACGGCGAGTACCAGAACTTCAAGGCCAAGGGCGGTGCCTACACCCGCGAGCACTTCTTCGGGAAGTACCCGGAGCTCAAGGCGATGGTCGCCAACATGTCGGACGAGGAGATCTGGCGTCTCAACCGCGGCGGCCACGATCCGCGCAAGGTGTATGCGGCCTATGCCGCCGCCATGAGCCACAAGGGCCAGCCGACCGTCATCCTCGCGAAGACCGTCAAGGGCTTCGGCCTCGGCAAGGGCGGCGAGGGACAGATGGTGGCGCACCAGCAGAAGAAGCTGTCGGAAGACGATCTGCGCGCCTTCCGCGACCGGTTCCACATACCGGTGTCGGACGAAGAGATCGCCAAGCTCCCCTTCCGCCAGCCGGCGGCGGAGTCCGAGGAGGGCCGGTACCTGCACGAGCGCCGCAAGTCGCTGGGCGGCTATCTGCCGGCGCGCCGCAAGCAGGCACCGCCGCTCGCGGTACCGCCTCTGGAGGCGTTCTCAGCCGTGCTCGAGGGCACGGGGGAGCGCGAGATCTCGACGACGATGGCCTTCGTCCGCGTCCTGACGACGCTCCTCAAGGACAAGCAGATCGGCAAGTACGTCGTGCCCATCGTGCCCGATGAGGCGCGCACCTTCGGCATGGAGGGCCTCTTCCGCCAGATCGGCATCTACTCCTCGGTCGGCCAGCTCTACACGCCGCAGGATGCGGAGACCCTCATGTCCTACCGTGAGGACAAGAAGGGCCAGATGATCGAGGAAGGCATCAACGAGGCCGGCTCGCTCTGCTCGTGGATCGCGGCCGCCACCGCGTACAGCAACCACGCCATCAGCATGGTGCCGTTCTACATCTTTTACTCGATGTTCGGCTTCCAGCGAGTGGGCGATTTCATCTGGGCCGCGGGCGACATCCAGGCGCGCGGCTTTCTCCTCGGCGCCACGGCCGGCCGCACCACGCTCGCCGGCGAGGGCCTGCAGCACCAGGACGGGCACAGCCAGCTCGTCGCGACCACCGTGCCCAACTGCGTGGCATACGACCCGGCTTACGCCTACGAGCTTGCCGTCATCATCCAGGACGGCATGCGGCGCATGTACGTGGAGCAGGAGAACGTCTTCTACTACATCACCGTGATGAACGAGAACTACCCGCAGCCGGCCCTGCCGAAGGGCAGCGAGGCGGGGATTCTCCAAGGAGCGTATCTGCTGCGCGCCGGCGGCAAGGGGAAGCTGCGCACCACGCTGCTCGGCTCCGGCACCATCCTGCGCGAGTGCCTCGAGGCCGCGAGGATCCTCGAAGCCGACTTCGGCGTGCGTGCCGATGTCTTCTCGGTGACGAGCTTCAGCGAGCTGCGCCGCGAGGCGCTGGAATGCGAGCGTTGGAATCTGCTGCATGCCGGTCAGCCGCCGCGCGCACCGTATGTGCAGCAGTGCCTGAAGGATGCGCAGGGCCCGTTCATCGCCGCGACCGATTACATGCGCACGGTGCCCGACCAGATCCGCCAGTGGGTGCCGGGCCGTTATGTCAGTCTGGGCACCGACGGCTTCGGCCGCTCCGATTCCCGCGCCGCGCTGCGCCGGCATTTCGAGGTCGACCGGAATTACATCGCGGTCGCCGCCCTGAAGGCCCTCGCCGACGAGGGCAAGCTCGAGGCCTCCGCCGTCAACGCGGCCATGAAGGCGCTCGGCGTCGACCCGGCGAAGCCGGTTCCCTGGAAAGTTTGAAGGCGCAATCGCGATGAACGCGGCAGCTCGCCTCGTCGAAGTGCGTGTGCCCGACATGGGCAACTTCAAGGATGTCGCCGTGATCGACGTCCTGGTCAAGCCCGGCGAGAGCATCGAGCCGGAGGCGCCGCTCGTCACGCTGGAGACCGAGAAGGCGACCATGGACGTGCCTTCGACGGCCAGCGGTGTCATCGACAAGATCCACGTCGAGAAAGGCGGCAAGGTCAACGCGGGCGATCTGATCGCGACCGTGCGCTCGGCGGGCGACGGTGCGCACGCCGCGGGTCCGACCGCGGCTGCCCCGGGGCCGGCGGCCCAGGCGCCGGCCGCACCGGCGGCTCCGGTGGCTGCCCCTACGGCTGCAAAGTCCGCCCCCGTATCGAGCGCGGCAGCGCCGCCCGGCACGCCGGCGCAGGCTGCAGCAGCCCCTTCGGCTGCGCTGCAACCGGCGGATTCGGATGCGCTGCCGCCGGCACAGTCGCCGGCCGCTGCCGACGCCGCCGCGATTCCCGCGGCACTGCGCACCGATCTGCCTCCCATCAACGAGCCCGGATTCTCCCGTGCGCACGCCGGTCCGAGCGTGCGCAAGCTCGCGCGCGAGCTGGGTGTCGACCTGACGCGCGTCACGGGCCACGGCTTCAAAGACCGGATCACGCACGATGACGTCAAGGCCTTCGTCAAGAGCCTCATGACCTCTGCGGGCGGGGGCGGGGCGGCAGCCAGGCCCGGCGGCGCAGCGCTGCCCGTCGTTCCGTCCGTGGACTTCGCCGCATTCGGCCCGGTCGAGACACAGCCGCTTTCGCGGATCCAACGCATCTCCGGTCCGCGGCTGCATGCGAGCTGGGTCAACATCCCGCACGTCACGCAGTTCGACGAGGCGGACATCACCGAGCTCGAGGCGCTGCGCGGCAAGCTCAAGGACTCGGCGGCGCAGCGCGGCATCAAGCTCACGCCGCTCGCCTTCATCATGCGCGCCTGCGTGAGGGCGCTGCAGGCGTTCCCGCAGTTCAACGCCTCGCTCGATTCCACGGGCGCGAATCTCATCCTGAAGAAGTACGTCAATGTAGGATTCGCCGCCGACACGCCGAACGGGCTGATGGTCCCCGTGGTGCACGAGGCCGACCGCAAGGACATCTACGAGGTCGCCCGCCAGCTCGGCGAGCTGTCGGAAGCGGCCCGCGGCGGCAAGCTGACCGCCGCGCAGATGCAGGGCGGCTGCTTCACGATTTCCAGCCTCGGCGGTATCGGCGGGACCGCCTTCACGCCGATCATCAATGCGCCCGAGGTCGCGATTCTCGGTGTGTCGCGCTCGGCCATGAAGCCGGTGTACCAGGACGGCGCTTTCGTGCCGCGGTTGCTGCTGCCGCTGTCGCTTTCCTATGACCACAGAGTCATCGATGGCGCGACCGCGGCCCGCTTCACGACGTTCCTGGCCAAGACGCTTGCGGACCCGCACGCCCTGATCGAGGCCGTGCCGTGAGCCGGGTCGACCTGGTCGTCCCGGATCTCGGCAGCTTCCAGGACGTCTCGGTCGTCGATGTGCTCGTCAAGGCCGGCGAGACGATCGAGGTCGATGCGCCGCTCGTCACCCTGGAAACCGACAAAGCGTCCATGGACGTCCCCGCGACCGCCGCGGGCAAGATCGCCGAGGTGCTGTTGCAGCGCGGTGACAAGGTGTCCAAGGGATCCCTGATCGCGCGCGTGGAAACCAACTCGCAGGCCGGCGCGCTTGCGGCGAGCCCGCAAGCCGCCGAAGCGACCACCGCTCCCGCCGCCGGGCCGCAGCCGGCGCCGGCTGCGCCGGCCGCGAAGCCGGAGTCGGACGGCGACACCGTGCGCATGCCCATGCCGGATCTGACGAAGCCGCCGCAGGGGCAGGCCGATTTCAATCGCTCGACGCAGCTCCTCGTGCTCGGCTCAGGTCCGGGCGGCTACACCGCCGCGTTCCGTGCCGCGGACCTCGGCATGCAGGTCACCCTGGTGGAGCGGTGGCCGGCGCTGGGCGGGGTGTGTCTCAACGTCGGGTGCATTCCCTCCAAGGCGCTGCTGCATGCGGCCAAAGTCATCGAGGACGCCGAGGAGATGGGGACTCGCGGCATCGCCTTCGGGGCGCCGGAGATCGATCTCGAGAAGCTGCGCGGCTGGAAGGGATCGGTCGTCAAGAGGCTGACCTCTGGGCTGCGGACGCTGGCGAAGCAGCGCAAGGTCGATGTGGTCCAGGGCGCGGGACGGTTCGTGAGCCCGAACGTGCTCGAAGTGATGGGCAACAGCGGCTCGGAGCGTATCCGCTTCGAGCAGTGCATCATCGCCGCCGGGTCGGAGGCCATCCGGCTGCCCGGCCTGCCCAAGGATCCGCGGATCATGGACTCGACGGATGCGCTGGAGCTGCCCGAGTTCTCGGGCGGGCTGCTCGTCATCGGCGGAGGCATCATCGGGCTGGAGATGGCTTGTGTCTACGACGCTCTCGGCAGCCGCGTCAGCGTCGTGGAGTTGACACCGCAGCTCATGCCGGGCTGCGACCCTGACCTGGTGCGTCCGCTCGAGCGGCGCATACGGTCGCGCTACGAGCAGATCCTGCTGGGCACGCGGGTGACGAAGATCGAGCCGCTGGCCGAGGGACTGCGGGTGACTTTCGAGGGCGAGAAAGCACCGGCTCCGCAGGTGTACGGCCGCGTGTTGGTGGCCGTCGGCCGCTCGCCGAACGGCAAGCTCATCGGCGCGGAATCCGCCGGCGTCCAGGTTTCGGATCGGGGCTTCGTTCCCGTGGACAGGCAGCTTCGCACCAACGTGCCGCACATCTTCGCGATCGGCGACATCGCAGGTCCGCCCATGCTCGCCCACAAGGCGATGCACGAGGCGAAAGTCGCAGCGGAGGTTGCAGCCGGGCACCGGCGCGCCTTCGACGCGCGCGCGATCCCTTCCGTGGCTTACACCGACCCGGAGGTGGCCTGGGTTGGCCTCACCGAGATCGAGGCCAAGGCGAAGGGCATTGCCGTCGAGAAAGGCACTTTCCCCTGGGCCGCGAGCGGCCGCTCGCTCTCGCTCGGGCGGGACGAGGGAATGACCAAGCTGCTCTTCGAGCCCGACAGCCGCCGCCTGCTCGGCGCCGGCATCGTGGGCACCAACGCGGGCGAGCTCATCAGTGAGCTCGCGCTCGCGATCGAGAACGGCTGCGATGCGGCCGACATCGGCCTGACGATCCATCCGCATCCGACCCTGTCGGAGACCGTAGCGGGGGCGGCCGATGCCGTCGAAGGCACGCTGACCGATCTCTACATCCCGCGAAAGAAGTAGCGGCAGCGACGGGCCGGACGGAAGTGCCGCGAGCAAGCCCACTTCCCGCAGGCATACCGCGGCTGCTCGCCCGCCGGCCGCATTTGATCGCAGCCTGGCTGCGCTGGCGGAATGCCTATCGTTGCAAGCGCGCCCGGGTGCTGGGCGGCGCAGCGCTCGTCGTTGCGCTCGCCGTCGGCATGGCAGCGGCTGCGCCGACCGGGGGGCTGCTGCAGCGGCTTGCTGCCAGCCCAGCCGTCACATTCGCGCTCAGCGCGTGTCTATTCGGTCTCTCTGCCGTACATCGTCAGGCGCGCCTCCGGGGCGAGGCGGCAACCTCCTGGCTCGCTGCCCTGCCGGTAGCGGGCTCGGGCCGCCTGAGGCTCGCGTTGGGACTCATCGTGGGGCTTCTGGCGGCCGTCTGCTTCGTGGGAGTGGCCTGGGCAGCCGGCCGGATCACTGAGCCGACGGCATCGTTGCTCGTGCTGCTGACAACGGCAGGCGCACTCGTCGGATCGCTGGCCGGGTGGCGCTTGCAGGGCAGAGCCGCAGCGGGCGCGCCTGGCTGGCACTATGCGATGGTGCGCCGCGCCCGGCGGCGCTGGGCCACGGCACCATCTCTCGCGCCGCTGTCCTATTGGCCCGTTGCGCAAGCACGCATTTTCAGCAGACCGAGAACGACATCCGTCGTCGTGCTGATCGTGCTGCTTGCGATTCCGTCGGGAAGCCACGACGTGCCGGGTCAGGTGGCGATCGCGGTGGCGGCCGGGAGCATCACCTTTTTCACCCTTCTCGCGCTTTCCGCGGCGGCTGTTCGAGTCGCGGGCGATGCGGCGCGCTGGCTGGCGCCCACCACCATCCGCCTGCGCAGCTTCATCGCTGCATACGTCTGGCGGGTCGTGCTCGAGCAAGCGGCTGTGCTGGGCGTCGTGATCTTTCTCGCGTGTGCAGTCGATTACCCACACGCGCTTCGCGCGGGGATGGCACTTTCCTGCACTTACCTCGCGACCTCCTGCGCCGCAGCTTCGGGGGCGTGCGTGTGGGCCTGTCGCCGGGTGGGTCTCGGAACCGCCAGCCGGGGGTGTTGATGAAAGGGAATGGGCCGGCCGATGGCAAGCGCGATGCGTGACGGCGAGAGTGAGCGCCCGGCACTGCAGGTGAGCAGCCTGCATGCCGGGTACGACAAGCTGGCGGTCCTCTCGGGCGTAAACCTCGAGCTCTCTCGGGGTGAGTGGCTCGCGCTCCTGGGTCCCAATGCGAGCGGCAAAACGACTCTGCTGCACTGCATCGCGGGAATGCTGATTCCCTCGGCGGGGAGCATCGTCATCTGCGGACACGCGCTGCGCAAGGACGCGATGGCCGCCAAGAGGCAAATCGGCTTCGGCTGCGCGCCGGACCGGCTGCCGACTCTGCTGACCGGGCGGCAGTGCCTGGAAGTCTATGCTGCCGCCAAGAGTCTGGCCGCGATCGATGCGGAGGTGCTGGAGTTGGCGGAGCAATTCGCTTTCACGGACATGCTCGACCGCTTCGTCGGATCGTACTCGCTCGGCACGCGGCAGAAGCTTGCAGTGCTGCTGGCACTGCTCGGCGAGCCGGCGCTCGTGGTGCTGGACGAGGCGTTCAATGGGCTGGATCCTGCGAGCGCGCTGGTCTTGAAGAAGCATCTGCGTGCGCGCGTCTCGGCGGGGCGGTGCGGCGTTTTGCTCGCCACTCATGCCCTGGATGTCGTCGAGCGTTACTCGGATCGCGCCGCGTTGCTTCTCGACGGCCGCATCGCGCGGCAGTGGAGCACCGAAGAATTGGCGGCGCTCAGGGCGATGCCGGGGGAGGGCCTGGAAGCGGCGCTGGCCGCGGCTGCCGCAGTCTCATAGCGCAGACGGCGTATCGTCTTCAGACTCGATTCAGGTTTCGGGCGCAGCCTTGCTCGTCGAGGACTCGAGGCGACAGGGGTACGAATGCGAAGTCTGCGCGCTTGCGGTTTCCGGCTTGCCAAATCCGGTCGCACATGGCGGCTCCTCGCCATGTTTTCGGCCCTGTGCCTGGCCAGCGGCGTCACACTGGCGGCTGAATTCGATCTCTCGGGTCTACCCCGCTACGTCCCACCGCGACAGGAGGCCGGCACGATCCGCATCTTTGGCTCCGATCTGGCGGGCATGGTGCGAGTCTGGGAGCAGGGATTTCGGCGCTATCAACCGGGCGTTCGGTTCGCCGATCACTTTCCGAGCAGTGATGCAGGTATCGCGGGACTGGTGAGCGGTGTGTCCGATCTCGGTCCGCAGGCGCGGGAGCAGACCGTAGTGGAGCAGCTGATGTTCCACGAGACATTCGGTCATGCCGCGGGCAGCGTGATAGTGGCTACCGGCGGTTACGACGCGGAGGGGATGGCCGACGGACTGGTGATTTTCGTCAATGAGAGCAATCCCCTCGCGAGACTCACGCTGGCCCAGCTCGACGGCATCTTCGGTGCCGAGCGCACCGGCGCACTGAGGGGATTCAAGTGGAATCTGAAGAGCGCCCGCTCGGCCGGCCGCAACATCCGTACCTGGGGACAGCTCGGATTGACGGGCGCCTGGGCCGGCAAGGCGATCCATACCTACGGCTATGCGCCGACGGGCATGAGTCAGTTCTTCCAGCTCAATGTGCTGCGGGGGAGCGACAAGTGGAACCCGAATTTCCGCGAGTACGTCGAGAGCGGGACGAAGATGATCGCCGACGACGATCGCGCGATGGCGGGCGGGTTGCACCAGATGCTCGCCCGCGAGCTGTCCCATGATCCATACGGGATTGCCTTCGGTGTACTGTCACAGGCGAGCGGCGTGACGGGAGTGAAGACCGTGGCACTTGCGCGCAGTCCTTCGGGTCCCTACGTAGCGCCGAGCCCCCGCAGCTTTCAGGATCACAGCTACCCGCTGTCCCGCAATATCTACATCTACTTCAATCGTGCGCCGGGACAGCCGCTCACTCCCTGCGTCCGGGAATTCCTGCGCTACATCGTGAGTCGCCAGGGGCAGGAGGCGGTGGAGCGCAAGAGCAGCTACCTGCCGCTCGATGCGGCGCTCGCGCGCGCTCAGCTGCGCCGCATCGGCGGAGCCGGCGCACATTGACCCCTGCGCGGCTCGGCTCTGCCGGTCACAGCTTTCGCAGGCGCTCCAGATACGCTCGTTCGTCAGGCATTCGGCCCGAGCGTTGAGCTTCCCACAGCGCCTGGCCGAGCGGCTCGAGCATCGCGTGCTCGGCTGCGTGGGCGTCGCCCAGCCGCCGGGAGAGATCCTCGTGGATCCGGGTGATGCCGGCGGGGCGGTTGGTGGTGACCTGCTCGCGGATGGCCAGGTGCAGTCCCATGTGGAGGAATGGGTTTTCGCGGCCGGCTTCGGGTTCGTAGTCGGCCGCCAGTGCTCGGGGGCCGGACTCGAGCAAGGGGATGTACTCGGGATGCTCGGCGATGACGGCGGCGACCTGGGCTTCAACGGGCTCGAGCGGCTGGCGCGCGGAGAATTTGCGCCATGCCTCGAGATACATCTGACGCAGCTGCTCGCGGTTTTGGCCGGTGAAGACGGGCATGACTCAATCAGCTTGGGCCTTATCACTCTTTCGCGTCCGGAGCGCCGGTCGCAAAGAGCCTTTCCGGGGCCGCAGTGAATCCCTCCTTGGAGGCTGCGGCAAAAACATCCCTGTTTTCGACGCCCCCCGAAGGGCTCTTTGCGACCGGCGCTCCTTTGTCACGGGTTTCGGCTTTGTTTTGTCGGGGTATTCGCAGAGGTCGCTGATGATGCACTTCGGGCAGGCGGGCCTGAGGGCGGTGCAGACGTAGCGGCCGTGCAGGATCAGCCAGTGATGGGCGTTGTGCTTGAACTCGTCGGGGGTGCCCGCCTTCAGCGCATCCTCGACCGCGCGCGGAGTCTTGCCGGGGGCGAGGCCCGTGCGGTTGGCGACCCGGAATATGTGGGTGTCGACGGCGATCTCGCGCTCGCCGAAGATGATGTTGAGAACCACGTTGGCGGTCTTGCGGCCGACGCCGGGGAGCGCCTCGAGTGAGCCGCGGTCGGCGGGGACGTTGCCGCCGTGCAGCTCGACCAGCATGCGGCAGAGGCCGATGAGATTTTTGGACTTGGCGTTGTAGAGCCCCACGGTCTTCAGGTAGGGCTTCACGCCTTCCTCGCCCAGCGCGAGGATGGCCTCGGGGGTGTTGGCGAGGGGAAAGAGCCTGCGGGTCGCGGCATTGACGCTCTTGTCGGTGGTGTGGGCGGAGAGCATGACGGCGACCAGCAGCTCGAAGGGGCCGGAGTGCTCGAGCTCGGTTTTCGGCTCGGGGTTGGCGGCCGCGAGGCGGCGGAAAATGGCGCGGCGGGTGGCGGCGTGCAAGATGAGACCTCAGAGCTCGCGTGGGTGCGCGTCCGCGCCCGCCATCTGCTTGCGGGATGCGAGCAGGGCGTCACGCTCGCGGGCGCGGCGGGCGATGCGCTCATTGTGAGCGAGGAAGCGCTGGCGATTCAGTTGGCTGTCGGGGGCCGCCGGCGCGCCGGCCAGGGAAGTCCGCGGGACCATGGAGATGCAATCCACCGGACACGGCGCGATGCACAGCTCGCAGCCGGTGCAAAGCCCGGTGATGACGGTGTGCATCTGCTTGCGCGCACCGATGATCGCATCGACGGGGCAGGGCGGCAGGCATTTGGCGCAGCCGATGCAGGCCGCCTCATCGATCAGCGCCACGAGCGGTGGTCCTTCCACACCGTTGGCCGGATTGAGCGGCAGCGGGTCGCGCTGCAACAGCACTGCCAGCTGGCCGATCGTTGCGGCGCCCCCGGGCGGGCATTGGTTGATCTCGGCCTCCCCGCGCGCGATCGCTTCGGCATAGGGGCGGCAGCCTTGATAGCCGCAGCGCGTACATTGAGTCTGCGGCAGCAGCGCGTCGATGTCGTCGGCGCTCGCCATCGAGAGCTCAACTCACGCGCATGCCTGGTGTGGCGCCGCTGTCCGGCGACAGCAGGTACGGGCCGCCGGACTCGTTGCTGGCGGCGAGCACCATGCCCTCGGAGACGCCGAACTTCATCTTCCGCGGGGCGAGGTTCGCCACCATGATGGTGAGACGGCCCGTGAGTGTGGCCGGGTCGTACGCGGACTTGATGCCGGCGAACACCGTGCGCGTCTCGGCGCCGAGATCGAGGGTCAGCTTCAGGAGCTTGTCGGCTCCCGTTACGTGTTCCGCGGTGACGATGCGCGCCACGCGCAGGTCGAGCCGCTTGAACTCGTCGATGGAAATCGACGCGGCCGATGATGCAGGGGGAGGCGTTGGCGACATGGTTGCAGGGCTCTCGCGGCTTGCCGAGCTGGCGGCTGCGCCGGCTCTCGCAGCCTCGGCTCCCGCTGTCTTCGAGGCCGCGGGGGCCGCCTCGCTCTCGAACAGCGCATCGAGCTGTTTCGGGTCCACGCGGGTCATCAGGTGCTGATAGGCAGCGATCCGCTGCGGCGGCTCGAGTGCATCCGACCACTGGAACGGGCGCCCGAGACCGAAGAGCTCCCGGGCCACACGGGCGGCGACCTCGGGAAGGACGGGCGCCAGCAGCACGCTCAGGAGCTTGAAGCCGTACAGCGCGCGCGAGCAGGCGTCCTGCAGGTCGGCCCGCCTGGCGGGGTCCTTCGCCAGGACCCACGGCTGGCGCGCGTCGAACTCCTGGTTGATGCGGTCGGCGCGCGCCATGATCTCGCGCATCGCGCGGCCGAATTCGCGCCCCTGATAGCTGTCGCGCACTTGCTGCGCGATGTCGGCAGCCTCCTGCCGCAGCGCTTCCGTGCCACCTCCGTACGCGAGCGCGCCCTCGAAGTGACGGGTGATGAAATTGGCCGCGCGGCTGGCGATGTTGACGTACTTGCCGACGAGATCGCTGTTGATCCGGGCGACGAAATCGTCGGGGTTGAAGTCGAGATCCTCGACATTGGCATTGAGCTTGGCCGCGATGTAGTAGCGCAGCCACTCGGGATTCATCCCGATGTCGAGGTAGCGCAGCGGGCTGATTCCCGTGCCGCGCGACTTCGACATCTTCTCGCCGGAAACGGTGATGAAGCCGTGCACGTACACGTTGTCGGGAACCTTGTAGGGCGGTCCCGCGAACTTCAGCATCGCCGGCCAGAAGAGCGTGTGGAAGTAGATGATGTCCTTGCCGATGAAGTGAATCTGCTTCGTTTCCGGCGCCGTCAGGAACTGCTCGAAGCTGCGCGGCTCCCCGTTCGCCCTCGCCTTGCCGCTCGCGAAGTAGCTCTGCAGCGATGCGAGGTAGCCGATCGGCGCATCGAGCCAAACGTAGAAGTACTTGCCCGGGGCGTCGGGGATCGGAATGCCGAAATAGGGCGCATCGCGCGAGATGTCCCAGTCGCCGAGCGCCTGCTCGCCCTTGCCCGAGAGCCATTCGCGCGCCTTGTTGGCGACCTGCGGCTGCAGCCTTCCCGGCGTGGTGGTCCAGTCGTTCAGGAAGTCGACGCATTTCGGGTCGGAGAGCCTGAAGAAGAGGTGCTCGGAGCTCTTCAGGACCGGCTTCGCCCGGGTGAGCACCGAATAGGGCTCGATGAGATCGGTCGGCGCATAAACGGTGCTGCAGACCTCGCAGGCGTCCCCGTACTGGTCCTTGGAGTGGCAGTTGGGGCATTCCCCTTTGATGTACCGGTCCGGCAGGAACATGCCCTTGACCGGATCATAGAACTGCTCGATGGCCTTCGAGTAGATCAGTCCCGCGGCCTTCAGGCGGCGGTAGACGTCCTGCGAGAGCGCGACGTTCTCCGGTGAGTCCGTCGAGTGCCAATGATCGAAGCTGATGTGGAAGCCCTGCAGATACCTGGGGCGTCCCGCCGCGATCCGCCCCACGAGGTCCTGCGGGCTGATCCCCTCCGCTTCCGCCTTGAGCATGATGGGTGCGCCATGCGCGTCGTCCGCGCCAACGAAATGCACCTGATGCCCCTGCATGCGCTGGAAGCGCACCCAGATGTCCGCCTGGATGTACTCCATGATGTGCCCGATATGGAACGGGCCGTTCGCGTACGGAAGCGCCGTCGTGACGAAGAGCTTATCAGCCATATCCCGGCAGTTTACAGGACCGTCGCGCGTGATGCGCGCGGCGTCCGGCCGCTCCGCCGCAGGTCCGCTCGCGGCTCAGCCGGCGTCCTTGACCGGCTCGAATTTCCCCTTGTTGATGGCCTTCTTGTAGGCCTCCTTGCCGGTGATCATCCGCTGGTCCAGCAGCTGTTGGATGGCCGTGTCCATGGTGCGCATGCCGAACTGGCCGCCGGCCTGCATGGTGTTCTCGAGCTGGTCGAGCTTGCCCTGGCGGATGAGGTTGGCGGCGGCTGGGGTGTTGACCAGGATCTCGAGTGCTGCAACGCGGCCTTGCTTGTCGGCTCGCTGCAGGAGCTGCTGCGAGACAACGCCGCGCAGTGACGTCGAAAGCATCGTCCGGACGTGCGACTGCTTGTCGGACGGGAAGACGTTGACCATGCGGTCCACCGTCTGCGCAGCGCCGTTCGTGTGCAGTGTGCCCATGACGAGAATGCCCATCTCCGCGGCGGTAACCGCGATGCTCATCGTCTCGAGGTCGCGCAGCTCACCGACCAGAATGACGTCCGGGTCCTCACGCAGTGCCGAGTGCAGCGCCGCGGAGAAGCTTGCGCTGTGGACCCCGATCTCGCGCTGGCTGATGAGGCAGCTCTTTCTCTGGTGCACGAATTCGATCGGGTCCTCGATGGTGAGGATGTGACCCTTCACCCGCAGGTTGATGTCGTCGATCATCGCGGCGAGCGTCGTCGACTTGCCGGAGCCGGTCTTGCCGGTGACGAGGATCAGCCCGTTGTTGGCGCGGCAGAGCTGGCGCACCGACTCCGGAAGCTTCAGCTCGTCCATCGTCAGCGCCTTGGAGGGAATGGCGCGGAACACGGCGCCCATGCCGTTCAGCTGGCGCATGACGTTGACGCGGAAGCGCCCCCGCTCGGGAATGGTGTACGCGAAGTCCGCCCCGTCCTTGGACTCGAAGCGTTCCAGCGCGGTCTTCGGCATGATCTCGTAGAGCGCATCCTTGACGAAGTCCTGGGCGAGGCTCTCGGGCTTCAGGGCCATGAGGTCGCCGTACTGCCGGATCCGCGGCGGATCGCCGGCAATGAAGTGCAGGTCCGAGCCGCGCTTCTCCAGCACTTCGAGCAGTAACGTGTCGATCGTAGCCATGCCCGCCTCGCGCCTCAGGCAGCCGAGGCCGGCGGCGGCGCGGCCGCATCGACTTTGGGCAGCATGCTGGTGTCGGTGACGTATTTCTGGAATGGACGCTTGTCCATCGCGTAGGAGTAGGCGTCATCGGGATCGATCTCACGGGCGCTGATCGCCGCGAGCAGCGCCTGATCGAGCAGTTGCATGCCGAGATCGCGGCCCATCTGCAGCTGGCTGGGAATCTGATGCGTCTGCTCGGTCTGGACGAGCTTGGCGATGGCTTTGGTCATCATCAGGACCTCGCAGATGGCCTTGCGGCCACGCGCATCCGGCGTCTTCACCAGCACTTGGGTGACGACGGCCAGCAGACTCTGCGCAAGGAAGCTCTTGGTCTGCTCCCGCTCCTCGATCGGCAGCGCGTCGATGATGCGATCGATGGTCTTGACGGCGCTGGTGGTGTGCAGCGTGCCGAGAACCAGGTGCCCGGTCTCCGCCGCCGTCATCGCCATCGAGATGGTCTCGGCATCACGCAGCTCGCCCACCAGAATGACGTCCGGATCCTCACGCATGGCGGCGCGTACGCCCTCCGCAAACGTCGGAATGTGGGTCCCGAGCTCACGCTGGATCACCTGACTGTGCTTGCTGCGATGAACGAACTCGATCGGATCCTCCAGGCTGATGATGTTGAGCTTTCGCGTCTCGTTGAGGTGATTGATCATCGCGGCAAGAGTGGTCGACTTGCCGGTTCCGGTCGAGCCGGTCACCAGGATCATTCCCTGATGGAAGTCGCAGAGCTTGGTGATGACGGCGGGAAGTCCCATCTTCTCCAGCGAGGGCACCTGGGAGGGAATGGCGCGGAAGGTCGCGCCGATGCCGGTGTCCTTGCGGAAAACGTTCACGCGGAACCGGCCGCCGTCAGCCGACACATACGAGAAATCGAGGTCCTGCCCCTTGGCGAAATGCTCGGCCTGGGAACGGCTCAGGATCTCGGTGATGTAGCCCTCGAGCTCCGCGGCGCGCAGCTCACGGAACTTGATCGGCAGTAGGTCGCCCTGCATGCGCAGCATTGGCGGCACGCCGACGGCAAGATGCACGTCCGAGCAACCCTGCTGTGCTCCCAGCTTGAGAAACGCGTCTATACGCGCCAAGGCAGATCTCCACGGTGAGTCGAGCCCGTCTCTTTTGCCCCCTTATGTCGCCAAAATCAATGGCTTGTCCCGAAAAATTTGACGTAACGCACGCCTTCTTCCTGCGTAACCGCGAGGCCCGAGGGATAGGCACAGGGATGTGCCCCGCCGCCGCAGGTGGCGGACGTTGAGCAAAAAGCCACGATTTTTTGCG
>JAGWPE010000110.1 GCA_028870635.1 Gammaproteobacteria bacterium | reverse complement strand
GTCATACGCCTGCTGCTCCGCCGTGTAGGCGTGATTCTGGTCGGCGGTGGCTGCCTGGCTGCGATCGAGACGGAAGGGATTCGTCGCACCCGTGCCGTTGGACGGGTTGAGATTGGGATTGTTGGTGAGGAGATTGCCGCCGAGAAGATTGTTGACCCGAGGCGTCCGGTGGGCCGCGGTGAAGCCAGGCTCGCCGGCCGGATTGGTGGCGTTGGGATAGGTGGCGTAGTAGTGATCGAACGAGACGTTCTCTTGGAAGATCACCACCAAATGCCTGATGGGCGTTGCGGTCTCGAAGCCATGCTCGTGGTCGTGGCCGGGACCGTGGGCGAGCGCCGTCGCGCCGGCGCAAGCGGCGACCGCGCACGCGCCGAGGACGACGGACAGCTTGCGGAAAAGGGTTCTCATTACCAGGGCTCCCTTCATCGGAGTGTTCGGAGGGGAATGCCGGTCGGGCGGGTCTCGGGCAGAGCAGACCGCTCCAAGTCCGGTCGCGGCGACTTTAGCCACGCAGTGTGACGCCCCGGTGACACGCCCCGGCGCCTTCGCTTCGTCGCGGCGCGAGGGGCGTTTGCCGCAGATCGCACCCCGCGGCGGGGTAGCGGGTACTCGGGCGGCGCAGGGGTCGGGCATCATACCGGTGTCGCGCCGCCGGCCGGCACCTCTGGAGGTATCCATAAAATGAAGCAAGTGGTCGCACTGATCGCGGCAATCTCGCTCACCACCGCCGTAGCGCTCGCCGCTCCACGCAAGAGCGCGCAGAGCGCGAGCCCACCCCAGGCCGCCAGCGCCCCCGCAAGCGTGTTCACACCGCGCACGGTGAAAAGCGCGGGAACGGTGACCGTCGAGGGACACAAGATCGCCTACGACGCCATTGCCGGCACGATCATCGTGCATCCCAAGGGCTGGGACGATGCCGCAAAGCCTCGAGGTGCGAAGGACGCCATCGGAACGGCCGATGGTCCACCGGTCGCTTCGATGTTCTACGTGGCGTACTTCAAGCAAGGGGCCGATCCGCGCACCCGGCCGGTGACGTTCCTTTATAACGGCGGTCCCGGCTCCTCGACCATCTGGCTGCACATGGGAGCCTTCGGTCCGGTGCGGGTGGTCACGAGCAACGACTCGCATACCCCTCCCGCCCCATACCGCACGGTGGACAACGCCTACAGCCTGCTCGATGCCTCGGACCTCGTCTTCATCGACGCGCCGGGCACGGGCTTCAGCCGCATCGAAGGCAAAGGCAAAGCCCATGCGTTCTGGGGAGTCGATCAGGACGGCAACGCGTTCGCCTCCTTCATCACGCAGTTCCTGTCGAAGTACGGCCGCTGGAACTCGCCGAAATATCTCTTCGGCGAGAGCTACGGCACCCCCCGCTCCGCGGTGCTCATCAATGACCTCGAGACCGGGCGCGACATCGACTTCAACGGCGTCATCCTCCTCTCGCAGGTGCTCAACTTCAATCTGATGGCCGACTTCCCGCAGGCGAACCCCGGCATCGAGCTGCCCTATGAGATCGAGCTGCCGACTCTCGCGGCCACCGCCTGGTACCACCACATGCTCGGCTCCTCGCAGCCGGCCGATCTCAAGAGCTTCCTCGAGCAAGTCGAGCAGTTCGCCATGGGGGACTACGCCGATGCGCTCGCGCAGGGCGCGAGCCTGCCCGAGGACCAATTCGACGCCATCGCCCATAAGCTCCACGACTACACCGGGCTGCCGGTCGCCTACATCAAGAAGGCGGACCTGCGCGTCAGCGGCCCGCAGTTCTCGCACCAGCTGCTGAGCGATTCGGATCAGACCGCAGGCCGGCTCGATACGCGCTTCTCGGGCCCCACGATGGACCCGCTGGGCGAGGACGCGCAGTACGACCCGCAGGCGGCGGCGATCAGCTCCGCGTACGTTTCGGCGTTCAACGACTACGCACGCCGCTCCCTGCGCTACACCACCGACCTGGCCTACTACCCCGAGATCGATCTGTGGTGGAAGTGGGAGTTCAAGCATCAGCCGCCGGGGGCGCCCATGCCGCTGCCGGGCGCGGTCAACGTGATGCCCGACCTCGCCACGGCGATGAAGTACGACCCGAGCCTCAAGATCTGCCTGAACGGCGGCTACTTCGACCTGGCGACGCCCTTCTTCCAGGGCATGTACGAGATGCAGCATCTGCAGATTCCCGCGAAGCTGCAATCCAACATCGAGTATCACTACTACCAGTCGGGTCACATGGTCTACGCCAATGAGGCCTCCCTGAAGCAGCTCCACGACAACGTGGCCGCCTTCATCCGCAGGAACAGCAACCAGGCAGGGCAATGATCATGAGCGAGGCAGTACGCAGCAGGATCATCATGAAGGGCATTTCGGCGGTCGCGGCGGCGTCCGTTTTCGCTCTGGTGCAGGGCTGCGCCACGCAGCCCTCGCAGAATCAGCCGTCGGCCGACTATGCGTCGTCTGACGGCGCGGCAGCCGGCGCTGGATCCGCCGATCAGACGTCTTCGGATCACGGCCTCGGCGCGAAGAAAGCCGACGAGCATCATAAGGGTAACTCCTACTTCCGCACCGTCACCAGCACCACCGAGGGCTCGGTGACAGTCGAAGGCAGTACGATCCACTACCACGCCGTCGCGGGCTTGTTGATCGTGCATCCGAAAGGCTGGAATGACGCAGCCGATAGTAGCGGCGGCGATGATCCGTCGCCGATGGACGCAGGGCACGAGCACGGCGCCAAGAAGAAGTCGCCCGAAGCGTCGATGTTCTACGTGGCCTACTTCAAGGACGGCGAAAAGCCGAGCGATCGCCCGATCACCTTCCTCTACAATGGCGGACCGGGGTCCTCGACCGTGTGGCTGCACATGGGCGCCTTCGGGCCTCGCCGGGTGGTCACGGCCGACCATACGCACACCCCTCCCGCCCCCTACCAGCTGGTCAACAACGACTACAGCCTGCTCGATGCGAGCGATCTCGTGTTCGTCGATGCGCCGGGCACCGGGTTCTCGCGGGTGACGCCGGGCGCCGAGAAGGACTTCTACGGCGCCGACCCCGACGTGCACGCCTTCTCCGGGTTCATCATGCAGTTTCTGTCGAAGTACGGCCGCTGGAACTCGCCCAAGTACCTCTTCGGCGAGAGCTACGGCACGCCGCGCTCGGCCAACCTCATCAACGTGCTCGAGACCGAGGACGATACCGACTTCAACGGCGTCATCCTGCTCTCTCAGATCCTGAGCTACGACGAGTCGACGGGAATGGTCCGGTACGATCCCGGCGTGGATCTGCCGTACGAGGTGGCGCTGCCCAGCTACGCCGCGACCGCGTGGTACCACCACAAGCTGCCGAACGCGAGCCAGCAGCTCGAGCCGTTCCTGAAGGAGGTGGAGCACTTCGCGCTGACGGATTATGCGCGGGCGCTGCGCGCGGGCTCGAGCTTGCCTCCCGAGGAGCGCAGTGCGATCGCCGCGAAGCTGCACGACTACACCGGATTGCCGGTGAGCTACATCGAGAAGGCCGACCTGCGCATCGACGGCGGCGAGTTCGAGCACGCCCTGCAGAGCGATGCCGGCGTGACGACCGGCCGGCTCGACTCCCGCTTCTCCGGGCCGTCGCTCGACCCATTGAGCCAGCGGGCGGAATATGACCCGCAGTCCGCGGCGATCAGCTCCGCGTACGTGGCCGCGTTCAACGACTATGTGCGCAAGGATCTGCGCTACGGAACGGAAATGCACTACAGGCCGGAGACTCGCCTCTTCCGCACCTGGAACTCCCGGCATCAGCCCCCCGGCGCGCCCACGCAGCTGCCCCAGGGGCTCAACGTGATGCCGGACCTCGCCAATGCGATGAAGTACGACCCCGATCTCAAGATCATGCTCAACGGCGGCTACTTCGATCTCGCGACACCCTTCTTCGAGGGCATGTACGAGATGGCGCATCTGCCGATGCCGCGCAAGCTGCAGGCGAACATCGAGTATCACTACTACGAGTCAGGCCACATGGTGTATGCCAATGTGCCGGCCTTGAAGCAGCTGCACGACAACGTCGCCGCGTTCATCGCGAACACGGAGCACCAGCAGGCCAACCCGCGGAAGGACGATCAACAATAGACGGCGGGCGCTCGCGCGGCGGGCGCCCGTTCGGGCATCATATTCGGATTCGCGCCGCCGGCCTCGCTGGCCGGCGGCTGCACCAGAGGTACTGCGAACATGAAGCAAATGGTCCCGCTGATTGCGGCGTTGTCACTTTCCGCCGCGGCTCTTGCCGCCCCGCCCAAACCCGCTCCGGCGAAGAGCCCCCCGGAAGCCGGGACGGCCCCGGCGAGCGTGTTCACGCCGCGGACCGTGAAGAGCACGGGGACGGTGACCGTGGAGGGCCGCAAGATCGCCTACGAGGCGATGGCCGGCACCCTCATCGTGCACCCCAAGGGATGGGACGACGCCGCGAAGCCTCAAGGCCCGAAGGATGCGATCGGCACTGCGGACGGCCCACCCGTCGCCTCCATGTTCTACGTCGCCTACTTCAAGCAGGGGGCCGACCCCCGCACGCGTCCGGTGACCTTTCTCTATAACGGCGGTCCCGGCTCCTCGACCGTCTGGCTGCACATGGGCGCTTTCGGCCCGGTGCGGGTCGTCACCCGCAACGACTCCCATACGCCTCCGGCCCCCTACGGCGCGGTGGCCAATGCCTACAGCCTTCTCGATGCCTCGGACCTCGTCTTCATCGATGCCCCGGGCACGGGCTTCAGCCGCATCGAAGGCAAGGACAAGGAGAAGGCCTTCTATGGAGTCGATCAGGATGTCTACGCTTTCTCCTCCTTCATCACGCAATTTCTGTCGAAGTACGATCGCTGGAACTCGCCGAAATACCTTTTCGGAGAGAGCTACGGCACGCCCCGCTCCGCGGCCCTGATCAACGAGCTGGAGACGGACCGCGACATCGACTTCAACGGCGTCATCCTCCTCTCGCAGATCCTCAACTTCGATCTGAATGCGGATGAGCCGGAGACGAATCCCGGCGTCGAGCTGCCCTACGAGATCATGCTGCCGACCTTCGCGGCCACCGCCTGGTATCACCACAAGCTGCCCTCCCAGCCGGCGGACCTGCAGAGCTTCCTCGAGGAGGTCGAGCAGTTCGCCATGGGCGATTACGCGCACGCGCTCGATCAGGGGGCGAGCCTGCCCGAGGACCAGCTCAACGCCATCGCCGAGAAGCTCCACGACTACACGGGACTGCCGGTCGCCTACATCAAGAAAGCGAACCTGCGCATCAATGGACCGCAGTTCGAGCACGAGCTGCAGACCGATGCGGACCTCACCACCGGCAGGCTCGACTCCCGCTTCTCCGGTCCCACCATGGACCCGCTGGGCGAGGAAGCGCAGTACGACCCGCAGGCGGCCGCCATCAGCTCCGCATACGTATCGGTGTTCAACGACTACGCGCGCCGGACTCTCCACTACACGACCGACGAGTCGTACAACCCGGAGATCGACGTATTCAAGTGGTGGGAATTCAAGCATCAGCCGCCGGGGGCGCCGTTCCCGCTGCCTGTGTCGGTCAATGTGATGCCGGACCTCGCCACCGCGATGAAGTACGACCCGAGCCTCAAGATCTGCCTGAACGGCGGCTACTTCGATCTGGCGACACCCTTCTTCGAGGGCATGTACGAGATGCACCACCTGGACATCCCGCAGAAGCT
Organism: Gammaproteobacteria bacterium; assembly: GCA_028870635.1. Classification (GTDB taxonomy): domain Bacteria; phylum Pseudomonadota; class Gammaproteobacteria; order Steroidobacterales; family Steroidobacteraceae; genus 13-2-20CM-66-19. Next base: position 8,718 of record JAGWPE010000110.1, on the reverse strand, counting down.
GCAGTCGAACATCGAGTATCACTACTACGAGTCCGGTCACATGGTGTACGCCAACGAGGCCTCGTTGAAACAGCTCCATGACAACGTCGCGGCCTTCATCCGCAAGACCGACAACCAGGCGGGGGAATGATCATGAGCGAAAAGACGCGCCAAGCGCTGGTCAGAAAGACCTTCTCCGCGGCCGCGGCCGCCTGTCTCTTCGCGGTCGTCCAGGGTTGCGCCACCCAGCCGACACAGGCGCAGTCATCGAACGACTATGCGCCCTCGGACTCCGCGTCGGCCGACTCCGGAGCCGCCGGCCAGAGGTCCGCCGGGCACCACCGGGCCAAGGGTCACGACCACGACCACAAGGGCAATCCCTACTTCCGCACCGTCACCAGCACGAGCGAGGGCTCGGTGACGGTCGAAGGCAACACGATCCACTACCATGCGGTCGCCGGCATGTTGATCGTGCATCCGAAAGGCTGGAACGACGCAGCCGATAAGAGCGGGGGTGATGACGCTCCGCCGATGGACCCGAAGCATGAACGAGGCGCCAGGAAGAAGTCGCCCGAAGCGTCGATGTTCTACGTGGCCTATTTCAAGGACGGCGAGAAGCCGGGTGACCGCCCGATCACCTTCCTCTACAACGGCGGGCCGGGCTCCTCGACCGTGTGGCTGCACATGGGCGCTTTCGGCCCGCGCCGGGTGGTCACGGCTGACCATACGCACACGCCGCCCGCCCCTTATCAAGTGGTCGACAACGGCTACAGCCTGCTCGATGCCAGCGATCTCGTGTTCATCGATGCGCCGGGCACGGGCTTTTCGCGGGTGACGCCGGGCGCCGAGAAGGATTTCTACGGCGCCGATGAGGACGTGCACGCATTTTCCGAGTTCATCATGCAGTTCCTGTCGAAGTACGGCCGCTGGAACTCGCCGAAGTACCTCTTCGGCGAGAGCTACGGCACGCCGCGCTCGGCGAATCTCATCAACGTGCTGGAGACCGACGACAATACGGACTTCAACGGCGTCATCCTGCTCTCGCAGATCCTCAACTACGATGATTCGCCGGACCTCGTCAGCTTCAATCCAGGCGTCGACCTCGCTTACGAGCTCGCTCTGCCCACCTATGCGGCGACGGCGTGGTATCACCACAAGCTGCCGAACGCGGGGCAGCCGCTCGACGCGCTGCTGAGCGAAGTCGAGCAGTTCGCCATGGGCGATTACGCGGCGGCCCTGCGCGCGGGCTCGACCCTGAGCCCGGATCAGCGGGAGGCGATCGCGGCGAAGCTGCACGACTACACCGGGTTGCCGGTGAGCTACATCAAGAAAGCCAACCTGCGCATCGACGGCGGTGAGTTCGAGCACAGCCTGCAGGGCGATGCCGACCTTACGACCGGCCGCCTCGACTCCCGCTTCTCAGGCCCGTCGCTAGATCCCTTGAGCCAGCGGGCAGACTACGATCCCCAGGCCGCCTCGATCGCCTCCGCGTACGTCTCCGCCTTCAACAGCTACGTTCGCAAGGATCTCCACTATGGGATGCGGATGACCTACAAGCCGGAGATTCCGCTCTTCCGGACCTGGAATTACAAGCATAGCCCGCCCGGCGCGCCCTTCTCGCTGCCGCAGGCCCTCAACGTGATGCCGGACCTCGCCAATGCGATGAAGTACGACCCCGGTCTCAAGATCATGCTGAACGGCGGCTACTTCGATCTGGCCACGCCCTTCTATCAGGGCATGTACGAGATGGCGCACCTGCAGATGCCGCGCAAGCTGCAGGCGAACATCGAGTACCACTACTACGAGTCAGGGCACATGGTGTACGCCAACACACCCTCGCTGAAACAGCTGCACGACAACGTCGCGGCATTCATCGCGAACACGGAGCACCAGCAGGCCTCGCAGCAGGACGGTCAGCAATAGATTGCGTGCGCCCAAGGCGGGGGCGACGAGCCCCCGCCGAACCCCGGCGCTCAATGAACGAACTTCGCGATAGTGAAGACGAGGGCGGCCACGGCGATCAGGATGGCCACCATCCATTGGATGATCGATGTCTTTGCGTCGCTGACGTCCGCCTTGGTTGCCATATGAGGAAGTTGAGCGACGTCCGCCTTCGTTGCCATATAAGGAAGTTGGGCGACGTCGGCCTTGGTTGCCATGTAGGGAAGCTGGGCCGATATCCCTTCGACCTCTCTCTTGATCACCGACACATCGTTCTCCAGAGAACCCATTCGCCTCAATACGTCATCCATATCACCTCCACCTGAACCCGCGCCGGCGCGAACGGGTGTGCGCGGCGGCGCTCCGCCCCGGAAATCGCACTGCGCAACGCTGCTCACCCTTGCTTCTCCACTGCCCTCGGCAGGCCAGTCATTCCTCGCCGCATCATCCCGCCAAGCTACTGGCTTTACAACCAGGAGCTCGAAAAATCCCGTCCTTTCGCAACATCACCATCTAACAGCGCTTAATACAGGACGAGCGGCGTCCGCATCGGCGTCGGGACGAACGACAATGGACATCACCAGCCGCAGCGACCTGATTCTGACGGTGCTCGCTGCACGCGAGACACCATGCTCAGCCGGGTGTTTCCACCGCCTGCACCCATGCAGGCGCGCTGATGTAAAATGGCGGGGCTGCATCGTGGCAGCGACGCGTGGATGACTCTCGCCTCAGGACTTTCGATGCGTAGACCTCTAGCCTTCCTCTCGGCCGCCTGCTTGCTGTCCCTCGCCGGCGGGCTGGCTCCCGTGCCGCACGCTCTGGCCAATAGCTATTCCAACCGGGGCGGCATCGCCGGCGCGCAGGGCCGGTACAGCGTGGTATTTGGCCTGGATCAGGCACTCCCCAAACGCCATCTCACTCCTGGGGCAATCAATCCCGCGGTCACGCAAGGCAACATCCGCGAGACCATTTGCGTGCGCGGCTACACGAAATCCATCCGGCCGCCGGAGAAGTACACGGAGGCGCTGAAGCGCCGTGGAATTCACCAGTACGGATATACCGACTATCGCGTTCGAGACTACGAGGAAGACCATCTCGTCAGCCTCGAGCTCGGCGGCTCCCCGACCAATCCGCACAATCTCTGGCCCGAGCCGCACCATGTCATCGGCGGCTGGGGCTCTTTCGCCAAGGACCGTCTGGAGAACCGGCTGCATACGCTCGTCTGCCGCGGGCGGGTGCCGCTCGCGCAGGCGCAGCGCGACATCGCAAACGATTGGATCGCGGCCTACAAGCGTTACGTCGGACCCGCCTCCTCGCCGCCCCGCCGGCACCACCGGCGGGTCGATTGAAGCGCCCTCGCGGGCATCACGGAGCCACATCACCATGAATAGCGGAATTTCCTCCCTGCCGAACACCAGGGCCTTGCGCCCAGCCCTCTTGGCGGGCGCGATCATCGTGATCGCTCTCCTCGTCATTGGCGGCGCCTGGGTGCAGATCGGCCCGGGTCAACGCGGGGTGCTCATGACCTTCGGCGCGGTGCACGACGGAGTCCTCGATCCCGGCCTGCACTTCAAGCTGCCCTTCGTGCAGTCGGTCACCAGAATGGACGTGCAGGTGCAGAACTCCCAGGCCGCGGAGACTTCCGCGAGCCTCGATCTGCAGAACGTATCGACCACGGTCGCAACCAACTGGCACATCCTGCCGGCCGATGCGGAGTGGGTTTATCAGCACATCGGCAGCGAGTCCGACCTGGTCGACAAGATCATCCGCCCCGCGATCAGCAACTCGGTCAAAGCGGTCACCGCTCACTTCAACGCGGAGGACCTGATCGTGCATCGCGATGAGGTGCGCAACCAGATCCAGTCGCAGATCACCGCGGAGCTGCAGCCCTATCGCGTGGTGGTCGACTCCGTGAACATCACGGACTTCCACTTCAGCGACGAGTTCGCGCAAGCCATCGAGCGCAAGCAGGTCGCCCAGCAGCGTGCCTTGCAGGCGCAATACGAGTTGGACCAGGCCAGGGTCGTCGCCCAGCAGCGGATCGTCGAGGCGCAGGCGCAATCGCAAGCCCAGAAGCTCCTGCAGCAGACCCTGACGCCGCAGCTCATCCAGCAGCAGGCCATTGCGAAGTGGGACGGACACCTGCCTGCGGTGGTGGGGGACAAGGGCGTGCTGCCGATGATCGGAAATGTCGACGCAGCCGGCGCCGCGAGCGGCAAGTAATCGGGAATCAGTCGAGGAAACTCTCGCAAGCTATTGATTATTTGGCGCCCCCGGCCGGAGTTGAACCGACGACCTACCGCTTAGGAGGCGGTCGCTCTATCCACTGAGCTACGGGGGCGCCGCGGGGCGGAGTTTACAGGAGTATGCTGGCGCAGGCAGTGGGTAGCGGGAGTCTTCCATGAGCACGTCCCTCAGCCTCGGGAAGCGGCGCTTCCTTCACGTGGAGGTGCGCAGCGTTCCTGCGCTCCAGTCGATCGTGTGGTTGCGCCGCGGGTGGGAAGACCTGCGGCAGATGGAGCGCGCCAGCCTGGCGCACGGCGTCATCATCTCCATCATCGGCGCGGTGCTCCTGATGCTGGGGAGCACTCATCCTTACCTCGTCGCGGCGGCGGTGACCGGCTACCTGTTGGTCGGACCCATCATGACCACGGGGGTCTGCGAGCTCTCCAGACGCCGCGCGGCGCGCGAGCCGCGAGGGTTCGACGAATCGCTGGAAGCGGTCACGCGCAACCCCGATGCGCTGATGCACTTCGGGGGGATCCTGGCCGTGATCGCGATCGTGTGGTTCGTCGCCTCGACGGTGCTGCTGCAATCGGCATTCGGATTCCGCATGCCGAGCCTCGCCGTCGCCCTCTGGGGCGGTACCGGTGATTTTGCGAGCGTGCGTGAAGTCGTCGCCTACTTCTCATCGGGCGCCGTCTTCGCGGTCGCCGTCTTCGTGCTGTCGGTCGTCGCGGTGCCGCTCATCATCGACCGGCATGCGAGCGCGTCGGAAGCCATGTGGGCGAGCGTCAAAGCCAGCCTGCACAACATCCCGGCCATGATCGTATGGGCGGCGCTCATCGTGGGCCTGACGGCACTCGGGTTCGCGACCCTCCTCCTCGGCATGATCGTGGTCGCACCGCTCCTTGGGCATGCGACCTGGCATGCCTACCGGGACCTCATCCGCTGATATCGCGGCCGAGCTGACGCTGCTTGCCCCGGACAGCTCCGGGAAGCGCGGCTGCGGAGCAAACGGGTACCGCGTTTGCTCATCGCGGCTGAACCTTGCGCCCGATTCCAAGCCCTCACCGCTGATACCCAGGGGCTCTCATCATGACGACTCTCGAACGACTGTCGCGAATCCTGGCTCAGCGCTACAAGCTGGACCCGGCCCGGCTCACGCCCGATCAGCCGCTCGATGCCCTCGGCATCGACTCCCTCGGCATGGTCGAGATGCTCTTCTTCATCGAGGAGGAATTCGGCGTGCACCTGCCTTCGGAAGGCGTTGCCCTCGGGACGCTCGGCAACGCCGCGAAATACATCGACGGGCTCATCGCCGCCCAGAAGGTCGCGCCGCAGACGCGTTCCGAGCAGGGCCCGGCCGCGCAGCCCGCCTCCACGGACCGCAGCGCATGAGACGGGTCGCGGTCACCGGAATCGGCCTGATCTCACCGCTCGGTAACAGCCGCGGGGAAGCCCTCGCCAATGCGACGGCGGGCCGTTCCGCCATCCGCCGCATGGAGACGCCGTGGTCCGGCGGTCTCACCGCGCCGCTCGCCGCCTGCGTGCGGTTCCAGGGGGAGGAGCACTTCCCGCCGCCGCGGCTGCGGATGTTGGATCGAGTCAGTCAGATCGCGGTCGTGGCCGCGCAGCAGGCGATCGGCCAGGCGCGGCTCGACCTGCCCGCCGCGGACCGCGGGCGCGTCGGGGTATTCGTCGGCACCGGCATGGGAGGCGCACTCACCATGGATGAGGGGTATCTCTCCCTCTATCGTGACGGCTGCGAGCGCATGAAGCCCTTCTCGGTCCTCATGGGCATGACCAACGCACCCGCTGCGTGGATCGGCATCGAGTACGACCTGAGCGGCCCGAATCTCACGTACTCCACGGCCTGCTCCTCCTCCGCGGTCGCGATCGGCGAGGCCTGGGCGCGCCTGCGGCGCGGGGAGATCGACATCGCCCTGACCGGCGGCTCGGAGGCGCCCTTGTCCTACGGCGCGATGAAAGCCTGGGAGGCGTTACGCACGCTGGCCAGCGAGGACCGCAACGATCCCTCCGCCTCCTGCAAGCCCTTCTCCGCCGATCGCAGCGGGCTCGTGCTGGGCGAAGGCGCGGCGATGCTCGTGCTCGAGGACTGGGAGCGAGCCGTCGCGCGTGGCGCAGCCATTCACGGCGAGATCCTGGGCTACGGACTCTCCACGGATGCGAGTCACATCACCCGGCCCACTGTCGCCGGCCAGGCCGCCGCCATGCGCGCGGCGCTGAGCTCCGGGAACATCGCGGCGCAGGAGATCGACAGCATCAATGCCCACGGCACCGGCACGCAGGCCAACGACTCCGTCGAGACGGCGGCAATCAAGGAAGTCTTCGGCGAGCGGGCGTACCGCATCCCGGTGAGCGCCACCAAGGCGATCCATGGCCACCTCCTCGGGGCGAGCGGCGCTCTGGAGCTCGTGCTCGCATTGCTCGCGTTGCAGCAGGACGTGCTGCTGCCGACCATGCACCTCGAGGTGCCGGCCGCGGACTGCGATCTCGACTACGTTCCGAACCGCGCGCGCCGCGGCACCGGCGCCCGCACGGTCATGTCGAGCTCGTTCGCCTTCGGAGGGACGAACGCGGTGTTGATCGCCTCAGCGGCCCGGGCATAGCGGCACGCCGCAGCGGCCGAGCACCGCCCTCAGGTCGCGCAGCGCGGGAAACACTTCATTGTTCCAGTCGGCACCCTGGGCGTCGTGCGCGCGCTGCTCGTGCTCGACGATGTCCTTGTCCTCGCGGAAGATCCTTTCCGTGAACCAGGTGACGAACGGCCACGCGAGATGGATCAGGCCGGGAATCGGCGGCTTCTTCACCGAGAGATAGCCGAAAGTCCGGTTGGTGCGCTGCTCGGCATCGAGCGGCGTGTAGCAGAGCCAGACGTCCAACACGGGGTCCTGCGTATCCTGGATGTCGCGCCCGACCCAGACCTTGAGGCTCTGTGACGGGTAGTCCGTGCGGATGCGCATGTGGTCGCGGAAGTCCTGCCGCTCTTCGCCGCGGGTCCGCATGAGATCGACGATGACCCGCTCACCCACGCTCGACTTGCCTTCCGTGCGGCTGAAGGTGTACTCGACCTCCGCCCAGTGCTCCCCGTGCCGCCGCCCCAGGCAGCTCGCGCGGATGGAGCCCATCTGCTTGCGATGCATGAACTGGTGGTTCATGTCGAAGAGATTCTCGTGCATGAAGGTGTAGTGGCAGGCCACCTCGCGATTGAGCCGCCGGGTCTTGTAATCGCGGCGCTGCGAGGCGCCGAGCGCGGCGGGCAGGCGCGCCTCCGCCAGGGCGGGATTGCCGGGAAAGATGAAGATGAGTCCATCCACCTCCCGGACGGGATAGCTGCGCACGCCATTGGGCACGCGCTCCCTGCCGAGATAAGGCACGTCCACGCACTTGCCGCTGCAATCGTAGGCCCAGCCGTGGTAGTGGCACTTCACGCCATCGCCCTGAACCACCCCGAGGTGCAGCGGCACCTGCCGGTGCGCGCAGCGGTCCTCGAGCGCGACCACCCGCCCGCTCGCGCCGCGAAAGAGCGCGATGGGCTCGCCCGCGAACCGCCGCCCGAGTATCCGCCCGGGCTTGAGCTCATCGGCCCACGCCAGGGGATACCAGTAATCGGGATTCGCGGCGGTGCGCCGCAGATCGACGCCCGCCGGCAGATTCGCCGGCAGCGAGGCAGTCAGGATCGAATGGTCGTCCGGCATCGACGGCGCCCCCATATAATTCTCGAAGGCGCCAAGATTACGCCCTTCACCGCGCAACCGGTGGCGAAGTTCCGTGACCGGTGCCGCACGGCGCAGTCAGCCGGCAGCGAGCTCAGCCGCGCGCAATCGTCGATCGCGGATCGGAGACAGGCTCGATCAGGGCTGCATCGTTCGGCGTCTTGACCGCGTAGAGGCGGCGGCTCACCTGCCACGCAACCATGGTGTCGCTCGGGTGAGGCACCAGCGTGGCTTTCGCCTCCTGCGGGCTGCCCTGCAGCCAGGCCTCGTGATGCTCCTCGCGCAGCACGGCCGGCATCCGCTGCTTCTCGTTGTGGATTTCCGCCATCAGGCTGTTCGGCGGCAGGGTGATCAGCGCGCACGACAGCACCTCGGATCCGTCAGCTTGCCGCCTGCGCTCCCACAGGCCCGCGACGCCGAAGATGGGACGATCGGCGAGATGCACGTAGAAAGGCTCCTTGCGGCCATCGGCGAAGACATGCGGCTCATAGAAGCCCGCCATCACCAGGATGCAGCGCTGGCGGCGCTCCCAGGGCTGCTTCCAGGCATACCAGGTCTCGAGCTTCTCGACGGTGGCGTTGATCAGCGGAAAGTTGGATTCGCCCCGAAACGGCAGCAATCCCCAGCGCATCATCCGGCCGGTTACCGCACCAGCGACGCTGAGCACGACGGGCACCGGGTCGGTCGGCAGCACCCGCCAGCTCGCCTCGAAGTGCCACAGCGGCTCGATCACCCGCCAGTAGCGCTCGGCGGCTGCCTGCGAGGGAGTCTGGTAGCGGGCGCACATGGATCGCTCCGGTCGTAGCCTGCCGCGCAATTATAGCGGCGGGTGCGCCGC
>JAGWPE010000109.1 GCA_028870635.1 Gammaproteobacteria bacterium | reverse complement strand
GATGTCGAAAAGCCGCGCGGGTGTATCGGCAGAATGCGACTGGACGGAGAGCCCGCCTCGGGCGGCGAGCGCCGAAAGCCGGGCGTGCTCATCGAAGATCCCGTGGGGCGACTCATAGGGAAATTCCCCGGCGAAGCCCATCCGCCTGGCGACCTCGCAGATGATCCACCAGTCGGGTCGGGCCTCGCCGGGCGGAGCCAGGAAGCGGCGCTGGCGCGAGATGCAACGCTCGGAATTGGTGACCGTGCCGTCCTTCTCCCCCCAAGTCGCGGCGGGCAACAGCACGTGGGCAAGAGCGGCGGTGTCCGTATCCGCGACGCAGTCCGATAGAACGACCAGCTCGCAGCGCCGCAGCGCTTCGCGCACCCGCTCCGCATCCGGCAGGCTCACCACCGGATTGGTCGCCATGATCCAGACCGCCTTGATCCGGCCGGCGTGCATGGCCTCGAAGAGATCCACCGCCTTGAGGCCGGGGCGGGAGGCGACGCCCGGACTTCCCCAAAATCCGCGCACGGCCTCGCGATGCTCCGCAACCTCGAGATCGAGATGCGCCGCCAGCGTGTTGGCGAGGCCCCCAACCTCGCGCCCGCCCATGGCATTGGGTTGCCCGGTCAGGGAGAACGGACCCATGCCGGGGCGGCCGATGCGGCCGGTGAGCAGGTGGCAATTGATGATGGCGTTGACTTTGTCAGTGCCCGCGGAGGATTGATTGACACCCTGCGAGAACAGCGTGACGACGCGCTCCCTGGAGCGGAACAATCGATACAGCTCTCCGATCCGCTCCGCGTCCGTACCGCAGACGGCGGCGACCGTTGCGGGATCGCCGGCGGCGCGGGCCGCATCGAGAGCCTCCTGCGCTCCGGCCGTATGCATCTCGACGAAACGCTCGTCCGTAGCGCCGTGCTCATGCAAGTACCAGAGCAATCCATTGAAGAGTGTCACGTCCGTTCCGGCGCGGATGGGCAGATGCAGGTCCGCCGTCTGCGCCGTCGGCGTGCGACGCGGGTCGATGACGACGAGCTTGAGATCGGGACGGCTGTGCTTTTCCCGCTCTATGCGCCGGAAGAGGATCGGATGGCACCAGGCGGTGTTGGACCCCACGAGGACGATGAGGTCCGCGAGCTCCACGTCCTCGTAGCAGCCCGGCACCAGATCCTCGCCGAAGGCGCGCTTGTGGCCTGCGACCGCGGACGCCATGCACAGCCGGGAGTTGGTATCGATGTTGGCGCTACCGATGAATCCCTTCATGAGCTTGTTGGCGACGTAGTAGTCCTCCGTCAGGAGCTGGCCGGATACGTAGAATGCAACCGAGTCCGGGCCATGGTCCCGGATGGCAGCCCTGAATCCTTGCGCTACATGGGCAAGTGCCTCGTTCCAGCCGACCCGCCGGGTTTCGCGAGCCGCGCGCAGGACGGATGAAGGGTCGCTCCCCGGCTGAGGCCAGGCGCGACTCGTGCGAATGAGCGGGTACAGGAGGCGGCCTTCGCCGCCCAAAGTCTCGGCCAGGGCCGAGCCCTTGGAGCAGAGGCTGCCGGCATTGGCCGGGTGCGCCGGGTCGCCGGTGATCTCGAATGTTCCATCCGGGCGCCCGCGGGCGGCGACTCCGCAGCCTACCCCACAGTACGGGCAGGTCGTTCGCACGACTGCGGACATCCGCGGCTACTACCCTGCGCGCGCCGCGCCGGGCCCTGCGTCCGAGGCGCTGTCGGGACCGAAGAGAAGCTGCTCGCGCAGCCCGCTGATGTCCGCGCCGCTCGCGATGAGCTCGAAGTACCACGAGCCG
>JAGWPE010000108.1 GCA_028870635.1 Gammaproteobacteria bacterium | reverse complement strand
GTGGCATTGATAGCGATCGTTCTGCGTCTGCTGCTCGCTCTGACCGTTCTTCGGGTAGACGAAGAGGCTCATGGCGCCTCGCCCGCCCGTCTCGCCCGGCTGCGCGGCGCCAGGCGGGGGCGCGGCGCCCTGTGCGACGCCGCCGCTCAGCGGGGGCGGGTCGGTGACGACGTATTGGCCGTAGTCGGGGCTCCAGACGTAGTAGACGCCCTGCCAGTAGTAATAGGGAACGCCGCCCCACCAGTAGGTGACGCTGCCGATCGGGAGCGCCGCCATGAACCAGGGGAAGTCCCAATCGAGATATACGTGCGGCCAGTACCCGCCGCCCCAGTAGCCCCCGCCCCAGTAGCGCGGCACCCAGCGCGGGCCCCAGGGGCGCACCCAATAGCCTCTGCGATCGTCATCGTCCCAGTGTGGGTGCATGCCCTCCCAGTGCTGCGGCACGGCGTAGCGGGGCCGGCCCTCGAAGTGTCCTTCGTAGTGCCCCTCGTAACGCGGACCGCCGCGGCCCTCGAAGTGCGGCCCGCCCCTACCCTCGGAGTGCGGCGCACCGCGGCCCTCGAAGTGCCCGTGCCCGCCGCCGCGATCATGGTCCTGCGCGCCCGCCGGGGCCGCCCCCAGGGCGAGCGAAGCCGCCAGCACTGCCGCACCGATGATGCCGTTCCTGATTCGTGCCATGGTTCTCATGCGCTGTCTGCCACTGCTGCTTGGACCCGTCCTGCCCGCCTTCGGTTCAGGACCGGCATGCCCGCCTTCGGGCCGCCTCCGAAGTATAGAACGCGGCTGGCTCCTCCGGGCTTACCGCCAGGGGGCGGCTGCGCTAGCGGGTCGCGGCACGCGGCACGGCCAGCTTGACCAGCTCGAGCGCCCCGAGCAGCACCGCCGCCGTGGCGATGCAGAGCAGGAGCTGGCCGCCCCGCAGCGGCCCGAGGTGCAGGAACCCGCGGACCTGCGGGATGAGAAAAATGGCGGCGAGCGCGCCCCCCGCCGCCGCCACGCTGATCCAGAGCGACGGGTTAGGGCGGGTGAGGATCGCGAGCGGGGAGGCACTGAAGCTGCGGTTCGCCAAGATCAGCGCGTAGTTGGCGCACACCAGGGTGAGAAAGCCCATCGAGCGCACCTCCTCGGCAGGCAGGCCGCGCAGGGCCGCGTAGAGGAAGACACCGCATACCGCCAGAATCGCGAGCCCGCCCTGCAGGAAGCCCGTCACGAGAAGCGGACGCGACAGCAGCGCGCTGTCGGGATCGCGCGGCGGCCGGGTCATGACATCCCGCTCGTCGCGCTCGGCCTCGAGCACCACCGAGCACAGGGGGTCGATGATGAGCTCGAGGATCGCGATCAGCATGGGCGTCAGCACCAGCGGCCTGCCCAAGGCGATCGGCAGCAGCGCCAGGCCGGCGATGGGCAGATGGATGGCGAGGATGTATCCGACCGCCTTCACCAGGTTGTCGTAGATGCGCCGCCCGAGCCGCACCGCGCGCACGATGGAGTTGAAATCGTCATCGAGCAGGACGAGCGAGGAGGCTTCGCGCGCCACGTCGGTGCCGCGCTGCCCCATCGCGATGCCGATGTGCGCCGATCTCAATGCCGGGGCATCGTTCACGCCGTCGCCCGTCATGGCGACGACCTCGCCGCTCGCCTTCAGGGCCGAGACGATTCTCAGTTTCTGCTCAGGCGTGATCCGCGCGAAGACCGACACACTGGCGGCGCGCTGCAGCAGCGACTGATCGTCCAGGCTCGCCAGCTCCGTGCCGGTCATCACGTTCTCGTGCTCTATGCCGGCCTGTGCGGCGATGGCGCGCGCCGTCACCGGATGATCTCCGGTGATCATGACCACGCGGATGCCAGCCGAGCGGCACTCGCGCACGGCCGTTGGAATCCCCTCGCGCAAGGGATCCACGAAACCGATGAGACCCTCGAACCGCAGCGGCAGGTCGCGGGCGCGCTCCGGCGCAGCGTCCGATTCGAGCGCAGCCGAGGCCACTGCCAGCACCCGCATCCCGCGGCGCGCCAGCTCCTCCACCCTGGCGCGCATCGACTGAGCTGCCGCCGCATCGAGCCGGCAGAGAGTGGCAATCGCCTCCGGTGCGCCCTTGGCCGCGGCGGCGAGCACCCCATCCGCGCGACGCCACACCTGCACCAGCGCGGGCAGCTCCGGCAGCCACGGGTAGCCGCGGACGAGCTCCGCCCCGCCCGCGCTGCCGTCAACCTCGCGCGCCAATCGCGCCAGCGCACGGTCCATCGGATCCACGGCTTCGGGCCGGCTTGCCAACACGGACGTCGCGAGCAGCTCGCGCAGGCTCGAGTGCAGCGCGCGCGGTCCGCCGGAGACCCTCGACGCATCGGCTCCCACCGCCGCCGTGCATTGCGCATCCCGCTCCAGCCACTCTACCGACATGAGGTTGCGCGTTAGCGTCCCGGTCTTGTCGGTGCAGAGCACGGTGGCCGCTCCCAGCGTCTCGATCGCCGCGGGCCGGCGCGTCAACACCTGAGAGCGGGAAAGCCGCCACGCGCCCATCACCATGAACACCGTCAGGACCAGAGGAAACTCCTCGGGCAGCATCGACATCCCGAGCGCGATCCCGCCGAGCAGGCCCTGCAGCCACGCGCCCCGCAAGAGGCCATAGAGCAGCACCGCGATCGCGCTCAGCGACAATCCGACGATGGCGAAGCCCGTTACGAAGCCGCGGGTCTGAACCTGCAGGCGCGGCGGCTCCGGCTTGATGCGCGTGACGGCATATCCGATCTTGCCGATCTCACTGCGCGCTCCGGTGGCGGTCACCACCGCCAGCCCGCCGCCCGTGACGATCAGCGTGCCCGAGAAGACGAGCGGAAGGTCATCGCCCCCCGGAACGGCTTCGGCCGCGGGCGGCGCAAGCGACGCGCGCTTGCGCACGGGGACGGATTCTCCCGTGAGCAGACTCTCGTCCGCCTGTACGTCATCTCCTGAAATCAACAGTGCATCCGCGGGAACGCGGTCACCCTCGGCGAGCGCCAGCAAGTCACCGCGCACGACGTCCCTGCCGGGGATGCGCATCTGCTCGCCGTCCCGAATGACGAGTGCCCGAGGGCTGGTCAGATCCCGCAGGGCCTCCAGAACGCGCTCGCTCCTGCCCTCCTGGATGATGGCGATGGCCACGGAGAAGGAGGCGAATGCGAACAGCACCAGCGCCTCGCCGCGGCTGCCGATCAGCAGGTACAACACCCCCGCCCCGAGCAGCAGCGCGAACATCGGCTCTCGCACCACATCGGCGACGATGCGCAGCGCCGTGCGGCGGTCGAGCTCCGGCAGGGCATTCGGACCTTCGGCCCGCAGCCGCTGCGCGGCTTCGCGGCCGCTCAGTCCACGCCGCGATGGCGAATCAGCGCCGGGCTCGGGGATCGGGGAATGAATGTGACGCACGTCTCGAGCTCACAACGGTTAACTTTCGGTAATAGTCGTAATCAGCTGCGCTCCTGCGACGTTGTTAACGCCCGAGAGCCCGCAAATCGGGCGCAATGCGACCCCGGCAATGGTGCCGAGAGGAGCCTCTTCATGTCGAAATCGATCCGCACCGTACTCACTGCCGTCGCCGCCACCGTCTCGCTGGCGTGCCTCACGGCCCCGGCCATGGCCGATACCGCCTGGCAGGCGCACCACCCCCGCCGTGAGCAGGTCAACAACCGCCTGGCCAACCAGAACGCCCGCATCCACCATGAAGTCAGGGAAGGTGAGATGTCCCACGCCAAGGCCGCGCGCCTGCACCGCGCTGATCATCGCATCCGCATGCAGGAGCGGCGGATGGCGGCGAGGAACGGCGGTCACATCACCAAGCGCCAGCAGGCGAGAATCAATCGCGAGCAGAACCACGTCAGCCATCGGATCGGCAAGTAAGCCGGAGCATATGCCGCAGCGGAGCCGCCGTGCCGGCGGCTCCGCCCGCTCATTTCGCCGCCCGCGCGAAAGCACGCGAAAGCCGCGCCTCACCGACACTGATGGAGAACGGCGTGAAGTCGGTATCGCGGTCGAAGTAGTCCTCCTGCTCCGAGCGCTTCAGGAAGCCGACGATCCGGTACGTCACCGGCGTCATCACGATCTCCCATCCTGATTTCAATACGTACTGCGTGGCAGTCACAGTGAACAACTCGGCCGGCGTCAAAGTTCCCGTGAAAGCGATCGTGTAGAAGAGCCCTGAGTCCACCAGCTCCCCGCACAAGGTTGATCCGACGACACGCGTCCACAGCCAGCGGCCGTCCGTCCACAGCTTCATCCGCGCCAGCACATAGCTGTTGACGAACGAGCCGCACCAGAAGGCGATGACCGATGCGGCGACGATGCGCGGCGTGCTCCCGAACATCGCCTCGACCGCCGGCTGCTTGCTCTGCCAGAACCTGGCGGGCGGCATGTGCACGATGACATACGACATGAGCGCGGCGAAAACCAGCGCCCCGAAGCCCGCCCAGACACAGCGGCGGTCGCGCGCATAGCCGTAGACCTCCGTCAGAATGTCGCCGAATATGTAGGAGATCGGGAAGAAGAGCACCCCGGCCATGAACGTGACTGGCCCCACGAGCGGCACGTGCACGGTGGAGAACTTCGCCGGCCCGATGAGATTCGAGCAGAGGAGCACGCAGACGTAGGCGCCCAGGATGAGGTCGTAATATTTGTAGCTCTTCATGTCTTCAGCGCCTGCGGCGTGAGATGACCAGGACCGCGATCAACACCACGGCGATGTTGAGTACCCACCAGGCGGACATGCCGTGACCCTGGATGATGTCGAGGATGCTCTGCTGCTGCGGCACGGTCACCGTGCCCGTGAGCAGCTCCCGGATGCCGTCGTGGGAAACCACGACGCTGAGCGAGTGAGCGCCCGCGCCCTGCCCGCGCGTGGAGATGAGATAGGCGCCATCCGGCCGCGCCGCGACCGGCACGTCGTGGCCGTCCAGGCTCACCGTGACTTTCCCCGGACCGGCGATGAGCCGGTGATCCGCGACGCGCGCGACTTGCAGGGCGAGAGTGTGATCCGACGAAGCCGCCGTCAGATCGAGCAGCGCCGAGTGGGCCACCAGCGTCGAGCGATTCTGCGCAGCGGAAGGCGAGGCCATCGCTAGTCCTGCAGTCCGAGGAAGCTCTCGATAGCCTCCATGCCCGCCAGGAAGCCGCGCAGCTGCTCCTTGCTCAGGCACGCGAGCAGCTCCCGCTCGCGCTCGAGCACCAGCGGCACGAGCTCGGCGTACATCCGCCGGCCGGCCTTGGTGAGGCGCACCTCCCGCTCCCGCCGGTCGGCGGCGCTCGATGCGCGCTCGATGAGGTCCCGCTCCTCCAGATGGGCGATGGCACGGCTCACCCGGGTCTTGTGCATCCGGGTGCTCTGCGCGATGTGCTGAGCGGTACAGCCGTGCCGCGAGCCTGCCGTCGCCATGACGCGCCACTCGGGTATGTCCAGGCCAAAGCGCTCCCGATAGATGTCGGACAGATGATCGCTGACTCCCACTGCCAGCCGGTTGAGACGGTAGGGCACGAAGCCCGCGAGCTCGAGCCCCGGCTCGCCGGGAGCCCGGAGGCTCACCCTGCCGCTCCTCTTATCGTTGCGTGCGCAACTAATTGTGTCATCATAGGTGGCAAAGCATACCGGGAGTGAGCGATGAGCACCGCGATTGCTGCCGGCGGCGCGCCGCAGGCGCCCCTCAGTTACCTGCAGGGATTCGGCAACCACTTCGCCACCGAGGCTCTTGCCGGCGCCCTGCCCGAGGGCCGCAATTCACCGCAACGCTGTCCTTACGGCCTCTACGCCGAGCAGTTCTCCGGCACCGCCTTCACCGCGCCGCGGGCCGCCAACCGGCGCAGCTGGCTCTATCGCATCCGGCCGGCCGCGGTGCTCGCACGCCCGTTCCAGCCGCTGCCGCATCAGGGGCTGGCGGGACGTTTCGAGACACTCCCGGCCTCGCCGAATCCGCTTCGCTGGAGCCCGCCGCCCATTCCGCGGGCGCCGGCCGACTTCATCGACGGCCTGCTGACCCTCGGCGGCACCGGCTCGCCGGAGAGCTGCTCGGGCTGCGCAATCCACTGGTATC
>JAGWPE010000107.1 GCA_028870635.1 Gammaproteobacteria bacterium | reverse complement strand
ATTCTCGTCAAGAAGGAGCTGGGTTTTTGACGGCGACCGAGGAGATGCGAACCATGCCACTGAATCTCCCGCGCTCGTCCCCAGCGCGCCGGCCCGAGGCGCTGGCCGGACTGGCCATCCAGGCCGAGGGCCTGGTCAAACGCTTCGGGTCAACCGTCGCCCTCAACAGTCTCGACCTCCAGGTCCAGGAGGGCACCGTGTTCGCCATGCTCGGACCCAACGGCGCCGGCAAGACGACCACCATCGAGATCATGGAGGGAATCCTGCCGCCGACCTCGGGCGAGGTGCGCTACCGGGGCGAGCCCTGGGGTGCGCGCTTTCGCGAGGAGGCGGGCATCCTCTTCCAGAAGACCGCGCTGCAGGACTTCCTGAGTGTGCGCCAGAGCGTGGCGCTCTTTCGCGGACTCTACGAGCGAGGCCTCGAAGTGGATGAGGTCCTCAAGATGTGTGCGCTCGAGAAGCTCGCGGGGCGCGACAACCGCAAGCTCTCCGGCGGACAGCAGCAGCGGCTGCTCCTCGCCATCGCGCTGGTGAACGATCCCAAGGTGCTCTTCCTCGATGAGCCGACGACCGGCCTCGATCCGCAGGCACGGCGCAACTTCTGGGAGCTGGTGGAATCCATCAAGGCGCGGCGCAAGACGATCATCCTCACCACCCACTACATGGAGGAGGCGCAGCTCCTCTGCGACGAGATCGCCATCATGGACCGCGGTCGCATCATCGCTCAGGGCGCGCCGCAGCAGCTCCTGCGCGAGCACTTCTCGGAGGTGCTCCTCGAGCTGCCGCGCCAGGAGTTTCCAGAAGGCGCACGGCGCCTGCCGCTCAAGCTCATCGACGCCAGCGACCGCGTGGAGATCAGTACGCACGATCTCGATGGCACCCTGCGGGCGCTGATCGCGGCGCAGGTGCCGTTGCGAAACCTGCGTATCCGCCCCGCCAATCTGGAGGATCTGTTCCTCGACCTCACAGGCAAAGAGCTGCGCGCATGATGAAGAGACTGTTGGCCGTCTGGCATGCGCGCAACCTCGAGTTCCTGCGCGACCGCCCCACGCTGCTGTTCACGCTGCTGCTGCCCGTGGGGGTCGTGATCGGCATGGGATTCATCTTCGGCGGGCCGCCGCGTCCGCTTTTCAAGGTGGGCGTCCTGGGCGCGAGCGTCGAATCCGAAGCGAATCCCTTTCTCCAGGAGCGCTACACGCAGTTCGTGCCCGTGCGCGATGAGGCCACGGGTCTTTCCCAGGTGACCCACCAGGAGATCGACCTGCTCCTCGACCTCCACGGCACGGTGCGCTACTGGGTCAACACCGATTCGCCCAAGGGCTACATCGTGGAGAAGCTGCTCATCGCCGCGGACCCCGGGGCGCGGCGCCAGCCGGTCACGGGCCAGGCGATTCCCTACGTCGACTGGCTCTTTCCGGGAATCCTCGCGATGAACATGATGTTCAGCTGCCTCTTCGGGGTAGGTTACGTGGTGTTGCGATATCGCAAGAGCGGGTTTCTCAAGCGTCTGCACGCCACGCCCCTCACCGCGTTCGAGTTTCTTACGGCCCAGGTGCTCTCGCGCCTGAGCCTCATACTCTTCGTCACCGTGGTGCTCTACGTCGGGATAGCCCCGATGATCCACTTCCACAGCGCCGGGAGCATCGCCCTCCTCCTGCTGCTCGCGATCATCGGCTCCCTGTCGATGATCGCGCTCGGTCTCACGATCGCCGCGCGGTTCTCGAGCGAAGAGCTGGTCGGTGGGCTCCTGAACCTCCTCACCTGGCCGATGATGCTCCTCTCCGGCGTGTGGTTCTCGATCGAGGGCTCGCCGCGCTGGGTGCAGTGGGTGGCCGACATCTTTCCCCTGACTCAGGTGATCGAGGCGGCGCGCGCGGTGATGCTCGACGGCGCCGGCATCGGCCGCATTACGCCCCATCTCATCTATCTCGTGGCGACGACGCTCGTGT
Organism: Gammaproteobacteria bacterium; assembly: GCA_028870635.1. Lineage (GTDB taxonomy): Bacteria > Pseudomonadota > Gammaproteobacteria > Steroidobacterales > Steroidobacteraceae > 13-2-20CM-66-19. Next base: position 13,630 of record JAGWPE010000107.1, on the reverse strand, counting down.
TCCTGGCCTTCGGGGCCTGGTCGTTCCGATGGAGGGTCGATTGACACAATCCAAACGCTTCTTCAGCGACAACACCGCCTCGGTCTGTCCGGAGATCCTCGAGGCGATCACGGCCGCGAACCGCGGCCTCACGATCGCCTACGGGGATGATCCCTGGACACAGCGCCTCGACGAGGTGCTCGGCGAATTCTTCGCCACCGAGGTGCGTGCGTTCGCGGTTGCCACCGGCACCGCCGCCAACTCTCTCGCGCTGGCCACCATGGCGCCGCCCTATGGCGCGATCTACTGCCACCCCGAAGCCCACATCGCCGTCGACGAATGCGGTGCGCCCGGATTCTTCTCCGGCGGCGCGCAGCTCGAGCGGATCGAGGGCGGGAACGCGAAGCTCAGCGCCGCGGCGCTGGCTGCGGCCCTGGACGGGCACGCGGTCTCGGTTCACAGCGTGCAGCCGGCGGCGGTCTCGATCAGCCAGGCGACGGAGCTCGGCACCGCGTACCGCCCCGCCGAAGTCGCCGCCCTGACCGAGGTTGCGCGGGCGCACGGACTTCATGTCCACATGGATGGAGCGCGCTTCGCCAACGCAGTGCGCTACCTCGACTGTCATCCCGGCGATGTCACGTGGCGGGCCGGAGTGGATGTCCTCTCGTTCGGCGCGACGAAGAATGGCGCGCTGGGCGCGGAGGCGGTCGTGTTCTTCCACCTGGGGCTGGTGCGGGACTTCGAGCTGCGGCGCAAGCGGGCCGGCCATCTGCTGTCGAAGTCGCGCTTCGTCTCGGCGCAGCTTCTCGCCTACGTGGAATCGGGCGTCTGGCGCCGCAACGCGGAGCGCGCCAACGCGTTCGCGCGCCGCCTCGGTCAGGCTGCGGGCAAGCGCCTGCTGCATCCGGTGGAGGCGAACGAGGTGTTCATACGGCTCGGCGCCGAGGGCAAGGCCTCCTTGCGGGCGGCGGGCTTTGAATTCTACGATTGGGGATCGGCCGCCTCGGGCGCCGCGCGCCTGGTCGCTTCGTGGGATCAGGACGAGCGCCACGTCGAGGCGCTGTGCGCCGCGCTGACCGCAATGTAGGAAACAGATCCCATGGCCGCACGAGAGTCCCGCATGCTGGCGCTCGGCACGCCGGCCCCTGATTTCGCCCTCAACGACGCGAGCGGCAAGCCCTTTGCCCTGCGGGACTTCGCCGGCGCGAAGGGGCTGCTGGTCGCCTTCATCTGCAACCACTGCCCCTTCGTCAAGCACCTGCTCGACGGGTTGGTGCAATTTGCCCGTGAGTACGGCCCGAAGGGCATCGCCATCGTGGCGATCAACCCCAACGATGCCGTGGCGTATCCGGAAGACAACGCGCAGAATATGGTGCGGATCGCCGCCCAGAAGGGGTTCACCTTTCCCTACCTCATCGACGACACTCAGGCGGCGGCAAAGGCATACCAGGCGATCTGCACGCCGGATTTCTTCCTGTTCGATGCCGCCTTCAGGCTCGCCTACCGCGGCCAGTTCGATGCCAGCAGGCCCGGCAACGGTCTGCCGGTCACGGGCAGCGACCTGCGTGCCGGCGCGGATGCGCTCCTCGCGGGCGAGATCCTCGGAAAGCAGATCCCGAGCATCGGCTGCAGCATCAAATGGAAGTCAGGTCAGGCGCCCGACTGGGCGTGAAACGACACGGATTCCGTCAAGGATTTCTCCTTGATGCGGATCTACTGCTCCCTCAGGCCATCCGTCACCGGCATGCGCGCAGCGCGCAAAGCGGGAAAGAGCCCGCCCACGAACCCGATGGCGAGCGCCCACTTGAGGCCGTTGGCGAGCAGCGCCGGAGTCACCCGGAACTCGAACACCACCTGACTGAAGTTCGATCCGAGAGTCGAGGCCGTGTAGTGATCGAAGAGCGCCCAAGCGATCGCTCCGCCGATCACTCCGCCCGCGAGCGCGAGAAGCAGGGTCTCGATCAGCACGGACACGACCACCGGTCCGCCCCGAAATCCCATGGCCCTGAGCGTCGCGATCTCGCGCGTACGTGCCGCGACGGCGGCATACATCGTATTGAGGGCGCCGAAGATGGCGCCGATCGCCATGATGATCGCGACGGCCGTGCCGAGGACGCGGATGGCGCGCGTCAGGAGCTCCGACTGGCGGTTGTAGTAATCGCGGGTCGTGCTGGCGTCGGCCTTGAAGCGCGGGTCGCTCGCGAGGGCCGCCTTGAAGGCATCGAATGCCTTCGGACTCTGCAGCCGCACCGTGACGGAGTTACGACTGTCGCCGCGACGATAGGCCGCAGCGATGACATCGGCATCGCCCCAGAGCTCCGAATCGTGCTCATCGCCGGAATCGAACTCTCCCACGACCGTCCACGGCTGTCCGCCCAGGTTGAACCTGGAGCCGAGCGCGGTGTGCTCGAACTCCATCGCCGCGCGCTTGCCGACGATGAGCTCGCGCAATCCCGGTGTGAAGCGGCGGCCCGCGATGATGTGCACGTTCGGACGCAGCGCCCAGGCTCCCTCTCCGACGCCGCGCAACTCCACGTTGGCGTCGGTTCCGCTGCTCTTTTTCGGCAATGACGCGATGACCACGAGCTCGGGGGAGGCTATCGGCCGACCTTCCGAGTCGCGCTTCACCTGCGGCTCGTTGCTGATGATCACGGTTGCATCATGAGCGAGTCCCGAGTTGAGCTCGGCCTGCGAGCCTCCGCGCAGGACGATGGCGGTATCGGTGTTACCCGTCTCCAACAGCGTCGACTGAAACCCCTCCGCCATCGCAAAGAGCGCGACCAGCACACCGACCACCCCCGCAATGCCGACGACCACGACCGAGGCGGCACCGAGACGCTGCGGCACGGTGGACATGCCGACCTCGGTCACTGACCACGCCTGGCGGCCGACGCGCGTCAGGGCGAGCCACGCCGCGAGGAGCGCCGCGGCGAGCGCACCGCCCCACCACGGCACGATTGCGACGAAAGCCACGAACGCCGCGGCGACCAGGAGCGTGAGGAGGGACCAGCCGATGTTGCGGATCACGGCAGCCCCCTCACCGTCCCGAGAGCGCATCGACGATGCGCAGCCTCATGCCCCGCCGCGCTGGCAGCGCGCCGACGAGAAGCCCGATGAGGACCATGAGAGTCACACCCAGGAGCCACGTCTGCTTCCCGACCGGCAGCATCGGGATCTGCGGCCCGAGCTTGGCGCGTATGCCGCCCACCGCGACTCCGGCGATCGCAAGTCCAATCGCCCCGCCGAGCGCGAGCAGCAGCACCGACTCGGCGAGCACCAGCGAGAGGACGCTGCGGTTGGAGAACCCGATCGTCTTCAGGATGGCGAGCTCCGGGATGCGCTCGCGGACCGCCTGCGCCATGGTGTTGCCGGTGAGAAGGATGAGCGTGAAGAACACGCAGCCCATGATCGAGCCGACCAGCAGTCCGATGTTGGCGAATTGGCTGGCGAAGGAGGTCTGGAAAGCGTCCTCGCTCTCGGTCTTGGTCTCGTGATCGGAGTTGGCCGAGATCGCATCGATCGCGCGGGCGACACCGTCCGCCAGCTTGGGATTGGCCACACGCTCGATGTACCAGCCCGCCGTGCCGCCGCCGAAAGCCGCCGCCTGGTCGAAGTAATCCCAGTTGAAGAAGAGCGCGCCCTCCTCTCCCTTGAGCTGCGGATCAGTCACGTGATAGATGCCGACCAGGTCGAAGGTCCAGGTGTTCGAGCCGCCCTTCTGCGGGAAGATCGTCGCCTGGATGGGGATCTTGTCGCCGACCTTCCAGCCGAAGCGCCGGGCGAGGCTGGCCCCGGCCACCGCCCCGGCGCGCGTCGCGTGAAAAGCGTGCAGCTCCCCGGGCGACAGCTTCATCTCCGGATAGAGGTCGAAGAAGTTATTGGCCACCGATTCGGCGATGAGCTGATTCTTCGGCTGCTGGTAGTAGCCGCCGAACCAGTTGGCGTAGGTCACCGCGCTCACTCCGGGTACGGCCTGGATGCGCATCAACAGGCTCGTCGGCAGCGAGATCACGAAGCTCTCCTTGGAAGTGGTGATCATCCTGCTCGCCCCGGCCGCGCTGTGCGCGGCGCCCACGAACGCATCGCGCACGGAATCGAGCAGGCCGAAGAGCAGGAACGCCGCGATGACGGAAATGATGGTGAAGACCGTGCGGGTCTTGCGCCGGAAGAGCGCCGACCAGACGAGGTGCAGGTATTTCATGAGGCCGCCGCATCGGCGGCCCGCGCCGCCTCGACCAGCGTCCCTTTGTCCAGGTGCAGGGTATGGCTCGCGTATTCGGCCGCCTTCGGGTCGTGCGTGACCATGACGACGGTCTTGCCGTGATCGCGGTTCAGGCGCTGCAGCAAAGTCAACACCTCCACCGCCGACTGCCTGTCGAGATCTCCGGTCGGCTCGTCGCAGACGAGCAGCGTCGGGTCGGAAACGATGGCGCGCGCAATGGCGACGCGCTGCTGCTGACCGCCCGAGAGCTCACCCGGCTTGTGCGTGGCGCGGTCGGCGAGCCCCACCAGCTCGAGCGCGACCGCCGCGTGGCTGCGGCGCTTCGCGGCCGGCAGTTTGGTGAGCAGCAGCGGCAGCTCCACGTTCCTCGAGGCCGAGAGCATCGGCAGCAGGTTGTAGAACTGGAATACGAAGCCGACGTTCGAGGCCCGCCAGCGGGCGAGCTCGCTTTGCCCGAGCTGATCGATCCGCCGCCCGGCCACGCAGAGGGTGCCCTCGGTGGGAGAGTCGAGACCGCCGATCAGGTTGAGGAGAGTCGTCTTGCCGGAGCCCGAGGGTCCCATGAGCGCGAGGAAGTCTCCCTGAGGAATATCGAGATCGACGTGGTGCAGCACCTCGATCCTCTGGCGGCCGCGCGTGTAGACCTTGCTCAGATTGCGGATCTCGACCAGTGGGCTCATGCCAATCACTCCCCTGACTGCGTTGCTGACGGGCGGCGGCGCAAGGATCGCGCTGCGAACGCCCTACCTCGAGTGCGGTTCGTCACCGGTTGATGTGACAGTCGTCATGCGGCAAGGGTCCTCACCCGTTGTCCGGTTTCACGGTGATGCGCGAGCCGTCGTTGAGATGCGCGGGCGGCGATTGCACGACGGCCGTGCCGCTGGCGACACCCTGAACCGCCCGCAGATCACCCGCGCTTTCCCCTGGCGTAACGGACGCCGCGTGCGCCCGGTCCCCCTGCACCACGAATACGACTGCGCGCCCGTCGCGCTGGACGACAGCCGAGGCAGGTACCCATACCGTTCCCGGAGGCAGCGCGCCGGCCGAAGCGCTCGGCTGCCCGGACGTCTCCTGCATGAATGACACCCGCACGCCCATGTCCGGCAGGATGCGCGGATCGAGCTTCTCGAACGCCACGCGCACCTTCACGGTCGCCTTGCTCTTGTCGGCCGTCGGCACGATGGCGATCACGTGGGCCGGGATCTGCCAGTCGGGATAGGCGTCGAGCACCGCGACGGCCGGTTGCCCCGGCCTCACCCGGTGGATGTAGGCCTCGTTCACATCGACGTCGACCTCGAGCGAGCTCATGTCGACGATGGTCGCGATGCCGGTCTGCGTGAAGCCGCCGCCGCCGAAAATCGGCGAGATCATCTCGCCCATCTGGGCGGCCTTGTCGATCACCACCCCGGAAAACGGCGCGTGGACCACCGTGTAATCCTCCTGCACCTGCGCCGCCTGCACGCCGGCGCGGGCCACGGCCGCGGCGCGCTGCTGAGTGAGCACCTGCGCCGCGAGGGTGGCCGCCTGAGTCCGGGCGGTCTCGAACTCCTGCTCGGACACGAGATGTTGGCCGATCAGCGCCTGGTCGCGCGCGAAATCGCGCCGGGCCTGGGCAAGCTGCACCTGATACTGGCGCAACTGCGCCCGGGCGGCAGCCAGCTGGGCACTCGCCTGGTTCAGTGCGGCGTGCTGGGCGCTGTCGTCCAGTCGCGCCAGCACCTGTCCGCGATGAACGTGCTCGCCTTCCTGCACGTACACCTGGGACAACTGTCCGGAGATCTGCGAGGAGACCGTCGCCTCCCGCTCCGCGGTGACGTAGCCGGTCGCCTGGAGGATCGCAGCCGGCTGCGCGCCGGCGGATGCCGCCACCGCCGTCGCCTCGCTGACTTCGATCGCTCCGTTGCGGGTGAGGAGCAGCACCGCCGCGGCCGCGATCACGGCGGCGGCGATGCCGGCCAACAGCCACCATTTCCCGTGGCCCGCACCGGTCTCCTCGCGCTCCGCGCGGTCGATCCTCAGCTGATGGATCAGGTGAGTCTTGTCGGAATCCGCCGCCATCCCCCTTTCCCCTTTACCCTCGTTATCCTGCGACGATCTCCGCCATGAGCCGCCGCGCCTGCGCGAAGTCCGGCGCGATCAGCAGCGCCCGCTCGAGCACGTTGCGCGCGGCCAGGGTCTCACCGAGCCCCAGGTAATCCTGCGCGAGGTCCGTGAACGCATCCGCGGCCCCCCACCCGGGCAGGCTGCGCGGCTGCGCACTTTCGCGCTCGAAGGCCGACACGGCGCGCTGCATCAGCCGGAAGGCCTGTTGGGTATCCCCGCCGAAGAGCTTGGGGCGGTCGCGGGCCGCCAGCGAGCCAAGAAGCAGCACGCGCGGGTTGTCCGGAGCCAGCCTCAGCGCCTTGTCGATGCGCGCCACGCTGAGCGGCGCCGCGAGCGGCGAGCGCCAGGCATCGAGATCGCTCTGCAGGGCGAGACAGGCCGACTGCAGCGCGAGCGCCTCGGCGGAGGCGGTATCGAGGACGAGCACACGACTGAGGCGATCGATGCACTGCTGCGTGAAGGGCCACGCCCGGGTCTCATCGCTCTGCGCGAGCAGCGCCAGCCTGTAGGCGAGGAGCGCGGAGTAATAACTTTGCCACTCCTCGTCATGCCTGCCGCCGGCGGCTGCATCGCCTGCCGGGAACGTTGCGGCCAGGGCCGTGAGGTCCGCTGCGTTCTGCTGGAAGTAACCGCTCTCGATGCGGCGCTCGATCCGCAGCCAATGGGCGCTCGAGGGAGCCGTTGCCGCCTGCGCCGCGGCCGGTGTCGATGCAGCCGCGAGCGCCGGCGCCAGCAATGTGACGGCAAGGAGCCTCGCCAGCCGCGACGCCCGCCGCCAACCGCCTCCTCCAGTAGAATGCGCCGCCACCATGGCTGAGAACGATACCACAGGCACGGCGCCGCCCGCGCTCCCAGGGCCCGGCCCGGACACTCCGGCTGCGCTCATCGACATCGGAATCAATCTGGCGCACGACAGCTACGACTGCGATCGCGGCTCGGTGATTGCGCGCGCCGAGGCGGCAGGTGTCGTGCAGATGCTGGTCACGGGCTCCAGCGCCGCGAGCTCGCGCACGGCGCTCGCATTCGCCCGGCAACATCCCGGCAGGCTCTTCGCCACCGCAGGCGTGCATCCGCATCATGCAATGGAGCTCGGCGCCGCCCTCCTCACCGAGCTCGGCGAGCTCACGGCCGAGCGGGAGGTGCTCGCCGTGGGAGAGTGCGGGCTCGACTACTATCGCAACTACTCGCCGCACGAGGCGCAACGGGAGGCCTTTCATCGGCAGCTCGAGCTCGCCGCCCGCTGCGGCAAGCCGGTATTTCTACACCAGCGTGACGCGCATGAGGACTTCATCGCCATCCTGCGCGAGCATTGGCCGGCGCTCGCCGGCGGCGTGGCGCACTGTTTCACCGGCGGCGCCGCGCAGCTCGAGTGTTATCTCGAGCTGGGGCTCGCGATCGGCATCACCGGTTGGATCTGCGACGAGCGGCGGGGAGGGCACCTGCTCGAGCTCGTGCGCCGCATTCCGGCCGACCGGCTGCTGCTCGAGACGGATGGTCCCTACCTGCTGCCGCGGGACCTCAGGCCCAAGCCGCCATCGCGCCGGAACGAGCCGGTGTATCTTCCGCACATCGCCGCCGTCGTGGCCCGCGCGCGCGGGGAGGCGGCCGAGGCGCTGGCGAAGTCGAGCACCGCAGCGGCGCGGAGGCTCTTCCGGATGCCTGAGATAGACTTTAGAAAATCATCTTAATTAGTTGATCCAATTGGAGAGATTGTAATGGACCTCGACAAATTGCGTGCCGCGATCGCCGCTGCCTGGCGCAGCTCCATCGTCGAGCGTCTCACGGCCTACGTGCGCATCCCGAACAAGTCCCCCATGTTCGATCCCGAGTGGCAGGCGAACGGCCACATGGCAGCCGCCGTCGAGCTCATGGCGGACTGGTGCCGGGCGCAGCCGGTGCCGGGCATGCGTGTCGAGGTCCGAAGGCTCCCCGGCCGCACCCCCGTGCTCCTGGTCGAAGTTCCCGGCGAGCTCCCGGGGTCGGCGCTGCTTTACGGCCACCTCGACAAACAGCCCGAGTTCACCGGCTGGCTGCCCGGTCTCGGCCCCTGGGAACCCGTGCTGCGCGACGGCAAGCTCTATGGCCGCGGCGCGGCGGACGACGGTTATGCCGTCTTCAGCTCGGTCACGGCCATCGCGGCTCTCAAAGCGCAGCGGGTCGCGCTCCCCCGCTGCGTCCTGCTGATCGAAGCCTCGGAAGAAAGCGGCAGCATCGATCTTCCAGCTCATCTGGACGCGTTGGGAGATGCTCTCGGCGACCCCTCGCTCGTGGTCTGCCTCGATGCCGAGTGCGGCAATTACGACCAAGTCTGGTGCACGACCTCCCTGCGGGGAAATCTCGTCGGCCTCCTGCACGTGCGCGTGCTCGAGGAGGGAGTGCATTCCGGCATGGCGACCGGCATCGCACCGACGCCCTTCCGGATAGCCGAGCAGCTGCTGGCGCGGCTGGAGAGCCCGATCAACGGGTCCATCCTGCTCGATGAGCTGTCGGCTTCCATCCCCAAGGACCGCCGCGCGCAGATCGAGGCCGCGGCGGCCGTGCTCGGCGACTCGGTCGCGGGCAAGCTTCCCTGGGCATCCGGCGTACGTCCCGTAGCCAACGACCCGGTGGAGCTTCTCATCAACAGCACCTGGAAAGCGACGTTGGCGGTTACCGGCGCCGACGGCATGCCGCCGACGATCTCGGCAGGCAACGTGCTGTTGCCCTCGCTGACCCTGAAGCTGTCGCTGCGGTTGCCGCCGACCTGCGATCCGGCGCGCGCAGCGCGCGCATTGCAGCAGGCGCTCGAGCACAACCCGCCGTATGGCGCCCAGGTGCGTTTCGAGTCCGGATCGGCCGCGGCCGGCTGGAACGCCCCCGCCTTCGCCCCCTGGCTGGAGGAATCGATCACGCGCGCCTCGCAACGGATCTATGAGCGCGAGGCCGTTCACGTCGGATGCGGCGGCACCATTCCGTTCATGGGCATGCTGGGCGAGCGCTTCCCGCGCACGCAGTTCTTCATCACCGGCGTCCTCGGCCCACACTCCAACGCGCACGGCCCGAACGAATTCCTGCACCTCGGTTACGCGGAGAAGCTCACCGCCTGCGTCTCACTGGTGCTGGCCGATCACGCCAAAACGCTGCAGGCCTGATGCGGCGCGCAGCGCGCTTTCAACGCATGTGTGCCATGTAGCTCGGCTTCACCGCGCCCTTGATCTTCTCCCATCCCTCGCGGAAAGCCGCCGTCCCTTCCGGGTTGTGCTCCATGGCCGGGAACTCCGCCCGCAGCGCATCGATCATGAGCGTCCACTTGGGCAATCCCTTGGGGAACCTGCCGCGCCGGGTGAACACCACCCTGCCCTCGACCGGCACCTCTCCGGCGATCGCCTTCACGGCGGCGATGCGGTCATAGAGGCCGCTCTGCGGATTGGTGAACGTGAAGCGCCGTGGCCCGTCCATGACCGTCCAGTCGGCCATCTGATCGCCGCCGAAGATGTTGCCCTGCACATCGCGCAGGTCGATGACGAGGATGCCGCGGGAGGTCAGCAGCAGAAAATCGACGTGAAACCCGCCGCCCATCCCATCGGGCACGAGCACGTCGATGACGTGGTCGGATCCGGTCGCGGTCACCGCCATGCGCAGCGACTTGCGGGCGCGGTACTGACGGTACCAGCGCCACAGCCAGGAGATGCCGAACCCCAGCGCCGCCGCGATTGCGATGAGAACCCATGCGGTGGGCGGCAGCTTCTCGATCTCGTCCACGTCGACTACCCTCCGATACCCCGACCGTCCCGCAGTGCGTCCCGCAGCGATGCCAGGTCGGCATCGATCTCCGTGCACTGCGACGGCCGCGCAAACAACCTGGCCAGCGATTCCGGCACGGGCACCTGACGGCCGATCAGCGGCTCCACGATCTCGCGGAACTTGGCCGGATGCGCGGTGGACACCAACACCCAGCGTCCGCTGTCGCGGCGCTCCGCGGGCAGCCTCGCGTAAGCCTCCGCGGCGGTCGCGGTGTGCGGGCACCAGATCTGGCCGAGCTCCTGGTAGCCCGCGCGGATGCGCGCGCGGATGGCCTCATCGTCCACCGTGCAGGCGCTCACCGCGGAACGGATCTCGCCGAGGTCCGGATAGAGTGCCCGCAGGCGCTCCATGTTGCTGGGGTTGCCAACGTCCATGGCGGACGCGAGCGTGGCAACACTGGCGCGCGGCCGCCACTCTCCGCTTTCGAGGAACTCCGGCACCGTGCGGTTGGCGTTGTGCGCCAACACGACGTCGGCTATCGGCAGGCCGAGCCGGCGGGCCCAGATGCACGCCACCGCGTTGCCGAGGTTGCCGCTCGGCACGATGAAGGATGCGCGCTCGCCATGACATCTGAAGACGGCGAGGCTCGCGGCCGCGTAATAGACGGCCTGGGGCAGCAGCCGCCCCAGGTTGATGCTGTTGGCGGACGAGAGCGCCCGCTCCTGCCGCCATTGGCGGTCGAGGAACGCCTGCTTGACGAGCCGCTGGCAGTCATCGAAGGTGCCGCGCACGGCAAAGGAGCGTACGTTGCCGCCCCAACAGGTGAGCTGGCGCTCCTGCGTGGGTGAGACGAGCCCCTTGGGAAAGAGCACCGCCACCTCGATTCCGGGGCGGCCGTGGAACGCCGCCGCCACCGCCCCGCCCGTATCGCCCGAGGTGGCGACCAGGATGGTGAGGGGGCGCGCTGCCGGACCGCACAGGCGCGAGAGACAGGCCGCGAGAAACCGCGCGCCGAAATCCTTGAAGGCTGCCGTCGGACCGTGGAAGAGCTCGAGCACCGCGAGGCGCCCGCCGCCGCCGAGCGCAACCACCGGCGCCGGGAAGTCGAAAGCCTCGGCGGTGACCTCGGGCAGAGACGGCGCGAGCGGATCGCCGGCGGCGAAGGGCGCGAGCAGCCTTGCTCCGATGCCTGCCAGGCTCTCGCGCGCGGAAAACGAGCCCGCTTGCACGCGCGGCCATTCGGTCGGGACGTAGAGTCCGCCGTCCGGCGCAAGTCCCTGCGCCAGGGCCTCGCCGAATCCCGCCGTCAGCTGCTCGTCACGAGTGCTCTTGAACCGCATGATGCTCAGCCGGACTCGATGACCTGGGCGCCCTCGGCTCCGACGTCCACCAGCCACTCATCGATGCTGACGGAGGCAGCCGCGAACTCGCGCTGCATCGCCTCGAGCACCCGATGCGCATCCTTCGCGAGCGCCCAGGCGAAGAGCGTCGGCCCGGCGCCGGAGATCGAGCAGCCGAGCGCGCCAGCCTGCATGGCCGCGAGGCGCACGCCTTGAAAGCCCGGTATCAACGCCTGGCGCTGCGGCTCGATGACGACGTCCTCGAAGGAGGCGCGGATCATGTCGAGATCGTTGGTGTAGCAGCCTGAGATGAAGCCGGCGAGGTTGGCGGTCTGCCAGACGAAATCGGAGAGCTCGACGCTGCGCTTGAGGATTGCCCGCGCCTGGCGTGTGGAGAGGAACATGTGCGGATGCACGATGACGGCGCGGACACCAGCGGGAACCGGAATCTGCTTCACGCGGGGATGGTCGATCCCGACGGTGAGCACCAGACCCCCGAAGAGCGAGGGTGCGATGTTGTCGACGTGCAGCGAGCCGCTTGCCACCGCCTCCCCCTGCATCGCGTACTTCAGCAGCTCGAGCTTGCCGCGGGGCTGCGGCAGCAGCGCGTTGGCCGCCACGACCGCGCCGACCGCGGAGGCGGCCGAGCCGCCGAGGCCGGAGCCGAGCGGAATGCCCTTGTCGATGCGCATCGCGAAGCCGAACCCCGGATGCAACGCCTCCTGCATGGCGAGCAGCGCGCGCCCGGCGGTGTTCTGTGCCGCCTCGGTCGGCAGATCTCCCGCCACGCCCGTGATGTCGGTGATCGTGACGCCTCTGCCCTCGGTCCGGCTCACCGTGACGCGATCACCCAGCGCCGCCACCGAGAAACCCAGGATGTCGAAGCCGATTGCCACGTTGCCGACGGAAGCCGGCGCGAAAGCAGTGGCCCAATTGGGCGTGCGGCTCAAAGTCTCGCTCCGAGATACGCGCACAGGCGCAGGAGGTCGGCGAACACGCCGCCGGCCGTGACCTCGGGTCCGGCGCCAGGCCCCTGGACGATGAGCGGATTGTCGCAGTACCGGCGGGTGGCGAAGCGCACCACGTTGTCGGTGAGAGCGATGTTGGCGAAGGGATGCTTGGCATCGAGCTCCACCAGGCCCACCGTCGCCACGCCCCTCGTCCCCCGCCCGCCGGCCGGCTGCGCACCGCAAGTGCGCTCGCAGGTCAGTCGGCCGACGTAGCGCAGCACCTTGCCGCGCCCGCGGGCGCTCTCCAGCCGCTCGCGCATCGCCGCATCGTGCCGCGGCAGGCGCCCCATGAACTCCTCGATGGAGCCGGACTCGAGGCCGGCGGGTACCAGGCTCTCGACCTTGACGTCGGCGAGCTCGAGCTCGAGCCCCATCTCGCGGCCGAGTATGATGAGCTTGCGGGCGACATCCATGCCGGAGAGGTCATCGCGCGGGTCGGGCTCCGTGTAGCCTCGCTGGCGCGCATCCCGCACGATGTCGGAAAACGCGGTGCGCCCGTCATAGATGTTGAAGAGATAGGCGAGCGTTCCGGAAAAGATCCCCTCGACGCTCGTGATCTCGTCCCCCGTCTCCCTGAGGTCCCGCAGCGTGTGCACCACCGGCAGACCCGCGCCGACCGTGGCCTCATAAAGGTAGTGGGCGCCCCCGGCACGGCGAGCCTCGTGCATGGCGCGGTAATACGCGAGGTCGGCGCTGTTGGCTTTCTTGTTCGGTGTCACGATGTGCATGCCGGCGCCCAGCCACTGCGCATAGTGGCCGGCGATCGCGGCGCTCGCCGTGCAGTCGACGATCACCGAATGCGGCAGGTAATCGACGTGCACGTGCTCTATGAAGCGCTCGAGGTCGGCCGGGACGCCCCGTTCCTCGTATTCCTTGCGCCAGTGCTCGAGCGGGATGCCGATCTCGGCCAGCACCATGCGGTTGGAGCCGAGGATGCCGCGGACCCGCAGGTCGATCTTGAACTGCTCGCGCAGGCGCGCGCTCTGCGAGGCGAGCTGGTCGAGGAACACCCTTCCCACCGTTCCGGGGCCGATGACGCCGACGGATATCGTGTGCGGTGAGAGATAGAGGCTGGCGTGGACCGCGCGCAGTGCCCGGGTGGCGGATCGCCCGTCGACCACGACGGAAATGTTGCGTTCCGATGCACCCTGAGCGATCGCGCGCACATTCACGCTTGCGGCGCCCAGGGAGTTGAATACCTTGGCCGCGACGCCCGGCGTGCCCGCCATCCCATCGCCCACGATGGCGAGGAT
>JAGWPE010000106.1 GCA_028870635.1 Gammaproteobacteria bacterium | reverse complement strand
GCGATTCCAGAACTTCGTCGTCCGCTCTTACCAGCCAGCGCCGGAAGGTGGCGTAATCGCCGGTTTCGCGGTCAATGGCGACGCGCGCGTCCAGCTCGCCGCCGTGCTTCTTGCGCGTGGCCGAAGCCAGCGCCGCCTCCAGCGCCTCGAAGATGATTTCCTTGGCGACGCCTTTCTCGTTGGAAACCGCGTCCACCACCAGCAAGATCTCTTTGTTCATGTGCTCACATCCAGAACAGTTGCAACTCAAAACTCGGGCGCGAGGCGCGCCTTGCCGATCTGCGCGAATGGCAAACGGAACACGGCGCCATCCACCTCGATCAGCACCTCGGCGTTTTCCACCCCGCGCAGCGTGCCGGAGAAACGCCGGCGGCCGTTGAGCGGCAGCGTCAGCTCGAGGCGCGCGCGTTTGCCGGACTGCGCGCTGAAATCCTCGGGCTTGCGCAGCGGCCGGTCCAGACCCGGCGAGGACACTTCCAGCGTATAGGCCCCGGGAATCGGGTCCGCCACGTCCAGCACCGCGCCTATCTGGCGGCTGACCTTCTCGCAGTCGTCCAGCGTCACGCCCTGCGGCTGGTCTATGTAAAGCCGCAGCAGCTTGCCCTGGAACTCCAGTTCCACCAGCTCGTAGCCCAGGCCATTCACGGCCGGCTCGATGATCCTCAGCAGCGTCTCGCGCATAGCGGTCCATCAATACTTCCTCTGCAAAGTCCATCCTGGACTTTGCAGACTCGGCGAGTCCGGCGCATGTCCGGACTCTCCTCCGTCGAATCAAGCACAGAAGTGCCTGATTCGCGGGCGGTGCATCCCTGCACCGCAGAAGCTCTGCCAAGGGCAGAGCTTCACAAACAAAAAATGGGCCCAAGGCCCATTCCACAAGCCCCGCGGAACGGCGGGGCCTCAAGACGTCGCCCCGGAGTTCCAGGGCCCTTTCCCGCGCGGGCGGTCGCCGGCGGGCATTAAAAAGCCCCTGTGCGGGGCCCTGTCTCCAAGATCATTGGTAGCGGGGGCAGGATTTGAACCTGCGACCTTCGGGTTATGAGCCCGACGAGCTGCCAGACTGCTCCACCCCGCACCAGGAAGCCGAGCATTCTACAAGCGAGCGGCACAGGGAGCAACCGTAATCTACGCCGATCCCCGCGATCGGGCCGGGGAGACCGACCGGTCCGCGTAAGACGGAGGCTCGAAGCGGCGGCCCTGTGCGCTCACCGCAGCGCCGTCCGCAGCTTCGCGGCAAGCTCGGCGCCGGCTTTCTGGTCCAGGGCCCGGGCGGGCCAGCCGATTCCCAAGCCTTCGCCGTGGCTGGGCTTCGGGATGATGTGGAAGTGCACGTGGGCGACTGCTTGGTGGGCGCCTGCACCATTGTTCTCGAGCACGTTGTATTCCCTCACACCGGTGACTGCTATCACGGCTCGGCAGATGCGCGGCAGGACGCGGCCTAGCGCGGCGGCAGACTCGTCGGAGAGCGCGTCCAGGGTCTGCGCGGGCTCTTTGGGGATGACCAGGGTGTGGCCGGTGCTGAGCGGACTGATATCGAGGAAGGCGAACACCTGCTCGTCCTCGTAGACCTTGTGGCAGGGAATCGCGCCGCTCAGGATCTTGCCGAAGATTGTGTCTGACATGTGCCGCTCCGTCCTCTCGCACCGATATGGCCCGCATTGTCGCTCAAGCTGGGACCGCGCGCTCGCGATGCGCCACTTCCTGGGGCGAAGCACCGCTATGGGGCGGGTTGGAACATGGATGCCCTTCGACCGTCTACCCTGACAGGTGTATTGAGAAGCGCGCTGCGGCGCGCGGGGCGGCGGGCGGCGCAGGATCGTGGGCGGCGCCGAATCGACAACGGGAATGCGAATGCTCGAGTCACTGATGCGTTGGTTTTCGCCGTTCCGGCTGATGAAGGACGTGAACTACGGAACGCGTGAGGAGCGTATCGCCGCCTACCGCTACAACCGGCGCAGGCGGGGTGACCTCACCGCCTGCATGCGGCGGTGGGCCTTCCTGCTCGCGACCGCGGCACTCCTCACGGAGTGGTTCGACGCGCTCGGCGGGACAGGCGGCCATGGCGGGTCGACGGCAAACGTTTTCGTCTACCTGGCTGCCGCGTGCGCGACGGTTCTCGTTTGCGGCGTTTGCGTGCTTCTCGTCACGGCCTACGTCTACGTTTACCTGACCAGTCACGAAGGATGATGCAGCCGCGAGGTAATGCGGAATCGCGTCTTCCGATGCACCGCAATCGGAGCATCGGGCGCTGACCGAGATCTACAGAGCCTCGGGCGCATCGCGGCACGAGGGCAGCGCCACGCGACATCAGGGGTTTGCGCGCGTCAATGCCGCGGCGGTAGGGTGATGCCGAGCCGGCGCATCTTGCGGTAGAGTGTGTTGCGTCCGATCCCGAGCTTCTGTGCGACACGGCTGATGTTGCCGTGGTGCACCTCGATCTCCTTGAGGAGCGCGCCGCGCTCCGCCTTCTCGAGCGGATTCAGGCCCTGGGCCTCGGGCGGCAGCTCGCAATCCTCGGGCGGAACTGCTTCCGGCTCGCCGACACCGTAGTCGGCGGGGAGGCAGCTGCCGTCGAGCCGGTCGCCTGAGCGCATGGCGATCATGCCCCGCAGCACGTTGCGCAGCTGGCGGATGTTGCCAGGCCATGCATAGGCGCGCAGCGCATCGGCCAGGTCGTCGCCGAGAATGACCGACGGGGTGGCGGCACTCTCCTGCGCGAAGATGTGCCGGATGAGCGCCGACTTGTCCTTGCGCTCGCGCAACGGCGGCAGGGTCAGCACGAGGCTCTGCAGGCGATAGAATAGGTCCTCGCGGAATTCCCCGCGGCGTACCTTTTCCTGCAGGCCGCCGCGCGCCGCGCTCACGACCCGCACGTCGACTCGAACGGGCGCTTCGCCGCCGGGCC
Organism: Gammaproteobacteria bacterium; assembly: GCA_028870635.1. Lineage (GTDB taxonomy): Bacteria > Pseudomonadota > Gammaproteobacteria > Steroidobacterales > Steroidobacteraceae > 13-2-20CM-66-19. Next base: position 5,621 of record JAGWPE010000106.1, on the reverse strand, counting down.
GCAGCACCTCCCGCTCTTCGATCACATGCAGCAGCCGCGCCTGCAGCTCCAGGGGCAGTTCCCCAACGTCATCTAGGAACAAGGTGCCACCGTTCGCCTGTACGATGCGCCCGAGGTCCTCCTCGGCATCCGCCTTCCCGGCAGCGGCGGGGGCCTCGCCCTGAGGTGCCGCTGGCGCGGCCACGGCCGCAGGCGCCGGCGGAACGGCTTGGGCGGTACCTCGTGCGCTGGACGGCCGGCCGAAGAGCTCCTGCTCGAGCTGTGCCTCGGGCAGGGAGCTGCAGTTGACCGCGACGAACGGCTTGTCGGCGCGGTCGCTCGAGGCGTGCATGGCGCGGGCGAAGAACTCCTTGCCGGTCCCCGACTCGCCGAGGAGCAGGATGGGAACTTCCCGCGACTGCGTGCGCCGGGCGGCCTGGATGTTGCGCGCCATCATCGGGTCGCCGAAGTCGAGCTCATCGAGCGGGCTGCGTCCGGGATCGGGCAGCGGCAGCTCCTCGATGCGCGCCACCCGCTGCTTGCTGCCGAGGGCCCGCTTGGACTGCGGCGCCTGCGCGATGGCGAAGAACCGGCCGCCGTGGCGCGCGTCGTAGATGGGCAGGGGGTGGAAGGACTTCTTCTGGCTGCGGCCGACGAGCGCGCTGAGTGAGATGTTGAACACCCGCTCGAGCGGCGCCCCGGTGAGCTCGGCCGCATTCTTGACTCCGAGCTGGAAGAGGGCGTTGCGATCGAGTGCCGCGATCGCACCGGCGGCATCGAGCGCGATGATGCCTTCGCCCCAGGTGCCGACGAGCTCCGGCCGGCTGTGGAAGCGCACCACGAACTCGTCCTTGAAGCGGTAGAGGAAGAGGCGATTCTCGATCATCTGCGCCGACATGTTGACCAGTACCAGCGTGTGCTGCTGCGCGCGGTCGGATTCTCCGGAGGCATCGAGCACTGCCACCAGATCGCCGCGGTAGTCGAAGATCGGCGCCGCGCAGCAGGTGAGGCCCGTGTTGCGCGAGAAGAAGTGTTGGTCGCGGTGTATGATCAGCGGCGCTCGCTCGAACAGGCAGGTGCCCATGCCGTTCGTGCCGCCGTGCTCCTCGCTCCAGACCGCCCCGAGCACCAGGCCGGTACGGAAGGCGGCATTACGGAAGCTGAGATCCCCGTAATAGTCGAGGAGCACCCCGTCGCGGTCCGTGAGAATGATGGAATAGCCCGAGCCGGCGAGCTGGTGGTAAAGATGCGCCATCTCGGCATCGGCGAAAGAGACCAGCTCGAGGTTGCGTTCCTTGCGTGCCAGGCGCTCGTCCCGGGGCAGCACATACGGCTCCCGCTGGGATTGCGGATCGAGGTGGTATTGCGTGAGGCAGCGCAGCCAGGAGCGCTTCACGTAATCAGGCGTCCCCTGGCCCTCGTCGCGCGCGGTACCCCGCAATACCGACTGGATATAGCGGGCGTGACTGCCGATCGGCTGCAGCATGGAGTCCCCCTCTCTCTCGAGCGGGGGATTATGCCATGCTCCGCAGCCCCGCTCCCGCGAGCATCGAATCCGGTACAGCGGCGCAGGGGATTGTTCCGTATTGGAACAACAGCCCCGCGCAGGTGCCGCTGGTCCGCGGCACCTGGCGGCTTCCGCCGGATCCGCGGCTAAACTCGTGCCCCACCCGTGATGGGGCTCCTGGAATCCTGAGCACTTCCCATGAAAACCAAAGCAGCCATTGCATATGCGGCGGGCAAGCCGCTCGAAGTCGTGACTCTCGACCTCGAAGGCCCGAAGGCCGGGGAGGTCCTGGTCGAGATCAAGGCGAGCGGCGTATGTCACACCGATGAATTCACCCGCTCGGGCGCTGACCCGGAGGGGCTGTTCCCGGTGGTGTTCGGCCACGAGGGCGCGGGAATCGTGGTCGACGTCGGGCCGGGGGTCAGCTCCCTGAAGAAGGGTGATCACGTCATTCCCCTCTACACACCCGAGTGCCGCCAGTGCAAGTCCTGCCTCTCGCGCAAGACCAACCTCTGCACGGCCATCCGCGCGACCCAGGGCAAAGGCGTGATGCCCGACGGCACCAGCCGCTTCTCCATCGGCGGGCAGATGGTGCATCACTACATGGGCTGCTCGACGTTCTCCAACTACACGGTGCTGCCGGAGATCGCCCTTGCGAAGATTCGCGAGGATGCGCCGTTCGAGAAGGTCTGTTACATCGGCTGCGGCGTGACCACCGGTGTCGGCGCCGTCATCAATACCGCGAAGGTCGAGCCGGGCGCCAACGTCGTCGTGTTCGGCCTGGGCGGCATCGGTCTCAACGTCATCCAGGGGGCGCGCCTGGTCGGCGCCAACAAGATCATCGGCGTCGACTTGAATCCGCGGCGCAAGCCGCTCGCGGAGCGCTTCGGCATGACGCACTTCGTCAATCCGAAGGAAGTGGGCGGGGATCTCGTTCAGCATCTGGTCGCGCTCACCGACGGCGGCGCGGATTACAGCTTCGAGTGCGTCGGCAGCGTCGATCTCATGCGCCAGGCCCTCGAGTGCTGCCACCGCGGCTGGGGCGTGTCGGTGATCATCGGGGTCGCCGGGGCGGGACAGGAGATCAAGACCCGGCCCTTCCAGCTCGTGACGGGCCGGGTGTGGAAGGGCACCGCGTTCGGCGGTGCGCGCGGCCGCACGGATGTGCCGAAGATCGTCGACTGGTACATGGACAAGAAAATCAACATCGACGATCTCATCACGCACGTGATGCCGCTGGAGAAGATCAACGACGCATTCGATCTCATGCACAAGGGCGAGTCGATCCGCTCCGTCGTGACGTTCTGAAGCCAACAACTACTGCGAGGATAAACACATGGCAATCTCGATCCATCCGGCAGTCGATCGCGGCGTCAAGCCCGGCAATGCCGGGTTCGCGGGCGGCACGCTGTCGTGCAAGTGCGCGAGCTCGCCCGTGACGGTGAGCCTCGGGGGCAACGTCGCATACGATCACGTCTGCGGCTGCACCAAGTGCTGGAAGCCGCAAGGGGCGCTCTTCTCACTGGTGGCGGTAGTGCCGCGCGACAAGCTTTCGGTGACCGCGAATGCGCAGAAGCTGAAGATCGTCGATACCAACGCCCCGATCCAGCGCTACGCCTGCACGGGCTGCGGCGTGCACATGTACGGCCGGATCGAGAACAAGAATCACCCCTTCTACGGGTTCGATTTCGTGCACCCGGAGCTCTTCCGCGAGCAGGGCTGGGCGGCGCCGGAGTTCGCCGCGTTCGTCTCCTCCATCATCGAGGCGGGGTTCGCGCCCGCGCGGATGGGAGAGGTGCGTGCCCGCCTGAAGGAGCTGGGACTCGAGCCGTATGACTGCCTCTCGCCCGGCCTGATGGATGCGATCGCAACGCATTCCGCCAAGGCCAAGGGCGTGCTGGCGGCCTAGCAAGCTTATCGGACGGGCGATCGTGGCACGGCGCCGCCGGCAAAAGCCGCGCCTTTTGCCGGCGGCAACGAAGCTGATGTCCGAAAAACGGCCACAGGCCGTTTTTCCGATTGACTAGCGCAGCAGCGAGGCTCGCAGGTCCGCCACGGAGCGGCACCCGAGCTGGCCGAGAACGCGATCGAGCTCGACGGCGAGCATGTCGAGCGCGCGCCGCACGCCGCGCTCGCCGTCGGCTGCCAGTCCATAGAGGGCTGCGCGCCCGATCATGACGGTGTGTGCGCCCAGGGCGAGGGCCTTGGCGACGTCGCTGCCGCGGCGAAAGCCGCTGTCTATGATGATCGTCAGCCGGTCCCCGACGGCTGCGGCGATCTCCCCGAGCACCTCGATGGGCGCCACACAGTAGTCGAGCTGGCGGCCGCCATGGTTGGTGAGGACGATGCCGTCGCACCCGGCATCGGCCGCGCGGCGCGCATCCTCGACACTCAGTACGCCTTTGACGAGGAGCTTCCCGGGCCAGTGCCGGCGTATCCAGGCGATGTCAGTCCACGTGATGGTGGGCTCGAACATCTGCGGGATGATGGTGCTGCCGCCGACCGCGCTCGCCGCACCTGCGGGCAGAAAAGCCTCGATGTTGTGGAACTGCGGGATGCCCTTGCGCAGCAGCACATCGATGAGCCAGCGCGGGTGGCGCATTGCATCGAGCACTGCTGGCAAGCGCAGCTTTCCGGGCCTCGCGTAATTGCGCTTGTCCCATTCCCGGCTGCCGAAGACGTTGGCATCGGATGTGAATAGCAGCGCCTCAAAACCGGCCGCCGCCGCCCTGGCCATGATGTCCTCGGCGATGACGCGGTTCTTCATGACGTAGAGCTGCATCCAGAGCCGTCCCCCCGCCTGGGCCGCCACATCCTCCAGACGGGTAGTCGAGAGCGTGCTCAGCGTGTAGGGAATCCCGAAACCTGCCGCGGCGCGAGCGAGGGCGATGTCGCCCCCCGGATGCAACATGCCGTTGAGGCCGGTCGGCGCGATGGCGAGCGGCGCGCTCGATCGCCGGTCGAAGACCGTCGTCTCCAGGCTCCGGCCGGAAGTATCGACGAGGGTCTGCGGCACGAAGCGCAACGCCGAGAGCGCCTCCCGGTTGCGCCGCAGGGTCGCTTCGTCTTCCGCGCCGCCCTCGACGTATTCGAAGGCGAATCCCGGCACTCGTCGGCGCGCGATCTCGCGCAGGTCCGCGATGTTCAGGGCGCGGGCGCAACCGCGCCCGCCGAAGGGGCGCCGTTTCCAGGGCATGCCGGCCTACTCGAGCGCCACGTCGACTCGCGATGCCGTGAACGTGTTGGTCGACGCGTCGTACGAGCCGATGGCGACGACCCGGTATACGGAAGTCGAGCCGTTCAAGGTGCTGGTGAGGTCGCTCGCGAAGCCGCTCGGGGTGCTGAACGACGAGACGCCGTTCTTGGAGTTGCCGATGGCGAACTGATTGCCGCCGGAGATCGTGATGGCGGGCGTACCGGTGAGCTGCGTGGTCTGCGGCCCAGTCACGACTTCCGCCGTGGTGGCATTGGCGAGGTTCAGCGCCAGGCTCGTGCTGTCATAGGAAGTGAATGGGGCCGTGGTGCCGCTGCCGTTGCTGAATTCGATGATCAGATTCGAGGGCTCCGATGTGGCCGCCGTTACCGCGGTCGCATCGAAGTCGGGAGGCGCCGAGCCGTAAGGCGTGGGGAAACCGTCCATCCTGAGCAGCGTGCCGGCGGCGGTCGCGCTCTCATCGATGGTCCCGGTATTGACGACGTAGCTCGCTGCTGTTGCGTCGTTGGCGCTGGCCGTGCCCGTCCCTGCGAAATTGATGTCACTTGCCGGGAAGTCCGTCGTTCCCATCGACTGCAGGGTGAGGGTGGCCGAGCCGGCCGTGCCGGAATTGAGCGCGCCCCAGATCGGGGTGGGCTGCAGGCGGATCAGGCCCTTCGTGGCATCGAGCGTCAGCGTGCCGGAGGCGGTCGTCGGCCCCAGGCCCACCGCATCGATCTGGGAGCCGACGGATATCGCCTGCGTCGAGAGTCCGGAGGCCGCCACGTTGTCCTGCGTGACCAATGTGGAAGAGCCCACATTGACGGTAGCGGTCGGAACGTACGTGTAACAGAGGTTGCTGACGCAGTAACCCGCGTAATAGAGGTATGTCGCACCGGCTACGGAAAGGCTGTTGCCGCTGATGGCTGTGACGATGCCGCG
>JAGWPE010000105.1 GCA_028870635.1 Gammaproteobacteria bacterium | reverse complement strand
TGGCGCGCCAGATGTCCGGGCCGGTGCCGTCGCCCTCGATGAAAGGGATGATCGGATTGTCGGGGACGACGAGCTTGCCGTCGCGCAGGGTGATCTTGGCCCCCTGGGCGGGTGGCGTGAGCTTCAGGGGCGCAGCCGTGGACATTACGTGGACTCCTCGCGGGAACTTCAGTCGGCCGGGCGTCTCATGGGCGCCCCGGCGGGCTGGAAATGCTATCACAGCTCGTGTTGGGGCCCGGGCCGGCGGCCGTCTTTTGCGGCAGGCCACCCGCTCCGCGCGGCCGCACGCCCCCTCCCGCGGGCTGAATGCGCGAAGCGGACGAGTGTGCGAAACTGGCGCCGATGTACGATGCGACCGAAAGCGGCGCCCGGCAGCCGGTGGCCAAGCCCTCCCTGATCCGCCAGCTTCTCGCGATCCGACCCGTCCAGCCGCGCGAGCAGGCCGGGGCGGAGCGCCTCAAGCAGGCTTTGAGCGCCTGGTCGCTGATGTCGATCGGCATCGGCGCGACCATCGGCACCGGCATCTTCGTGCTCACCGGCACGGTGGCGGCCAATCAGTCGGGACCCGCCGTCACGCTGTCACTGCTCATCGCCGCTTTCGGCAGCGGGCTTGCGGCGCTCTGCTACGCCGAGTTCGCGGCCTTCCTGCCGGTGCCGGGCAGCGCCTACAGCTACACGTATGCCACGCTCGGCGAGGCGACCGCCTGGTTCATCGGGTGGAATCTGCTGCTCGAGTACGCCATATCGGCCTCCGCAGTGGCCGTGAGTTGGTCCGCGTACGTGATCAACCTCCTTGCGGAGGCGCACATTCATCTGCCGGCGATCTGGGTCAACGCCCCGCTGCAGGAAAGCGCCGCCGGACACCTGGTCGCGACGGGCGCGATCATCAATCTGCCCGCGGTATTGATCGTGGCGGCGATGAGCGCGCTCTGCTACATCGGCATCCGGGAGACGGCGAGCGCCACCAATTTCATGGTGGCGCTGAAGATCGGGGTCATCGTGATCTTCGTGGTGGCGGGCCTGAAGTACGTGGATCCGGGCAACTGGCATCCCTACATCCCGCGCAACACGGGCACTTTCGGCCACTTCGGCTGGACCGGTGTCCTGCAGGGCGCGGGCATCATCTTTTTCTCATACGTGGGGTTCGATACGGCATCGACCACGGCGCTGGAAGCGCGCAATCCGCAGCGCGACCTGCCCATAGGAATCATCGGCACGCTGGTGGTCTCCACGGTGCTTTATGTGGCCATGGCGGCCCTGATCACCGGGATGGTGCCCTATTTCAAGCTCAACGACGCGGAGCCGGTTGCGGTGGCGCTCGATGCGCATGCGGGCCTCGCGTGGCTCGGCGTGTTCCTGAAGCTGGGCATCATCGCCGGCATGACCTCCGTGATTCTGACCTCGCTCCTGGGGCAGCCGCGCATTCTGCTCTCGATGGCCGATGACGGGCTGTTGCCGCCGGCGATGAGCCGCTGTCATCCCCGTTTCAAGACGCCGCACGTGGCGACCGTGGTTACGGGTGTCGGTGCGGCCCTGATCGCCGGAGTATTTCCCCTCGATGTGCTGGCAGACCTGATTTCCATGGGCATCCTGCTGGCATTCGCGGTTGTGTGTATCGGGGTGCTGGTGATGCGCCACACCCGCCCGGAGGTCCACCGGCCCTTTCGTGTTCCGGCGGCGTGGCTCATCTGCCCGCTCGGTGCGCTGGTGTGCGTCGGCATGACCTATTTCCTCTCCAATGCCACCTGGATCAGGCTCGTGGTGTGGACGGCGCTCGGCGCCGCGATCTATGCCCTCTACGGGTTCAAACACAGCAGGCTGCGACCATGACACCCGAAGAAGAAGATTTGCTCGGCGAAGAGTATTGGGAAACCGTGGATCAGGCGACTTTCGACCTGCGGGAGAAGACCCCCGCCGCCGAAGGCTACTGGATGCCCGCGGAGTTCGAGCCGCACGATGCCACCTGGCTTCTCTGGCCCGAGCGCACCGACAACTGGCGCGAGGGCGCGAAGCCCGCGCAGGAGGCCGTGCTCAAGGTCGCGGCGGCCGTTCGCCACTTCGAGCCGGTGCGCCTCGGCGTCAGCCCGCCGCTCGTGCAGAGCGTGAGAGAGATCGCGCCGCCGGGAGTCCAGGTCGCGAGCATCGAGTACGATGACATCTGGGTGCGCGATACGGGGCCCACGTTCCTGGTCTCGGAGCAGCCGGATACGTTGCGCAGCGTGCAATGGCGCTTCAACGCCTGGGGTGGTCTCTACCAGCCCTTCACGAAGGACCTGACGATTCCGCGCGAGATCTCCTCCGACGCCTTCGGCAGGGAGATGCGGGATCGCTACGCCGCGCCGATCGTTCTCGAGGGCGGCGCCATCCACGTGGACGGGCAGGGCACCGCGATGCTGACGGAAGAATGCGTGCTCAACCCCAACCGCAATCCCGGGATGACCCGCGAGCAGGCGGAGGCGGTGCTGCGCGATTACCTCGGCGTCAATCAGTTCATCTGGCTGGGCAAGGGCGTTTTCAACGACGAGACGAGCGGCCATGTCGACAATCTCGCCTGCTTCGCAGGCCCCGGCAGGGTGTGCCTGACGTGGACGGACGACGAGAGCGATCCGCAGCACGCAATCTCCCTCGATGCCTGGGAGCGTCTGAACGATACGCGCGATGCGCAGGGCCGGCGCCTGGAGGTCTTCAAGGTTCCGATGCCCGGGCCGCTCCACATGACGGCCGAGGAGGCGCGCGGGCTCGTGCCGAGCGAGTCGATGAAGCGGCGTCACGCCGGTGACCGGCTGGCGGCGAGCTACGTGAATTTCTACCTCGCCAACGGCGGGATCATCATGCCTCTGCTCGATCCGCGCACGGACGAGCAGGCTGCCGCGGTGCTGCGGCGGGCGTGCCCCGGGAGGCTGATCGTCGGCATTCCCGCCCGCGAGATCCTCCTCGGCGGCGGCGGTATCCACTGCATCACACAGCAGATACCGAGCTACGAGATCCCGCGAACGCGCCCGAGCCCAGGCCCAGGCACCAAGCTACATTAGCCGGCTCAATTCGGGCCCTGTCCGAAAGCAATTGAGTGAGCGGCCCAGGGCCGCTCCCTGGGCCGCGGGATCGAGTCCTGCAAGAGGGCTGGCCGCGCAAAGCGCCGCAGGCGACTTTGCGCCAATAGACGAGGACATATGGGTAAATTTGTGATCGTTATCGGCACCCAGTGGGGGGACGAGGGCAAAGGGAAAGTAGTTGACTTATTGACCGAACGCGCCTCGGCGGTGGCGCGCTTCCAGGGCGGACACAACGCCGGGCATACGCTGGTCATCGGCGGCCGCAAGACCATCCTCTCATTGATTCCCTCCGGTATCCTCCGCGAGGACGTCCGCTGCTTCATCGGCAACGGCGTGGTGCTCTCGCTGCAGGCATTGCTTGCGGAAAGCCGCACGCTGATGGACCAGGGCGTGCCCGTGTTCGAGCGGCTGCGCATCTCGCCGTTCTGTCCGCTCATCCTGCCCTCGCACATTCTCCTCGACAAAGCGCGCGAGCAGGCTCGCGGACCCAACGCCATCGGCACCACGGGCCGCGGCATCGGGCCGGCCTACGAGGACAAAGTGGCGCGCCGCGCCGTGCGTGTCGCAGATCTCTTCCAGCGCGATCGCTTCGCGGGAAAGCTGGGCGAAGTGCTGGATTTCCACAACTTCGTGCTGCAGCATTATTTCCGCCAGCCGACGGTCGACTTCCAGAAGACGCTCGATGACCTG